>SVFL01000128.1 GCA_015056885.1 Lachnospiraceae bacterium
ACATATACGCCGCTGTTGCAATCATAAGAACCATCACCAGTGCACTTACCTGTAATGTAGCTATACCTCGGTGATTAATGACCCTACCTACTTTTCTGAAAAGCCCTATATTACAAACTTTTCCGTGTTTTACTCGTGTCGGCTTCTCTACCTTCTCCAGCCGGCTTCTGCTTACATACAGACATACCATCAGATAGCTCAATACAGACACAACACAGGTAATCCCCAGTGTATATCCTATAGGAGAGTAGGTGATTTGAGAAATTCCCCATTCTGCAAAATAGCCTCTGAAAAGCTCCAGGCCAAACACCCTGTACTGAATCTGCAATAATATTTCATATACGCCCATTGCCACTATAAAGCCTGCCAACAGTCCGCCTATGGTAAACATACCGCATTCCAGCATCAGCATACAACGCAGTCTTTTTACAGTGTATCCGTTTTGCCACAATAGACGCAGGGATTTCATACGTGTGGGAAACAATGCCAACAAACCACTGCTTAAGGTCACTGCCATCAGCACTGCCGCTATGATACCTGTATACTCATAAAAGTACACCTTTTCCTGCTTTACAGTCCCGTCATATTCATTGGTACTCACACCCGATAATTTAGTAAAATAACTACTATCATATGCACCAATCCCAACCCCTGCTCCGCATTCAAAATAAGTTTCTATCCGCTTATTTAATTCTTCCGCCCGGGTCTCTGTATAGCTCCCTATCCTTTGTCCGTCAGTTATCCGAATCATGGCATATCTGCTACAATCAGAAATATCCACATCCTCTAAAGACAGTAAAATAGTTGGTTCAAAATACTTATTTATGGATTTAAGACAGGTTTCCCAGCTTTCTCTCTGTCCGTTGTCCTGAATAACACCTACAATCTTCGCATCCAGTTCTCCCACGAGCTTCCCTTCTTTGTCATACCGAAGGAGTGTTATTGATTTATCCGGCTCTGCATTTCCGCACATATTTTCCAGTGCCAGTCGCGAAACAGCGATTTCGCCGCTTTTTTCAGGGTACCTTCCCGCCTCCAGTTGATAACCGGATAGTTCCTTTGCTTTCTCGCCGGAAAATGCTCCACAGGTATATTTCCAGTCAGATACTCCGAGAGAACCACTTACATAAACCGTCTGACACTCCTCAACCCAAGGCTCTTGCATCAGCTCAGCTATCTTCTCATCATCCATCCCATAAAACAGAAAATTGTATGCCCCGCTTCCGGCACTATGATAACCATAGAAGCGCCCACTTTCCGAATGATCCGCCTGATTCTCAAAATAAATACGCCGAAGCTCCGTTCTGACCATACAAAAAGAAACAAGCAAATAAGTCACCAAGATGATGTAAATCATCAAAAAGGTGATTGCTTGTTTCTTATGCTTTTTCCAGTATTTCCGTATAAAACAGATGTCGTATTTCATCTTGTCTCCCCCTGCCTTGGCCTATTATATTTTCAGCCTAATGCAGGGAGCAGACACTGTCAATGGAGTACCAAAAACCTTAAAGAAGCCTTAAAAAAATCTTAAAAAACTCGTCCTCTCAACCATACAATTCCTCCACATCACATTTCAGCACCTTCGCCAGCTTCCTCACAATAACCAAACCTGCCACAGTATCAGTTTGTCAATCTTCTCTCCTATTTCCTGTTGGTTAATAAAATGTATAAGAAATTAAAAATCTGCTCAATTGTAGAATCCCCCTTGTGTTGATATAATATCATTACAAGGAATTCTTTGATATCTCTTATGGAAGGGAGTAAATATAATGATAATCCATACGATCATTCAAGAACGCCGCAAGGCCCTGGGCTTAACACAGGAGCAGGTAGCAGAATATCTTGGCATCACCACACCTGCGGTCAATAAATGGGAAAAGGGCAGTACCTGCCCGGACATAGCATTACTGCCACCCCTGGCCCGACTTTTAAAAATTGACCTGAATACCCTCTTTGGTTTTTACGAGGACCTTACCCAACAGGAGCTTATCCTCTTTTGCAAAGAAATACATGAAACAGCTCTTTCAGCTGGCTTTGATGCAGGATTTGCTGCCGCCCAGGCGAAAATTCATGAGTATCCTAACAGTGATTCGCTCCTTCATAATTTTGCACTTCTGCTGCAAGGCTTGTTGATGACTGCCGGCTTGGAAGAGGCTCAAACAATTGCATATAGGAGAAAAATAGACGCTTGGTATGAGCGTCTGGCACAAAGCGATGAAGCTGTTATTCGCAATGGTGCACGTTTCATGCTGGCAAGTCGCGCTATCGGTGACGGACAGTATGACAAAGCACAGGAGTACCTTAACCAAATACCGAATCGCAACGATATTCCGGACAAAAGATTACTACAGGCCACCATCTATCTCGACCAAAATCAGGTCGAAGATGCTGCCAAACTGTTAGAGCAGTCACTTCTCACTGCAGTAAACGATGTGCAAACGATAATGTACAAATTAATCGATGCAAACATTGCGTTGGGCGATAAAGATACGGCAGCTTATGTGGCTGAGCGAGTAACAAAACTGGCAGAAGCTTTTGATCTAAATCCGTATAATACCGCAGTGGCTCACTTTACGGTTGCCGTCGCCAATAAGGATGCCGCACAGACGGTAGCATTCCTCCGACAAATGTTCGATTCCATGTTATCTGTCCGGAAGGTTCAAGAATCCCCGTTATACCGCAGAGTAACCACCAACGATACCGGTACATCTATGAAAGAACTGATACCCCCACTGATACAAGAGCTCAAACACTCACCGGAATATGAGTATTTGCAGACCAGCGAAGAGTTTCATAC
>SVFL01000049.1 GCA_015056885.1 Lachnospiraceae bacterium
AAATACAGCAATAGGGCGGTGTCCACAAGGATACTGCCCTATTTTTTTTAGTCAATCAAAAGTAAAAAAGACTACATACTTTACAGTACGTAGTCCTTTATGTAAATCTTAATTTATTCGATTAAAATTACTTCAAAATCTGAATCTTACCAATCAAAGGCAGAGGCTTCTCTTCATCCTTACATGCAGAAACGATACCCATGATGCAGAATACAAAAATTGCAAGAGAACCAACACATGCAACGATGGTACCAATTACAGGAATAATACCTACAGCACCAATGATGACACTTCCGATGAACAATACCAGTCCCTGATTCAAATGGAACTTAGCACCCTCTTTGTCGCCTGCAAGGAAACCGATCAACCAAAAGATCAGACCAAGATAAGCAAAAATACTAGTAATTTTTTTATCCATAATTTTCTCCTTTTCTGTCTTGAATTCAAGACCGTAAAATATTGTACAAATGATATAATAACGCATGTAAGCGCTTTCGTCAAGATACAAATTTAATAATTTCTTCTTATTTTTTTAATAAACTCATAATAATTACATTTCTATTCCGAAAGCGAACTTAAGAACATTTTTCACAACACAGTTAACAGCAATTATTCCAAGCGTCCCATAGAGATATGCTATGCGAAAACGAATACCTTTAATTATCGGAAAATGCAACTTCTCTAAGGTATGAGTAAACATAAACACTGTATAAATAGCAACAATGTACATTATTAATGGATGATACCATAAAGACAAAAGAATATCTCCATGCATAAATGCTACCACAGCTCTTGTTCCGCCGCATCCGGGACAATATGCTCCAAACAGTTTCCAAAAAATACAATCTCCTGTGGGAATATTGGGAAGAATCCAATACACCGCTATGTACGCCCCAATCAAAGCAATCGGAAGCGCAATGAGCCCTGCCCAATAAAGAGCATTCTCTTCTTCTCTGCTTAAGTCTTCTCTCTTCATTTTGCAATTAAAGTATTTCTTCATTTGTTACATACTAATAACTACTATATTCAGCAAAACCAACAATCAACACAAACGCAAAATAAAGCAACATACATGCATTTAATACGGTACCGATAATGGAACAAACCATACCAGCAGTACCTACACCGGTCTTATTCTTCTTATTAGCAGAACGAGCCATGAAAATACCGGGAACTGCAAATACAATACCGGCACCCCAACAACAACAGAACACAATAGAAATAATACCCATTATCAGAGAAGCAATTGCCAAACCGGGAGTACCTTCCGCCTGCGGTTCTGAATTATCCGTATATGTAGTTGCAGAATAATACTGATTTGTATTGTCCTGATAATTATAGCTTCCACTATTTGTATTATTATCACTCTGATAACTATAGCTACTAGTGTCGGTACTGCTCTGATAACTGTAAGAGGAAGTATTATCCTGATAGTTACCGGTATTTACATTTACAGTCTCTCCTGCAGACTCAAATGCATTTGTTGTTACACCTTCAGAACCTGCTTCAGTTACAGGTGTAGCCTCTGTGTTCTGATCATTGTCTAAACCATTATTAAAATTTTGTCCGTCCATTTTCTTCTCCTTCTTTCATTAGAAATGGTATATTACATTAGCAACATAAAAATACACGATGTATAGTATACATGATTTCTGCAAAAAATGCAAATTATATTTGTTTTTAAAAAAACAGGGCTTCCCAAACCGTACTACGACTTGGAAAACCCCGTATTTAAGCCATTTCTTTAGAACTTACAATCATTTCTTAGAAACGATTTGCTTCTGCTGCTTCCTGGATAGCAACTGCTACAGCAACAGTCATACCAACCATAGGGTTGTTACCTGCACCGATAAGACCCATCATCTCAACGTGAGCGGGTACGGAAGAAGAACCTGCAAACTGTGCATCGGAATGCATACGACCCATAGTATCAGTCATACCATAGGATGCAGGACCTGCAGCCATGTTATCGGGATGAAGGGTACGTCCGGTACCACCACCGGATGCAACGGAGAAGTACTTCTTGCCCTGCTCCAGACACTCTTTCTTGTAGGTACCTGCAACGGGATGCTGGAATCTGGTAGGGTTGGTGGAGTTACCGGTAATGGAAACGTCAACACCTTCCTTGTGCATGATTGCAACGCCCTCGCAAACATCGTTTGCACCGTAGCAGTTAACCTTTGCACGAAGTCCATCGGAATAGGACTTGCGGAATACTTCCTTAACAGTGTTGGTGTAAGGATCATACTCAGTCTCAACGAAAGTAAATCCGTTAATACGAGCAATAATCTGTGCAGCATCCTTACCAAGACCGTTCAAAATAACTCTTAAGGGCTTCTGACGAACCTTGTTAGCCTTCTCTGCGATACCGATAGCACCCTCAGCAGCAGCGAAAGACTCATGACCTGCCAGGAATGCGAAACACTCGGTCTCCTCCTCAAGGAGCATCTTACCAAGGTTACCATGGCCAAGACCTACCTTACGGGTATCAGCAACGGAACCGGGGATACAGAAAGCCTGAAGTCCCTCACCAATTGCTGCTGCAGCATCAGCTGCTCTTCTGCAATCCTTCTTAATTGCAATAGCTGCACCTACGATGTATGCCCAACATGCATTCTCAAAACAGATAGGCTGAATGCCCTTAATCTGATTGTAAACATCAAGACCGGCATCCTTAGTAATCTTCTCAGCCTCTTCGATGGAAGCGATGCCATAGCTGTTCAATACGGAATTGATTTTGTCAATTCTTCTTTCATATGATTCAAATAAAGCCATTTAAGTGTCCTCCTATCTTACTCATGTCTGGGGTCGATAATCTTAACTGCATCTGCAACACGACCATACTGGCCCTTCGCCTTCTCCCATGCAGTGTTAGGATCATCACCCTTCTTGATGAAGTCAGTCATCTTGCCAAGGCTTACGAACTGATAGCCGATAATCTGATCATCAGCATCCAGTGCGATACCGGTTACATAACCCTCTGCCATCTCAAGATAACGAGGACCCTTTGCCAAAGTACCGTACATAGTACCAACCTGGCTTCTAAGACCCTTACCAAGATCCTCAAGACCTGCACCAACAGGCAGACCATCCTCAGAGAATGCACTCTGGGTACGTCCGTAAACAATCTGAAGGAACAACTCTCTCATAGCAGTATTAATAGCATCACAAACAAGGTCGGTATTCAATGCTTCCATAACAGTTCTGCCGGGCAAAATCTCAGAAGCCATAGCTGCGGAGTGAGTCATACCGGAACAACCGATGGTCTCAACCAAAGCCTCCTGAATGATACCTTCCTTAACATTAAGGGTAAGCTTACATGCTCCCTGCTGAGGCGCACACCAGCCCACACCATGTGTCAAACCGGAAATATCCTTTACATCTTTTGCTTTAACCCATTTTGCTTCTTCAGGAATGGGAGCACAACCGTGATTCACGCCCTGTGCTACGGGACACATTTCTTCAACTTCTCTTGAATAAATCATGTGAAAACTCCTTTCGATTCTATAACTTACAATACCATTGTCAAAAATGTATCATAAATACCGTGTCTATTCTCTCATATTTACGCCAAAAAATCTAGTGGGTTTTTTGTTTTTTTGCATTATTTTACGTTTTTTTACTATTTTTATATATTTCGTCCCATTTTAGAAATGTTAATATGTTTTAAGATGCGTCACACTGGTTTCTTTATATACTGCGTAAGCGTTTGCTATTTCAACACGTTTGTAGATTTTTTCTTTGCGCTCATCTTCCGTTTGCACTTTAACAACAGAAATACGTCTCATTATAGCAAAATTGATGAATACAGCCAGACTTATCGCCAACATACCATTAGCTATATATTTCATCGGCTGCCAAATCCGCCCGCCGTCTTCCAAAGTTTTATACTGGGAGAAAGCACTGTCTATACATTCAAAATATTTTTTATCGTTAAAATAAGAATAAGCATTTTCTTCTATGAGTTCATCATAATAATTTGCATTTATTTGATATAGGTATGAACAACCCCAAAAGCCTATTTGACGATTGTCCAAATCAACTACAAAAACAATTACTTTTTCTCTTTGAGGTTCATAATGGCTATGTATTTCTCTTGCATATTCCTTTGCAGTAAGTTCATTTTGCGATAACGTAACAATACGTATATTGCCTTCCTGCGCAAAACTATCTAAATTAGCACGAAGCTGCTCCTCCTGCTCATCCGTCAGTACACATGCTCCATCATCAATAAAAAAATCATATCTTGATTCATTTGCATGAACTGTTATCTCACAGGACCATCCCAGCAAACACAATAAAGATATGGTCAAAATAATCTTTCGAATCCGTTTATTCAAAGTCCCTGCCTCCTTCGGAATTAAATCGAAACAATTTACGCATTGCAAGTCCATTGTAGTCCTTTATTATAAATATAAAGTTAACAGCAAGTGCAAACAAAGACAATCCCGTTGCACAATGATACCCCAAAACCTGTATCGGATTTAATAACAAAACAATACTCGAAATTATCAATGCCACTGTACTTAAAATAACTGCTAAATAATTTTTTGTTTGTTTAAATTTCATAAGTTGTCCTCCAACACTACAGAGGCCACATATATCCAATACGATAATAAAAGGCCAAATTGTTATATCAAGAAATCGATAATGAACAATACCGCACCATATAAATCCAATTATAAAAATCATTTTGTATATCCAGTTCATTCTAAAGAAGAAACCGAATATTCTCAAAAAAAGAGCTCCGGGCAAAAAATCACCTGCTCCTTTCAGTCTGTTTTTTATTGTCTTCAAACTATCTGTTTGACGGAATATTCCTTTATCCGTATACATACTTTCTTTTTCATATATATCATAAAGTTCCAGTGCATACATCATTAATGATAAAAATAACCAAAATAATCCTAAAGCCACAACTTCCGCTTTTGTAAGAACAACAATAAAGTTTAATAATGCAAAAATAGGAAGTGCCAATAATAAGGAACTTAGTAAAAATTTCTTCGTATCTACCGGAAAATCTGCTACAATTTTGCCGGTTTGTCCATTAACAGCAGCGTAAGCAACCCTATCCTTATTGCGATAAGACATAAGCCAGACAGGAAACAAGACTTTCTCTGCCCGTGAAACGAAATTTATCTCTATTTTGTCTTTATCATACAATTCATATCTGCTAAATGCATTATCTTGCGTTATCTTTTGGCTGATTTCCTTTTTAGCCAACTCCTCCGAATCACTTAAATAGATAAATTCATCTACCTCTGCACAATTCGCATAATATCCACTCAGAAAGCCAGTGGTAAATTTTTTACTTTTACTTAAATCATAAGGTGCAAGAGCATAACTTATTTCATCATAGAATGAAGCAGAGGCATCGTAATAATCCCCCTTAAATTCAGCATCTACGTCTGCAAATATATTGTACTTTTCCGTGAGAACACGATCTCTTTCCTGTTTGGTAAGTGTTCCTTTTAAACACATCTTTTCTTTTGCATGAAAATTATAAGTCCAATAAGGTATATAAACTCCTTTGAATCCATCAATAAATTTCTCATCCTTGAATTCTTTGGGTACAAAAAATGCTTTTTTCATCATCTTTTTATAAGCCTTTATACAGTCCTCCTTAGTCTTTTGAAAAGGGATAATATAATCCGGGCGCTTCTCTTGACTGAGATGTTCTGTCAAAATAGTGGCACTACCACAAAACAGACAAAAGGTAGCGATTTCCGTATCTTCACTAATAATTTGACCGCCGCACTGAGGACAAGTAAAAATATTGGTTTCAAAATATTCGCTATTTTCTGCATATCTGTCCATTTCTATAACATATGGATCAAATAAAGATTCACAGGCATCACATTTCATCTGTTGTGCTTTAATGTCAAATTTTAAATTATGGGCACAATTAGGACATTCAAACATGTCATTTCTCCTTATATTGTCATAAAATAAAATTCCGCCATACATAGAAGTATGACGGAATAATTATCTGTGCTATGCTAACATCATTCGGTCGTTGGCGAACTCACCACCACTTACCTCTTCAAATTTAGCAAGCAAATCTTTTACATGAAGATTTTTCTTCTCTTCACCGGATACATCATAAATTACACGACCTTCGTGCATCATGATAAGACGATTGCCATGAGCAATAGCATCCTTCATGTTATGAGTTACCATCATAGCGGTAAGATTGTTTTCCGCAATAATCTGGTCACTGATTTCCAATACCTTTGCAGCTGTCTTAGGATCAAGCGCCGCAGTATGCTCGTCCAAGAGCAAAAGCTTAGGCTGTTTTAAGGAAGCCATAAGCAAGGTGATTGCCTGTCTCTGACCACCGGACAAAAGTCCTACCTTACTGGTCATACGATTCTCCAAACCAAGACCAAGTACCTGAAGTTTCTCACGGAACATCTCGCGTTCTGATTTAGAAATACCCCAGCGAAGAGTACGTCTCTCACCTCTACGGTAAGCAATTGCCATATTCTCTTCAATATCCATGGTTGCCGCGGTTCCGGTCATAGGGTCCTGAAACACACGACCAAGATAGGGAGCACGCTTGTGCTCCGGAAGTCCTGTGATGTCAGTACCATCTACAATAATGTTACCGGAATCAATTGGCCATACACCTGCAATTGCGTTCAGGGTGGTGGACTTACCTGCACCATTACCACCGATAATTGTAACAAAATCACCGGGATTCAAGTTCAGATTTACACCGTTTAATGCAATCTTCTCGTTGATGGTACCACCATTAAAAACCTTGTGAACATCTTTGATTTCCAATGCATATTTTACATCACTCATTTTCTTGCCACTCCTTTCTTCATACGATTCTTCTCTTTCAGATAAGGAATTGCAAGGAATATTGCCACTACAATTGCAGAGAACAGTTTCATGTAATCGGAAGGCATCTTAAGCCATAATACAAACTGATATACCATGTAGTAAATTACTGCACCGGCAATTACAGAAAACAACGTAAACGCAAAAGCATATTTGCGTTTAGCTGCAAACTTACCAAACACAACTTCACCAATGATAACAGCTGCCAAACCAATAACAATGGCGCCACGTCCCATATTGACATCTGCAGCTCCCTGGAACTGACCATAGAAAGCACCGCAAAGCGCAACCATACCATTAGACAGCATCAGTGCCAACACCTTAATAAAATCTGTATTAATACCTTGTGCTCTCGCCATATTGGGATTGCATCCGGTTGCACGGATTGCCTGACCGGTCTCCGTTCCAAAGAACCAGTACATTACCATTACCAAAACAATCAGGAATAAAAGCAATCCACCAAAGAACAAAAGCTTAGAGGTAGTACTTCCATCGGTAACATATCTCAGAGAAGCTACTAACGGATAATTATCTACGCTCACAGGCTGATTTGCCTTGCCCAGAATCACCAAATTAATGGAATAAAGTGAAATCTGCGTCAAAATACTCGCCAAAATCCCCGGAATACCGAGTGCAGTATTCAAAAGACCAGTTACCAGTCCGGTCAACATTCCTGCTAAAAATGCAATAGGCAACACCAAAACAGGCGACACTCCGCCACGAATAAGCATTACTGCCACTGCAGCACCTGTAGCAATAGAACCGTCTACAGTAAGATCTGCAAAATCAAGCAGACGGAAGGTAATGTAAACTCCCAAAGCCATAATACCCCAAATGAGCCCCTGCGCAATGGAACCGGGTAATGCACGGAACAATGCTACGGGATTCAATGCCAATACGTATACCATGAAATACCTCTCCTTTTATCTTACTCCCCGATTGCTACGTAATCTTCGGGAACAGTGATACCAAGGTCTGCACATGCAGCTGCATTATACTTCTTGGTTACATTGGGAGCAAAACGAACATCCATAGTGGAAACATCTGCACCTTCAACCAAAATCTCATATGCCATCTCACCGGTAGCATAACCAAGATCATAGTAGCTGATAGCCAGAGTTGCTACACCACAACCACTACAAATACCCTCTTCACCTGCAATAACAGGAATCTTTGCGGGATTTACAACATTGTATACAGTCTCGGTACAAGATGCCAAAGTGTTGTCGGTAGGAATGTAAAGAACATCACACTCTCCGATTGCTGCAGTTACAACAGCCTGAACCTCATTGGTATCAGCAATGGGGAACTCCTTGTATGCAATACCGTCTGCCTCCAAAGCAGCCTTGAAAATATCAATCTGATATACAGAGTTAGCCTCTGCGGAACAATAAAGTAAACCTACCTGCTGTGCATTAGGGAACAACTCAACAAGCATATCCTCCTGCTGCTCAATGGGAGCAAGGTCAGAAGTACCGGAAATATTTCTTCCGGTGGAACCGGTCCAGTCAGCAATTTCCAAAGCAGTACCGTAATCGGTTACGGAAGTACCCAAAATGGGAATACTTGTAGTTGCTGCAGCAGCTGCCTGCAAAGGAGAGGTTGCGTTTGCAAGAATCAAATCAACATCCTCAGATACAAAACCATTACAGATGGTTGCAGCGGTAGTCTGCTCACCCTGTGCGTTCTGTAAATTAAAATTAACCTTCTCAGCACCAAGCTTCTCGGTGAGTGCATCCTGGAAGCCCTGAGTTGCAGCATCCAGAGCTGCATGCTCTACCAACTGACAGATACCGATATTGTAAACATCGCTCTCTGCGGAATCGCAACCTGCAAAGGTCATAACGCCCATAGTGGCTGCAAGCAAAAGTGCCATAACTTTCTTTTTCATAATTAAATTATCCTCCTTTAGCTGTTTAAAGCTTTAAATCGTCATATGTAAGTGTATACCATTATACGCCTAAAGTCAATGTTTTTCATTGTTTTGCGACTACATTCGAGCCATCCTTAAAGATATGTCCGGCAGGAATGACGCCACGTACGCAAGAAGTAGGATATACATTGGAATCTTTTCCGATAATGGTTCCGGGGTTCAATACACTGTTACAGCCTACTTCCACACAGTCGCCCAACATAGCTCCCATCTTCTTAAGACCGGTCTCAATTGCAAAAGATTCACCGTTTTCGCTACCCTTAACTACTACAAGAGTTTTATCACTCTTTACATTGGAAGTAATGGAACCTGCGCCCATGTGGGACTTGAAACCTAATACACTATCTCCAACATAGTTGTAATGAGGAACCTGCACATTATTAAACAAAACCACATTCTTAAGTTCTGTGGAGTTGCCTACTACAGATTTCTTACCAACTATTGCATTGCCTCTTACAAAAGCACAATGCCGAACCTCAGCCTCCTCATCCACAATCAAAGGTCCGTTTAAACAGGCAGTAGGTGCTACCTTAGCACTTTTTGCAACCCAGATATCCTCACCAATTTTATCAAATTTATCAGCAGGAAGCGTTGCTCCCAGCTCCAATATAAAATCGTGAATCTTTGGAAGCACCTCCCAAGGATAGTTTACACCATCAAACAGCTTTGCTGCGATAGTTTCGTCCAGGCTGTACAGTTCATTGATTGTTATTGACTTTACTTGATTTTCCATTTTCATTTCCTCCAAAATTTGAATTCATTATTTTTTGGTATAATATTGTTCAGCATCTCTGAATCGAGCATACAGATTGCCCTGATTATTCATCTGTTTTACAATATTCGTTCTGCGGGCAACAAAATCACTTAATTTACCCATGTATTCCTCTGCGGTAATTTGCCCTCCGGCCACCTGAGTCAGCCCCTTTTCCCAGCTTGCGGTAAGTGCAGGATTTAACAGTGGCTTTAAAGCTGAATCCACCACATCATAAATCATCTCACCCATGAGTGTTGGCGTGAGCACCTGAGTCTTCTTATTCAATGCCAGATACTCGATATTAACCAGCTTTTTTAAGATTTCCGCACGGGTTGCACTGGTCCCAATACCGCTTCCTTTTATCTGAGCGCGCAACTCTTCATCTTCGATAAACTGACCTGCATTTTCCATGGTCAGAATAATACTTCCCGATGTATAGCGTTTTGGAGGCGAAGTTTCTCCCTCTTTTATCTCATAGTCCTTAACAGCAATCAAATCACCTTTTTTTAGTTTCATAAGCAGTGCCACAAGCTCTGCATCACATTTTTCTTCGGCTTCATTATTATCTTTATCAGCCCCATCTGCATCAGCCTGCTCATCCTGCTTATCGGAAGTTTTTTGTTCGGCTTTATCAGAAGTATTTTTGTTATCTTTTTTGAAGGACGGCGTAGCAACCTTTAAGTACCCCTCTTCTGCCAGCACCTTGAAATTAGCAAAAAACCTTTCTTCCTTAACACTCACACACACAGAAAATTTCTGATAGACTGCCGCCGGATAAAAGATACTCAAAAATCTACGCACAATCAACTCATAAACTTTTGCAGACGTAGGCGGTAATCCCGGCAGATTGTTAAGCCCCTGACCGGTAGGAATAATAGCATAGTGGTCTGTAATCTGTTTATCATTGACATATCTTGTCTTAGCAATATTCTTATAACCTTCGCCGGACAAAATCTCTGCCGCAAATCCACCCACTAATCCATAATTACGCAGACCACCAATGTTTTTATGTATCTCTTTTGCAACAGCAGTAGATAAAACTCTGGCATCGGTTCGGGGATAAGTCACCATCTTGCGCTCGTACAACTCCTGCACAATGCGCAAGGTCTCATCAGGACTAATCTTAAAAAATTTAGAACAGTCATTTTGAAGCTCCGCCAAATTATATAAAAGAGGCGGATTCTTATTTTCTTTCTTACGCTCAATTTCTTCTACCCGAATGTCACCAACCGGTTCTTCTTTTAGATGAGTAATCAGTTTTTCGGCAGATTCGCGCTCTTTAAATCCATTCTCCTTGTAAAGCGCCGGAGACGCGTACCACGGTGAGCCTTCTACCGCCTTCCACTCCCCCGTAAATTGCTTGTTTTCCAGTTTAAAATCACCCAAAACACGATAGAACGGAGTTTTTACAAAAGAGCGAATTTCACGTTCTCGATTAACAATCATACCAAGTACACAAGTCATGACACGACCCACGGATATCACTGCACGGTCACGCTTCAAATAATCCTTTACATTTCGACCATATTTTAAAGTCAACGCCCTTGAGAAATTAATACCCATCAGATAATCTTCCTTGGCACGAAGATAGGCAGCATCACTTAATGCATCGTACTCGCTCAAATCCTTAGCATCTTTAATACCGCGCAAAATCTCTTCCTCTGTCTGGGAATCAATCCACACGCGGAGACGTTTCTTGTTTTTCATTCCGGACATTTGTTCCACAAGACGATAAATATATTCTCCTTCACGTCCTGAGTCCGTACAAACATAAATAGTCCCTACATCCTGACGATTCAAAAGACCGCTCACAATTCGAAACTGCTTGGCCGCACTCTCGATAACCTCATAGCGAAACTCATCCGGAATGAAGGGAATAGTATCAAAACTCCAACGGCGCAATTTTTCGTCATAAGCTTCCGGATAACTCATAGTAACAAGATGTCCTACACACCATGTCACTATAGCATCATCAGACTCTAAATATCCGTCAAATTTGCGCATATTCAATTTTAAAGCGTTGGCAAATTCACGCGCAACGCTTGGTTTTTCTGCAATAAACAAATTTTTACTCATGCACAATTAACTCTTTCGATAGGCTTCTCTCACAAAACCGGGAAAAGCATCCTCCACAACCTCAAGATAAAACTGCTCAGGTGTAAGTTTTTCCAAACGGCTTTGATTTGAATAAATAAATCGGAAATAAAAACGTACATAGGGCTTGCTAATCCGATACATACCGGCACCAATTTTTTCAACCAGATCAATTTCCATCAGATTCTTGAGATATACACTGATTTTCGCTCTGGAAAAGCCCGTATGACGATACATATCATTTAATTTAATACTACCATTAGCCATGGAAGATAAAATTGTATTATAAACTGCAGTTTCCCGCAAATCCTCCAAAAGGCAACCGGACATCTCCCCGTAAATTGCACTATAGGGATTCAGGATATTCCAAATAATATTATTTTTGGCAGAAAGTCTACTGTCTGTACGTTTCCACAAACCGGGCACACCACCCAGTATGGAATAAAGTTGGATGCAGTCATCCTCTGAATAATCATTAAATATTTCCTGCATTTGTCGTACATTCAAATCCCGAATCTTCATAAATCCGGATATCGCTGTGGCAGCTGAGCCAATTTTGCTCACCATATTATTCTCGACCCACCCCGCCGCAGAACTGCACAAAATCACAAAATGAGGCCTTTGGCAAGCTTGTACATACTGAATCAATCGATTAAAAAAAGTTGCTTCTCCCTTAATCAAGTGATGAAATTCATCGACAATCAGTACACATTTACCCTCCTCAGCAACCGAATATGTCATACTCGCAAAAATTTCTTCATATTCCGGAAAAAGACCATCCTTATCGTCCCGATTTGCCGGCAAAAACTCCTGCCCCCATTGAAATCGTTGTTCTCTGTCGGAACAAGAACGGGCAATATAGTAAGCGCAGGGTTTCCCCTTGCTGAATTTTTGCAAAAGCGTGGTCTTGCCAACACCCTTTTGGCCATAGACAACAAGAATTCTACTACCATGACTCTCATAATGCTGATTCAAATAATTTAATTCCGTTTCCCGCCCCATAAATGTCATTTATCTACCTCTAAAATACCTTTGTATTTCTACAAAATTCTCCTCAAAATATCTTCTATCTCCTCGGAAGTCTGGGGTTTACCCAAAAGATACCCTTGAATCATATCGCATCCCACTGCATGAAGATAATTGTACTGTGCCTCATTTTCTACACCCTCTGCAATGGACTCTACACCTAAAGCCTTCACCATATTAATGATAGACTCGGTAATAATACGTGTTGCACCATCCGTCAGCACAGTATCAATAAAACTTTTATCTATTTTTAATGTGTCAATAGGGAACTTCTTCAAATAGGACAAGGACGAATATCCTGTTCCGAAATCATCCAAAGAAATTCTCACTCCCGCCTGACGAAGAAGTTTCAACTTGTCAAATACCTTTTCAAAATCCTCAATAAGAATACTCTCTGTAATTTCTATTTCGATTTCATTGGGATTAACATTATATTTTTCAAGTGTCTCTAATAATTTATTAACAAAATCATCTCGATTGTATTGCACAGCAGATATATTGATAGACATAACAAAAGGTATGCCATAGCATTTACGCCATTTCGCATATTGTTTGATGCTCTGCTCCACAACCCAACTTCCAATCGGCACAATGCAACCATTCTTCTCTGCAAGAGGAATAAAGGCATTCGGACTAATCATATGACCGGCATCATCCTTCCAGCGAACCAACGCCTCAACACCTCGCAAACGCTTGTCCCCTGTAAAAAATTGCGGCTGATAATGAAGCAAAAAATTATTGTTAAACACTGCTTCTTTTAATTTATTATCCATCTCAATATTATTGAGAAATTCATTCAAAATCGGTGCATCAAAATACTGGATGCAATTTTTGCCCTTGTCCTTACACCGAAACATTACGATTTCCGCGCAATTAATCAGTTCCAACGCCGAATCAGCTGCTTCCGGATAAAGCGCAACGCCAATACTTACTGTAATATTAACCTGACCACCATCCATCAGAACAAAAGGGCTTTTGGTTCTTCCCTGTATCGCTTTATGCATATGCTCTACACTACGGACTCCGCTGGGATCATATGCTGCAATACAATACACATCATTATTTAAATGGCAAACAATGACATTGTCATCTGAAAACTCTTTCAAAAAAAGTCCAAAAGATTGAATCAATTCATCTCCGGCAACCATTCCCATGCCGTCATTGATTTTCTTAAAATCGTCAATATCAATAACCATAACACTTACCGAGCAACCATTGTTTTCGGCTTTACTCAGAAATGCGCCTAAAAGAGTAATAAAATAATTACGGTTATAAAGACCGGTCATATAATCAAAATGAGCCATATACATCAACTCATTTTGCTGATTTTTGAGCTTGGTAATGTCTGTTATCTCGATAAGTTTATCTGTGGGGGTGCCAAGCTCATCATATTCTACTTTAACCCGAAATGAATACCAATGTTTTCCGTCTTTGTTCTTACACTCAATATAAGAAGATAATTCACCGCTCTTTTCCAAAAACAAAGCATCACGAAGAGGCAGAATTTCTGACTCTTCTACCTCTTCGAATAAACATGCCATATCTTTGGCTTCCCGAATTTCAAAATCAAAGAAATTCCGCCAACAGCCCATGGTAACTATTTCATTTTTGGCAAAGGAATAGTACAGATATGCACTGTTAGATGCATCACATATCATTTTGTACATTTTATCCTTTGCTGTAAGTTTTTGATTCATTGCCTTCAGTAAATCCAACTGATAGTGCAATTCGTTCATAAAAGTACCCCCAAATTATTTTTTGGTGATATAACCCTGAGCCTTCAAAAGTTCAGCGCAAAGCACTGCACCACCGGCAGCACCGCGAACAGTGTTGTGAGACAGACCAACAAACTTCCAGTCGTATACGGAATCCTCGCGAATACGTCCTACACTTACACCCATACCATTCTCGTAATCAACATCCAACTGAACCTGAGGTCTGTTATCCTCCTCAAGATACTGAATGAACTGCTTGGGTGCACTGGGAAGACCAAGTCTCTGAGGCTCACCGGAGAAATTCTTAAGCTTCTCAATAAGCTGCTCCTTAGTAGGATTCTTTCTAAACTTTACAAATACAGCTGCGGTATGACCATTGAGAACAGGTACACGAATACACTGACAAGTGATAACGGGACCTTCTGCAGGCTTAATTACGCCATCCTCAATCTTACCCCAGATTCTGAGAGGCTCCTTCTCACTCTTCTCTTCCTCACCACCGATGTAAGGAATAATATTCTCAACCATTTCAGGCCAATCCTTGAAGGTCTTACCCGCACCGGAAATCGCCTGATAAGTAGTAGCTACTACCTCGTAAGGCTCGAACTCTTTCCATGCTGTAAGAACAGGTGCATAACTCTGAATGGAACAGTTCGGCTTAACAGCCACAAAGCCTCTGGTAGTACCCAGACGCTTCTTCTGGTACTCAATTACATTCATATGATCAGGATTAATCTCAGGCACTACCATAGGAACATCAGGTGTCCAACGATGTGCACTGTTGTTGGAAACAACGGGAGTCTCTGTCTTTGCATAATCCTCCTCGATTTTCTTAATCTCATCCTTGGTCATATCAACTGCGCTGAATACAAAGTCAACCTCTGCAGCAACCTTTTCAACCTCATTTACATTCATAACAATAAGATTTTTCACCGCCTCAGGCATGGGAGTGGTCATTTTCCAACGATCACCTACTGCCTCTGCATAAGTTTTGCCTGCAGAACGGGGGCTCGCTGCAATGGTGGTTACCTCAAACCAGGGATGGTTCTCCAAAAGTGCGATAAAACGCTGGCCAACCATACCGGTTCCGCCCAAAATTCCAACTTTCAACTTGTCACTCATAATAGTTTCTCCTTCAAAATGTGTAATATGTGTTTTAGATTTATTTTATTAAACCGACTATTCAGCCAGCCAAATCTGCTCTGTAGCAAGATATTCCTTGTGCAGTGCAATCACCTGCTGCATCACATCCGGTCCGGGCGCACCCAAAGTCAGACGCTTTTCCACACAGGTCTTAAGCGAAACAGCATCAAAAATATCCTCTTCAAACATGTCACTGATGCTCTGAAGCTCTTCCAGAGACAATGCATCAATAGAAGTATTCTTCTCGATACAATAAAGCACCAGTCTTCCAATGACACCATGCGCATCTCTGAAAGGCATCCCCTTGTTAACCAGATAATCAGCCGCATCGGTAGCATTTGTAAAACCATTCATGGCACTTGTAGCCATGCGTTCCTTTCGAAACTTCATGGTAGCTAACATGCCGGTAAAAAGAGAGATACAATCCTTTGCGGTATCAAAGGCATCAAAAGCCATCTCTTTATCCTCCTGCATATCCTTATTATATGCAAGGGGAAGACCCTTCATAGTAGTCAAAAGACTTACAAGAGCTCCGTAAACACGACCGGTCTTGCCGCGGACAAGTTCCGCAATATCAGGATTCTTTTTCTGGGGCATGATACTGCTTCCGGTTGAAAATGCATCGTCAATCTCAACAAACTGATACTCATTGGAATTCCAAATAATAACTTCCTCAGAGAAACGGCTCAAATGCATCATTACAGTAGAAAGCGCTGACAGAAACTCAATCAGATAATCTCTGTCTGCCACGGAATCCATACTATTCAAAGTAGGTCCGTCAAATCCAAGCAACTGCGCAGTATAATCTCTGTCCAGGGGATATGTAGTTCCGGCCAAAGCACCTGCTCCCAAAGGACAGTAGTTCATTCGCTTAAAGATATCATACATGCGGAGTCTGTCGCGTTTAAACATTTCGAAATATGCACCATAGTGATGCGCAAGCGTAGTGGGCTGAGCCTTCTGCAAATGAGTAAAGCCCGGCATATAGGTCTCCACATTCTCTTCCATTGTATTCAAAATAACTTCCAGAAGCTCCTTCAAAAGTTCATCCACTTCTTTTACCTGAAGTCTGGTGTAAAGACGCATATCCAATGCAACCTGATCATTACGACTTCTTCCGGTGTGAAGTTTCTTACCGGCATCACCGATTCGGTCAATCAGATTAGCCTCCACAAAACTGTGGATATCTTCATACTTGTAATCGATTACAAGCTTACCATTCTCAACATCTGCAAGAATAGAATTCAAGCCGTCGATAATAGCTGCCTTTTCTTCTACAGTAAGAATCCCCTGCTTTGCAAGCATTGTAACATGGGCAATGCTGCCTTCAATATCCTGGCGGTATAATCGTTTGTCAAAGCCAATAGAGGCATTGAACTCATAAACTTTTTGGTCAGTCTCTTTGGTAAAACGACCGCCCCATAACTGTGCCATAGTGCTCTCCTTTGTTTTTATTCATTTCTATCAAAGATTAAGTCATATTTTAACATAAAGATTTCACAAATGCAACCTTGTCCATGCAACATTTGTACGCCGTGGGCGAACTTTTATATTTCTGACAAATACATCCGATAAAATCGACCAAGTTTTATGCATATTTCAAACACACTCTTTTAAATATGTGGCATATGATAATCGAAAACATATTTTTATGCGTAGAAAGGTCTGTATATGTCTACTGATTATATGCTTCAACTTCAAAATATCAGCTACTCCTACCATACCCTTCACGGTGAGACACATGTATTACAAAATCTGTCCTTCGGCGTAAAAGACGGGGAATTTGTTGCCGTAGTAGGCCCCAGTGGTTGTGGAAAATCTACACTTTTATCTATTATTTCAGGACTTCTGGCACCAGAATCCGGCACAATTATAGTCAATAATCCTGACGGCTCCATCCATTATCCCAAGGTAGGCTACATGCTTCAAAGAGATCATTTATTTGAATGGCGCAGCATCTACAAAAATGTAATTCTTGGACTGGAAATTAATGATATGCTCACTCAGGAACGAAAGGATTATGTAAATCGACTTCTTGAGGATTATGATTTGTACAATTTCCGCGACAAACGACCCAGCGAACTATCCGGCGGAATGAAACAACGGGCAGCACTAATTCGCACATTGGCTTTAGACCCCCAATTACTGCTCTTAGATGAACCCTTTAGTGCCCTGGATTACCAGACCCGATTGTCCGTTTCTGCCGACATCTGTAAACTTATCAGACGTACCGGAAAGACCGTTTTACTAATTACACACGATTTATCAGAGGCAATTTCTCTGGCTGACCGGATTGTTGTACTCACCAAACGCCCGGCAACCGTAAAATGTGAAATGGACATTCATCTGACTCTGGCAGACGACTCACCCCTTGCCGCAAGAAACGCCCCTGAATTTGCCGGATATTTTAATAAATTATGGGAGGAAATGAGAAATGCAGAAAATGAATGAATCTGTTACCGTTTCTGAATCTGTAAAACAAGAGTTATTTATGAAAAAACACCACATGCATCATCAGCAAGTATCTCTGATGCGCCTGCTTCTGCTAGTGTTTTTTTTGATTGTATGGGAATTTAGCGCCAACACCGGACTGATTGACAGTTTCTTTTTTTCAAGTCCCAGCCAGGTACTCATTCTTTTGTGGGAAATGTGCCTGGATTACAGTATATTCGGTCACGCCGGAATTACCCTTTTCGAAACATTACTAAGCTTTTTTCTCGTTTTTATCATAAGTTTAATTACTGCAACCCTTTTATGGTATTCGCCTAAGCTTTCAGAGATTCTGGAGCCCTATCTGGTGATGCTGAACAGTTTACCCAAATCTGCACTGGCTCCCCTTTTTATTGTATGGCTCGGAACCGGTACCACTACGATTATTGTAGCCGGTATTTCAGTCGCTGTATTTGGCTCCATCATCAGCTTTTATACCGCTTTTACACAATGTGACAACGAAAAAATCACACTAATTTATACATTAGGGGGCAGAAAAACAGATGTTTTTCGCAAAGTAGTGTTACCTTCCTCCGTTCCTCTTTTGTTGAGTACAACCAAAGTAAATATCGGTCTTGCCTTGGTGGGTGTTATCATCGGTGAATTTCTCGCAGCAAGACGAGGATTAGGCTATCTGATTATTTATGGTTCTCAAGTATTCCAGTTGAATCTGGTAATACTGAATATCTTATTACTATGCCTGATTGCCATGGGACTCTACAAGGGTATTCAGATAATAGAACATTCCATTCGCAAAAAAATGCACCTCTAAGTACAACAAATGGCGCACTAAATCAATAGTGCACCATTTGTATACATAGCTTTATAAAGGAATTTTAGTTGTTACAATTCTAAACTTCACATTTCTGGTACCACCATAATTACCCAGTCCTTTTATGATTACTGTGGCATAACCCTTTTTGGTATTATTCTTGTAACCAATAATTTCATAATCCATTCCATATTCCAATTCTTCATTGGTTTTTCTGTCAGTGATAACCAGTTTTCCAAGACTAATCTGTTCCGGGGTATACTCTACTTCTTCTCCTGTAAATTCCAAATTCTTAGCTGTGACATTTGTTTGCGCAATATTTTTCTCAGCAATCCGGTACATGGCGCTGATTTCTCCTGTATATCCGCCTTTACCCTTGATGGTAACAATAGCACGAGTAGCATCTTTCGGAATATTCTTAGGATCATATTCCACACCACCTATTTTGTAGCTGACAATGATATAATCCTCGCCTTGTTTCAGAGTATTACCCATTCCATCCGTAACCACAGGTTTGCTTCGCAAATCCTTTGCACCGACATACTTGTCTCCTACTGTAATTGTTATATCTCTGGCACCCAAAGACTTTTCCCGAATAGTAAAGGTTTCCTTACGACTAAACTTGTAATTGCCTTTTCCTTTAACAATCACGGTAGGTGCATTCATGGCATTTGCTTTGGCAACCTTCTTATTGTTTTGATAATAAACGGTATAGTCTATATCCGGAATCAAAACTTTTTCATCCAACATAACTAAAACCTTCGGTTCACTGCCTCCGGTGGTATAATCTGCTTTCCCGTCGTCCCCTACAACGATATCCAACAAATCTCCCACGCCCTCTTCCGGCTTAATCACAAAGTTTTTACGTACACTTCCCGTATAAGCGCCGCAACCGGTCAGAACAATTTTAGCCTTGCCCACATTGACGTTGTTCACATATTCAATAGTATAATCTACACCTTGCCTAAGTGTTTTCTCTCCATCCGTCAAAGTAACCTTGGGATAAATTCCGTTACCGGTATAAACCGCTGTCTGAGCATAGCTTACAGCCACCTGATTTAAAGGTTTCCCCTTAATGATGAAGGTTTTTTTCAAAGTGCCGCTGACATAGGTTCCTTCTTCATTTTTCAGACCGGTAATGATTAGAGTACCTTTGCCGGGCTTATCATTATTTTCATAGCTTATGTAATAATCCTTGTCTAAAATAAGAGCTTCTTTCTTGTATCTGACCGCAGGCAAGGGCATGGAAGGCGCGTCTTCCGTGTAAATACAAACCGGAATCTTGTCTACCGTAAGCTCAGATGCCTTAATCTGATTTTCACCTAATATATCTACATATGCAGTATAAATACCGGTATAATTGCATTTACCCTTAATAACCACCTCATATCGTCCCGGCTCTCTGTAAGCTCCCTCCGATCTGTCAGGATACTCCACAACAAAATCTTTATTAAAAGTAAGCTTTATTCCGTCCACAGTTACCACAGGACGCGGTGTCTGCATCTTGTCATTTGCATATAGAATCATTTCATCTACAGCGACATTTTTTTCGGTTATCTCTTTTGCAACAATATTAAATTTACTAATAAAAGATCCGGAATAACGTCCGATTCCCTTAACAATCACTCTGGGCGCATTTTTCTCATCAACAGAAGCCACATCCTTGTTGTATTTGTAAGAAAGTGTATAATCCACACCCTTGGTAAGAATTTCACCATCTTTCACAACAACCACTTCCGGTTTAATAGGCTTACCGGTATAAACCTGATTTGGAATAGCTTCTGCACTATAGGGAATCCGCTGCAAAGTTACAAAAACATATTTTTCCATTGGAAGAATTGTGTATCTCTTGCCAGTCTCATCCTGCATTTCAAAAGGTAATGCAACCTCTATTTTCAGGTTTTGA
>SVFL01000129.1 GCA_015056885.1 Lachnospiraceae bacterium
GGTTTGCCTTTTTCATCAATGCAATCCTTCCCTAGACACACCATAACCACTTCCAGCAAATCATACCTTGCGGTATCCTCCACATGACCATGCACATCCTCTTTCATCATGTAGTATCGGGTGATGGTATTTTCCACCTTCTTGGGAGTATTCATGCAGACCCACACGGAACAGACCTTCTTGATATCATCATAATACCCATCCGCAAACTCCGTTTCATACTGAGCCGACAATAGTCTTGCGCCATAAAACACCCCTCTGGTCACCAAATCATAACCGGGATAATAGGATTTCTGCGCCTCCACATTCACTATCAGCTTCACACGCTTATCATCCGGTGTTACTACAGAAAAACGTATGTCAAATGTAAGGGTTCCTTCTCCCGGCACGGCATCTTCGGTATTCATTCCTTTAATTGCCGCCGGGACGTGACCGGGCAAGACCCGGTGAACACCAATCTCCGGCTCCCCCTCAATACACTCCTGAATCACTTCCACCGGATATTCACTAAATTCCTTGACAGAATATTTCAAAACCCACGCAAGAATATTCTTGTCTGCCAGAACCTTCTTGGCCTCGGCATCATACTGGCTCTTCTCCGCGTTTCCATCAATTACATTGGCTATGTTCGTATTTCGATTCATATTCCTCTGTCCTCCTTTGTACTTCCTGCGACAGAGAAAATGAATCATTTGAGAATATTATAGCCCACAAATCAATCTTTGCCAATAGCACAATTTGAATGGCAGTCATTGCATTCTTTCTCTGTCTCTCACTATTCAAAATAAAATATTGGGTAACTTAGATACCGGAATGTTGGCACATTTGCCTCATTCTCCGAAATCCGGGATGCAGACGTCAGATGTCTGCTCAGACAGTGTTCATTGGATAAAAACCTCTATGAACACCCATAAATAGAAAGATTATATACTGTTTTGGGATTTGTATAGGGATTATGTTTTATTCAACCAGCTTTTTATAGATTTCCTCTACATCATCTGTAGCCGCAGCCTCTATAGCCCTGCTGATCCGCTCTACCATTTCCTGACTTTCCTCTACTTCATCAGCTATTTGGGATAGACTTTTACCTTTCTGCAATTTCTTGCTTACCAGACGGATAATTTTTAACACTTCCCCCGTCTCAATGCCCTCTTCGTAGCGCACCTCCAAAGCATCATCCATGTTGAATTGTGTAAAAATCATATTTACCGCCTCCGTTCCATGTTTCCGCACAAAATCTACCATAATCCCCTCACGTTCACAATCACGAATCGTCTGAGCCAATGCCTTGTCCAAGTTCTTCTCCTCCGCCATGTATGTCTTTATCTGCTGGATAAACCAGGAGTATTCATACAGCGGCCGACACTGCTCCAACAGCTTATGGCCTATAGGTAGATTGATGTTAATCACTTTCACTTTCAATTCTAACATAGGATTATCTGTTTTTTCAAGATATGCGTCAGACAATTTCATAAAACTTTCTTCAGGAAATGGTGCGTCACCATTATAGAATACATAGAACTCAGGTGTGGGAATGGAAATCCTTTGTTTTTTTTTGCCGTTTATGATATGATTTTAGAAGATATAGAATCATAACCATCAGACTTATATTAGACAGGAGGTACCAGGATGCGAATTGCCATCTGTGATGACGAAGAAATATACCGCACTCTGATTCTTCGAATGCTGGAGGAATATGCAATGACACACGAAAGTATGAATCTTTCTTTTTCTGCATTTTCCCAGCCCAAAGATTTGTTGGATACAGTTGCCAAAACCGGCGATTTTGATGTATATATACTGGATATTGTAATGCCGTCCATAGATGGAATTGACCTTGGTGTCCGCTTACGCCAAATCGGATGCACCGGAATCATCATCTATCTCACCGGCAGTACCGACCATGCCATCGATTCTTACAAGGCCAAGGCCTCCAATTACATCTTAAAACCAATTGAGAAAAATATTTTTCTGGATGCCATAGACGAAGTTTTAATCGCAGCCGGTCAAAACCCGCACAACAGTATCTTGGTCAAAACAAAAGAAAGCAGTATGCTGCTGCCCTTTGACAACATCCTGTATGTGGATTTATGCAAGCGTGCGCTCACGTATCATCTTGTCAATGATACGATCATCGATAGCGTAACGATCCGGGTACCCTTTACAGAAGCCGTCTCTGAGCTTTTGACGGACAAACGCTTTTATCAAGCCGGCAAGACACTGGTAATCAATCTGCAAAATGTAACCAAAGTAGGCTCGGAGGATGTAGTTTTCAAGGATAAAACTCCCATCTATTTCAGCAAAAACATCTGTCGCGAACTCCGCACGCAGTGGGGTTCCTACTGGCTTAACAGAGAACATGGAGAGCAAGAGTAATTTTACTCTTGCTCTTTTTTACAAAAAAGCCCCTCCCTTTCGGGAGAGGCCAATGTGTCAAACTATTACTCTACGTCGACAACCTGCTTCTTGTTGTAAGAACCACAGTTCTTGCACACTCTGTGAGGGACCATAAGGGAACCACACTTGCTACACTTTACCAGAGTAGGAGCAGTCATCTTCCAGTTTGCTCTTCTCTTATCTCTTCTACCTTTGGAAGATTTATTCTTGGGACAAATAGACATCGTTACACCTCCTTATTCGCATTAAAAATATCTTTTATTGCTGCCATGCGGGGGTCGGGTACGAAGGTGTCGCATCCACATTCCCTCTCGTTCAGATTCTGTCCGCAGACCGGGCA
>SVFL01000130.1 GCA_015056885.1 Lachnospiraceae bacterium
TGATAAATGCACCATAGCTGTAATAGGGATTCAGGTGCCCCGGGCGTGCAATGGCAATGCCGAACAGTTCGTCCGTAATACCAAAGGCCATCAGGATTCGATGCTTTATGGAAAGCTTTGAGTCCATACGCTGACTCATGGCAGTACTCATCAATAAATAACGGGCATTGGCAATCAGGGTGGCAATGGCGATTTCTATGTAAGCCGCACCGGCTGCAATGGACAAAAATCCCACATATTCGCCGGCGGATGCCATGCATAAGAGGCTTACTACAAAGCCTTGGATAGGTGTAAGACCGGCACTTTTGGCTGCGATACCCAGTGAAAAGGAAACTGCTAAATAGCCAAGCCCTATGGGAATACCGTCTTTTAGACCCTGTCGAAAAACGGTTGAATTTTCTTTTGGTTGATTTGTGTTTTTCATCATATGTCAATGGAAATCCTTCTAAACTATTTAAATAGGCAACGAAGGTATCATATCACCAATAGGTTTATTTTTCAATGCAAATTTATCAGAAAATATTTGTGTTTCTAAAGATTTGGGAGTATACTTAAATTATAATATTATAAAATGAATATTGGAGGTTGGTTATGGGTTTTTTGACAGGTAAAACGGCGATTATCACCGGCGCAGGACGTGCGGTACTTAGTGATGGCAGATGTGGTTCTATTGGTTATGGTATTGCCACTGCTTATGCCAAGGAAGGTGCAAACTTAGTTATCACCGGACGTAATGTGAAGAAGCTGGAAGACGCTAAGGAAGAATTAGAGCGTTTGTATGGCATTAAAGTATTAATTGTTCAAGCAGATGTAAATGCAGGCGCAGATAACGAAGCAGTAGTAAACAATGTAATTAAGCAGACCATTGATACTTTCGGAAGAATCGATGTATTGATTAACAATGCACAGGCATCTGCATCCGGTGTAACATTATATGATCACACCACAGAGCAGTTTGATCTGGCAGTATATTCCGGCATGTATGCAGCATTTTACTATATGAAGGCTTGCTATCCTTATTTGGCAGAGTCTAAGGGTACTGTAGTAAACTTTGCTTCAGGTGCAGGTTTGTTCGGTAACTTCGGACAGTGTGCATATGCAGCAGCCAAGGAAGGTATCCGCGGTTTATCCAGAGTAGCAGCTACCGAATGGGCGAAGGATGGTATCGGCGTATTCGTAGTATGTCCTTTAGCATGGACTGCACAGCTGGAGCAGTTTGAGAAAGCATATCCCGATGCATTCAAGGCAAATGTTAAGATGCCTCCTGCAGGTCACTTTGGTGATTCCGAACTGGAAATCGGACGTGTATGTGTACAGGTAGCAAATCCTGACTTTAAGTACATGACCGGTGAAACCCTGACACTGGAAGGCGGTATGGGTCTGAGACCTTAATCTGAAATACGAAAAGCTCTGAGAGTAGTCTCAGAGCTTTTTTATGGGATAGGAAATTGTCGCTACCGGTATTCGCTTTCTTACCAGCTAAGGTCGAAGATTTCCTTGATACGTGTATAGTTTAAGGTGACAAAGCTTTCGATTTCCCTTGTTTTATGGAAGGTGGTAAGGAGTGCCAGACGCTCTGTACAATCCCGGGGAATACCAAATTCTCTGAGTTTGGTGGGCATGCCAATGGAAGCAAAAAAACTTCGCATACGACGGATACCTTCCAAAGCGGCAGTAGCATCATCTGTGTCGGTTACCTCCCAGACATTTCGGGCAAAGCCGGCAAAACGGGAGAGATTGTACTGATAAGAATATTCTGCCCAGGCAGGAAAGAGAACAGCCAAGCCTGCACCATGGGCGATATAGTCGTATTCTCCGCTCAGTGCATGCTCCAGCTGATGAACCGCCAGTTTGTTTATGCGTCCGCAGCCGGTTAAACCATTGTGAGACAGACTGGAAGCCCACATCATAGTGGCACGGGCATCATAGTCGTCCGGATGGGTCATTAGGGTAGTGCCGGCATTGATTACAGATTTTAACAAACCTTCTGAGAGACGGTCGGTCAGGTCGGTAGGGGCACAATCCGTGAAGTAACGCTCCATGGTGTGCATCATAATATCCACCACACCGCAAGCAGTCTGGTATTTGCTTACGCTATAGGTAAGAACCGGATTGCAGATGGCAAACAGGGGGCGATTGAACTCGCTGTTAAAGCCACGCTTCATGTTTTCTTCCGTATTGGTTAGAACAGCAGAGGCACTCATTTCACTTCCGGCAGCTGCCAGGGTCAGGATACAGCCGATGGGAAGGCTTTTTTTCGGACTTTGCTTTCTGGAAGAAAACTCCCAGACATCGCAAGTGTTTGCCGCACCTGCGGCAGTACATTTGCAGGAGTCAATAACACTTCCGCCGCCTACTGCCAGAATCAGCTCCACCTTCTTTTCTTTCGCCAGCTTCACAGCCTCCCGTACAAAGGAAAGCTTGGGGTTAGGCTCCACACCGCCCATTTCCACTACGTTGATACGATACCTCGCAAGAGAGGCCATAACCTCATCATAAAGACCGGAGGCCTTGATACTGTTCTGACCGTATTGGAGCATAATCGTGCGAAAACCGTAGTTATGGATAATAGCCCCCACGTCCTTGTGGGTGTCCTTACCAAAATAAACCTTAGTAGGTGTATAGTATGTAAAATCAAGCATAGTTTTAGTATTACCTCCGTAAATAATATGTGGGAAAATATAAGTCGTTGCTTGCAAATATTATACCATTGTTTAAAGGAGAT
>SVFL01000004.1 GCA_015056885.1 Lachnospiraceae bacterium
GGCTAACACATTTTCGCCCGGGCGTGGTGTCCCAATTTGAAATTTCGTAGGCCAATCACCTTCATCATAAAATAAAAGAGCAAAGAGTTGTATACTCTTCACTCTATATATTACGAATTTGAATTTGTCTGATTTTTAAAAAGTATAGACTAAATATTTGAAAAAGAGTATAATATATGTATCTGATTTCTGAAATTTAGAAGGTGAGCATTATGCATGAAATTTTATTGACTGATTTAATTGATGTACAAGTATTGCAGCGGATACAGAATGGCTTTTCGCGGTTTACCGGTATGGCGTCGCTGACTACGGATGCTAATGGTAATCCTGTTACCGAAGGTAGCGGTTTTACGGATTTTTGTATGAAATACACGCGTACTACCGAGAAGGGTCTGGCTCGTTGCATAGAGTGTGACAAAAAAAGTGGCCTTTTGGCTTTGGAACGAGGTAAATCAGTCGTTTACAATTGTCACGCAGGTTTGGTGGATTATGCGGCTCCTATTATGGTCGAGGAACAGTATCTGGGCAGCTTTTTGGGAGGACAGGTTCGGACCGCTCCCGTAGTGGAAGAAGAAGTGCGAAATACTGCCAGAGATTTGGGAATAGATGAAGAGGAATATTTGGAGGCTATCTACAAGACAAAGCAGATTACATATGAGCAGGTAGAGCAGGCAGCGGAATTTTTATCAGAGATTGCAGCTGTATTGTCCGAGATGGCTTATAAAAGTTATGTTGCATTACAGCAGAGTCAGCAGCTGGAGCGTGCTGCACGATCTCACAATGATTTTATTGTGGAGATGAATGTGAGTATGCGGCAGCGTGTTCAGGAATGGATTGATTTGGCTCAGGAGATGCTGGAAGAGGAGCAACAGGACAATATTTCTGAGCGCTTGGAAAATCTTATGGAAAAAGGTCGTGAGTTTATGACGACTATTGATGATACTGTGGAATATTCTAAGATTACCGGCGGTGAGATTGAGTTAAACGAGAAGGAATATAATATTCGTGATGTTATAAAAAGTGTTCGCCACAGTTATAAGAGCGAGGCTCGTGAGAAGGGGAATGAAATCAAACTGGAATTTGCAGAGGATTTGCCGGTGGTATTGTTGGGGGATGCAGGCCGTATCAGGCAGGTGGTATGCCGATTTGTTCGCAGTTGCATTCGGAATACAGAGAATGGAGAGATTATCATCCGTGTATATGGCAGTAAAAAGTCCTATGCAACAAAAACGGTAATAGAGGTTGCAGATACCGGAAAGGGACTGAGTGAAAGTGAACTGATGGTAATGAGAGAATTTTTTACCGATTGGTCCACTCGGGAGGCCGGAGTAGGCAACACAGTGCTTCCTATACTGCTGGCAGAGATGTCGGGAACCGTAGAAGTGGATAGTGTACAAGGAGAGGGCACGGTATATCGAATCAGTATTCCGCAGTTGGCAGTAGAGTCTGATAGATAACTTTTCGACTGGAGGTGAAGTAATGAGCTTTGACTATAAAGAATATTCTGAAGCAATGGATGAATTCCTGATTCAGATGGGAAAAGTTCAAGGTCCGACAGACCCGGAAATAGGGAAGGCAATGAGTCGACTGTGCAGATTACTTCGTATTTCTAAAGTAGAAGTGTATTTTTATGAAACAGCTCGGGACCAGATGATAAATCGGGGAGATAACGCATGTTTTTATAGTGAAGGCGTGGCAGATGAGAACCGATGTGTGAGTCATAGTGAAACGGCAGGAAAAGGTTCGGTTGCTACTTATCGGGTATATCCTTTTGCCGGTGGGACGGATTGGAACGAGTTGGAGCAGGACAAAATTTTACTGATGTCTAAGGTGCTCTTTGTTTATAACGGAAGACGTCAGGTTTTGGATCTTGTGGAAAAATTGATTTATAAGGATCCGGATATGGATATTTATAATTTGACCTACTTTAAGGAGGTATGTGAAACCTATATCCGAAATGGAAATATTGGAAATTATGGAGCCGGGTATTTCAATTTACGTCGTTTTGCCAATGTAAATCGACAATTGGGCAGGGATAATGCAACCGAGGTGATGGCAGCATTTATTTCTGGGTTGCAGAATCTGCTTGCAGAAGGAAATCATGTATGCAGAATAGGCGGAGATAATTTTGCTGTTTTGTTTGGTAAGGACAAGTTTGAGATTGTACAAGAATACCTGAAAGGTCAGGGCGTGGTTTATGATGAGAAGACCGGAGGAAAGGTCTTTATCAGTGCTACAGTGGGATATTATCTGATATCTGAGGACGTGAAGGCTGCAACAGAAATTATGGATAATATCAGTGTTGCGTTTAATCAGGCTAAAAATGTAATCAATGAGCCGTATATAATTTATACAGAAGAATTGGATGAGCGCATTAAAGAAGCGAAAAGCTTAGAGGAGTTGTTTCCGGAAGCTTTGGCAAACGAGGAGTTTGTGGCATATTATCAACCAAAGGTTGCTCTGAAAGACTACACTTTGGCCGGAGCGGAGGCACTTTGCAGATGGTTCCATGACGGAGAGATGGTGATGCCTGGAAAATTTATTCCGGTATTTGAACGTACTAAGTTGGTTACTATGTTGGATTTCTATATGCTGGAGAGAGTATGTAAGGATATTCGCATGTGGCTGGATGAAGGTAAAAAGGTTGTAAAAGTTTCTGTAAATTTCTCCAGGCGGCATTTAGGAGATATGAATCTTGTAGATCATATTGTGGAGGTTGTAGACCGATATCAGGTGCCCCATGAATATATTGAGATTGAACTTACGGAGAGCACTACAGATGGCGATTTTCAAGATTTGTGCAGAATTGTTACCGGTTTGCAACGTGCCGGTTTTAAAACGTCGGTGGACGATTTTGGCATGGGTTATTCCTCTCTTAATCTGATTAAGGAATTACCATGGAATGTACTGAAGATTGACAGAAGTCTGTTGGAGCCTATTGCATCAGGGGAACAAAACGGTAGTATCATGCTGACACATGTGATTTCCATGGCTCAGGAGATGGGACTGGAGTGTATTGTGGAAGGGGTGGAGACTACGGAGCAGATAAAGTTTTTAAAACAACATAATTGTTATCTGGCTCAGGGATTTTTCTTTGATAAACCGTTGCCCAAAGGAGAATTTGAGAAGAGATTAAACGATATTCAAAATTAAACTTGATAACTGATAATTTGAAAGCTGTTTTTACGAATCGTGTTCCGGTTTGTGAAAACAGCTTTTTTGTACAGCGGTTTGGTTAAAAAAGGGGATGAAGGCACATACTGTATCAGATGTTTTGAATTTATATTCAGCTCGGCGGAGGAGATAAGGTGCGAAGTGTTTTTTTAATCATTTTGGGCGGTAGTTATGGATTTTTGGCAGCAGCAGGTGTTTTTACTGTGTTGGTTGCTATTGGGCTTGTACCGCGCTTTGCAGGTAAGACCCATACTGCAGGTAAGGTTTTGATATATGAAGAAATGGTTATTTTCGGAACGATTACAGGAGGGATAGTCAGTGTTTTTCCGGAGTATTTCAGACCGGCGGAATTTGTGCGGGAGCATTTAGGACAATATCAGGGAATATGGGAGGTTTTTGGTGTGTTTGGTCAGGGTACATTCGGATTGTTCGCCGGAATGTTTGTCGGATGCCTTGCGCTAGCCATTGCGGAGATGCTGGATTCCATACCGATTTTTGCCAGAAGAGTTTCCTTTCGCCATGGGTTGGGACTGGTGATTTTGTGCATGGCATTAGGGAAGTTATCCGGAGCATTGTTCTTTTTTGGGAATGAATTACATCGTGTGATGGCGGAGTAGGAGGAAGCTATGGCGGAAAATTGTACGGTTTATATAAAATGTGATCGTAATGTGGAGGTGCAGAATCCGGATGTTTTTATGAAAGATTTAGGTGACGTTTATTGCCTTGACAAAAATATTAGGGACAAGTGTAGGATGCTGAAGGTTAAGCATTTTAGAACAGCGGAGCCAAAACGGTGTGTGTTAAGCACTATCCGATTGGTAGAACTTATGGAACAGGAGTGTCCCGAGATTACTGTGGAGATTGTTGGTGAGACAGATGTACTTGTAGAGTGGGTAGATGTTCATCGGCATAAGAGTACCGGTCAGTGGCTAAAAGCTGTTATGGTATGCCTTGTAAGTTTCTTTGGCACGGCGTTTACCATTATGGCGTATCACATTGATTCCGGGGTTAATGAAGTTTTTGCAGAGGTCTATCGTATTGTAATGGGGCGGGAACCGGGCGGGTTGAATGTGTTGGAGGTATCCTATTCTATTGGTCTGGCAGCCGGAATTATTGTGTTCTTCAATCATATTGGGGGGAGAAGAATTACAAAGGATCCTACGCCGATTGAGGTGGCAATGCGTAATTACGAAAAAGATGTGGATATGGCAGTCATTGAAACGGCAGGAAGAGAGGGAAAAGCGCTCGAAAGTGACTGAATACTTTGTCGATATTCTAAAAAATGGGAGGAAGTTTCAGATAAAACTCTTGCGAAAACGAAATTGTGTAGTATAATTATGGTATAAGGAGAAATGTGGACATTGAGGATTTAGGCTTATGAGTAGACGAAAGAGACAGTTTTATCCGATTGCAATTATTATAGTGGGCCTTATTTTGGTGTTTTCTGCTGTTGGAATCAGCTCCAGAAATCTTCGTAAAGATTTGGAGCGTGAGATGCAGATGACGCTTGGTGATGTTGCGTCTCAAAATGTATTGGTAGTATATAAAAATATAGAGTTGCAGTATAGGCTGTTGGTGGGGTATTCTGAGAAATTACAGGAGAATCCCGGGCAGGAAGAAGTAATTCTGGAAGATATGAAGACCTTTGTAAAAACCTATGGTTTTAAGCGCATGGGATACATTCAGGATGATGGAACCGCCTATACAACGGATGGCAACCAACTTGATTTGGGAGACCGCAATTTTTTTCATAAGAGTATGGAAGGCAAGGTATGGATATCTGCTGCCCTGGGAGATCGAATCAGTGGTGAACAGGAGATGATTAATGTATTTAGTGTTCCCGTGTATGATAAAGCCGGCAGCAGTGTCAGAGGTGTGCTTTTTGCTACCTATCGTAATGAAGTGTTCCGGGATATGATGGATGAGGATTTCTTTGAGGGCAAGGGTTACAGCTGTATTATACGAACAGATGGTACTGTAATGGCACATTCTCAGAATTCACCTATTGATAGTACGGAGAATTTTTTTGAGCATATATGTGAAGAGGATGAGGTAGGTTATTCTACTGTTGGGCAGATGAAGTCTGACATGGAAAATGGCCGGAACGGATATGGCAAGTGTGCCCATCAGGATGGGCGGTCTGCAATGTTCTACTACATGCCGGTAAATGAGAATACATACGGTTCGCAATGGTATATGGTGACATTGGCTCCTCAAGCGGTGATGGATGCCCGTATCAATCCTGTGATGAGGAATGCATATGTGCTTGCGTTTGTGCTGGTTATCATTGCAGCAATGGGAGTGACGGCTTTTATTTTGTTGCAGCGCAAGCGTAGAGAAGAACTGGAGAGTCTGGCCTATGAGGACAGTCTTACCGGTGGTTATAATTTTGCAAAATTCAGAGAAATGGCGAAGAACAGAGCGGGACTTTCCGGCTATGTAATCGCTATGGATTTGGTAGACTTTAAGCTGATTAACAGCGGTTTTGGTGTTCAGAAGGGTGATGAAGCATTGCTGGCATTGTGGGGACTTTTGCGCAAGAATGTCAATGACAGCGAGTTGGTGGCTCGTGTGAATGCCGATCGTTTTGTATTGTTTTGGCAGGCAGATGATAAGGCTGCATTGGAGCAGAGAATAAAGAACCTGATTAGAGCTATAAAGGAGATTCCGGAGAAGTTAAATATTCCGCCTTTATTCCCGGTGTTGGGCATCTATTATGTGGAATCATTGGAGGATGCCGATAAATGTTATGGCTATGCGTTGCAGGCAAAGCATTTGGTAAAGGGACGCAGAGATAAATACTATGCTTTTTATGACGAGATTGACTATCAGAGGCTGATGGAAAATAAAAAGCTGGAGGATAGTTTTGATGAGGCATTGGAAAATGGAGAATTTGAGGTTTGGTATCAGCCCAAGTACAGTGCACAGAGTGGTGAGATTATCGGCGCCGAGGCGTTAGTAAGGTGGCGTCGGTCTGATGGCAAGATGCTTCCACCCGGTATATTTATTCCATTGTTTGAGAAGAACGGATGTATATCGGTGTTGGATGAATATGTATTCAGACGGGTTTGTGAGAGGCAGAAGGAGCGTTTGGATACCGGTAAGAAGACATATCCTGTTTCAGTAAATATTTCCAGAGTCAGCTTATACTTTGACCGTATTGTGGAACGGTATGAAAGTATCCTTAAGGAAACAGGGCTGGATGTGAAATATGTACAGTTAGAGATTACGGAGAGTGCGACGGTTGATAATGTAGACATTGGCGGTTTGATTGAACGTTTTCATGAGGTCGGTTTCCAGATGCTGTTGGATGATTTCGGAAGCGGATACTGGGCATTGTCGTCTCTGAATACCATGAGGTTCGATACGTTGAAACTGGATAAGAGTCTGATTGATTATATCGGAGATACCAGAGGCGAGAAACTTCTGAAATATATAACCAGATTGGGTCAGAGTCTTGGATTCCGGATTACGGCAGAAGGTGTAGAAACCGCTGCGCAAGTAGAATTTTTAAAACATTTAAAGTGTGATGATATACAGGGGTATTTCTATTCAAAGCCTCTGCCAATGCAAGAGTACGAAGCACTTGTATCAGGTTAATTACCGGATGCAAGTGCTTTTTCTTTTGTAAGAAAAGTTTGATGGTAATATGAGGAAGGTTTCGTATACAACCAAAACGTTTGGCGAGGATGTATGCTTGCACGTATAAGGAAGCTGATTTTGGACATATTAATGCTAAATGAATATGGTAATTCGACAGCGAAAAGTTATTTTTAAGCAGAACTTAGAAAAGGAGACCGGTATGTCAGAAGTGTCTGAGAGACAGAAACAGGAATATAATGAATATGTGAAGAAAGTAACCCCCACGCATAATTTGTGGGTACAGATGCTTAAAGCATTTATTGTGGGTGGTGCAATTTGTTGTGTGGGGCAGTTTATTTTGAATACAGCAGGGAATATGGGCTTGGACAAGCAGACGGCAGGCAGCTGGTGCAGCTTAATTTTGGTATTTGTCAGTGCATTTTTGACCGGTTTGGGTTTGTATTCCAGACTGACAAAATGGGGCGGTGCAGGTGCTCTTGTGCCTATTACCGGGTTTGCAAACAGTGTGGCAGCCTGTGCGGTGGAATATTCTGTGGAGGGCCAGGTGTTTGGTATCGGTTGCAAGATTTTTACAATTGCCGGTCCTGTGATTTTGTACGGTGTTCTGAGCAGCTGGGTGTTAGGTTTGATTTACTGGGGCGGGAAGATGTTGGGAATGATGTAATGGATGTAAGTTCACTAAATTTTTAGATTTACCATATTGATTTACAATTTTTATTGGGATATGATAGAAGATAGTTTCTCTGACATCGTATCCCATTTTGGCGATTAATTGGTAAAATGAATTACATAAAATATTGTGATGTATAATGAATCGAAGAGATAAAAACAGGAGTGATTAGATGGTAAAGACATTATTAAAGCACGTGAAGGAGTTTAAGAAGGACTCTCTCATGACACCGATGTTCATGGTGCTGGAGGTTCTGATGGAGACATTGGTACCTTTTCTGATGGCATCCATGATTGACAATGGTGTGGAAGTTGGCAATCAGGAGTACATATTTAAGCTGGCAGCAGTGATGGTAGTGCTGGCGGTGATTGGTCTGTGGGCCGGTATTATGGGAGGAAAACACGGTGCCAAGGCCTCCACCGGTTTTGCAAGGAATTTGAGAGAGGCTATGTATAACAATATCCAGACTTTCTCGTTTTCTAATATTGATAAGTTTTCTACAGCAGGTCTGGTAACCCGTCTTACAACAGATGTAACCAATATCCAAAATTCTTATCAGATGATTTTGCGTATGTGTGTGCGTGCGCCGATTAATTTGATTTGCGCCATGATTATGGCATTTATTATTAACGCAAAGGTTGCCAGTATATATTTGGTAGCAGTGGTTGTTTTGGCATGCTTCCTTGGGCTGATTATCAAATTTGCCATGAAGCATTTTAAGCAGGTATTCAAAAAGTATGATGATTTGAATGCAAGTGTACAGGAAAATATTACCGCTCAGCGTGTGGTAAAGGCTTTTGTGCGAGAGGATTACGAGATTGACCGTTTCCACAAGGCAAGTGGCAATATTTATAATATGTTTGTAAAAGCGGAGAGTATTTTGGCCTTCAACTCACCAATTATGCAGTTTACGGTATATACCTGTATTCTGCTTATCAGCTGGGTGGGAGCCAATATGATTGTAGGAGGCGAACTGACCAAGGGTGACCTCACCAGTCTTTTGGCGTACTGTATGAATATTTTGATGAGCCTTATGATGTTGTCCATGGTGTTTGTTATGATTACCATGAGTATTGCCAGCGGCGAGCGTATCTGCGAAGTGTTGAATGAGACCCCGGATATTGTCAATCCTGAAAAACCGGAGTATGAGGTGAAGGATGGAAGCATTCGTTTTGAGAACGTAACTTTCCGTTATAACAAGAACAGTGAACGTCCTGTGCTTGATAAGATTAATCTGGAAATAAAGTCCGGTGAGACCATTGGTATTATTGGTGGAACCGGTAGCTCCAAGACCAGTCTGATTAACTTAATCAGCAGACTATATGATGTGTCTGAGGGCACTGTTTATGTGGGTGGCAAGGATGTACGGGAGTATGATCTGGAGACTTTGCGTAATAAAGTAGCAGTAGTGCTCCAGAAAAATGTATTGTTCTCCGGCACCATTATGGAAAATTTGCGTTGGGGTGATGAGAATGCCACAGAAGAGGATTGCATACGAGTGTGCAAGCAGGCCTGCGCAGATGAGTTTATTCAGCGTATGCCGGATGGTTATAACACACATATTGAGCAAGGGGGCTCTAATGTGTCCGGAGGTCAGAAACAGAGGCTTTGTATTGCAAGAGCGTTGCTTAAGAATCCTAAAATTTTGATTCTGGATGACAGTACCAGTGCTGTGGATACCGCTACAGACGCCAAGATTCGCAATGCTTTTGCTACACAGATTCCGGACACCACAAAGCTGATTATTGCGCAGCGTATTTCCAGCATTCAGGATGCAGACCGCATTATTGTTATGGAGAACGGTTGTGTGGATGGTTTTGGCACCCATGAGGAACTCTTGGAAAACAACGCTATCTACAGAGAGGTATATGAGGCTCAGACCGGTGGTAGCGGTGATTTTGATGAGAATGGAGGCGAGGACTAATGGCACAACCCCAAGCAATGCGTGGACCTGCTATGGGTCCCGGTAGAAGAGGTCCCATGGGACCTGTACCTAAGATTGAGAATCCCGGAAAAATATTGAAACGTATTTTGGGATATGTATTTAAAAATTATGGTTTTCACTGCATTATTGTGTTTGGCTGTATCATAGGAAGTGTGCTTGCCAATGTGCAGGGAACTCTGTTTACCAAGACTTTGATTGATGACTATATTTCACCCATGTTGATGCAGGAGGTGCCGGATTTCGGTCCTTTGCTACAGGCCATGGGACGGGTAGCCGGATTTTATTTGTTGGGTATTATCTGTAACTATACCCAGGCGAGAATCATGGTAAATGTGACCCAGGGTACAATGAAGAATTTGCGTGACGATATGTTTGCTCATATGTCCAAGCTGCCGATTCGCTATTTTGACACCAATACTCATGGCGATATCATGTCCATTTACACCAATGATATCGATACTTTGCGCCAGATGATCAGCCAGAGTATTCCCCAGATGATTAACAGTGTTATCACAGTAACAAGTGTATTAGTAAGCATGCTAAGCTTAAGTCTGCCGCTGACTATTTTGAATCTGGCAATGTCCAGTATCACGGTCGTGACTGCAAGAAAGGTTGTGGGCAGAAGCGGAAAATACTTTAAGGTGCAGCAGACTGCACTGGGCGCTTTGAATGGCTATATTGAGGAGCATATGGAAGGGCAGAAGGTTGTTAAGGTCTTCTGTCATGAAGAGAAGAGCATGGAGGAGTTCAAGGTGCTGAATGATGCTCTTTATGAAAATGCTTATAATGCAAACAAATTTGCTAATCTGATGGGACCTATCAATGCGCAGCTGGGTAATGTGACCTATGTTGTCATTGCTTGTGTGGGTAGTGTTCTGGCAATCAATGGTATCGGTGGATTTACGCTGGGTTCTCTGGTTAGCTTCCTGACCTTTACCAAGAGCTTTAACATGCCCCTGAATCAGGTGGCACAGCAGATGAACAGCATCGTTATGGCTCTTGCCGGCGGTAAGCGTGTGTTTGACCTTTTGGATGAGGAGCCTGAGGTGGATGAGGGATATGTGACACTGGTGCCTGCAAAGTGGGAAAATGGCGAGCTGAAGGAAGCAGAGAAGCGTACAGGACTGTGGGCTTGGAAGCATCCTCACCGTTCTACCGGAATTACCGAATATGTGGAGCTTAAGGGCGATGTGGTGTTTGATGGCGTGGATTTTGGATATACGGACGAAAAGATGGTGCTTCACGATATCAAGATGTATGCCCAGCCCGGTCAGAAGCTGGCATTTGTAGGCTCCACCGGTGCAGGTAAGACTACCATTATGAATCTGGTGAACCGTTTTTATGATATTCAAGACGGTAAAATCCGATATGACGGTATCAATATCAATAAAATTAAGAAGGCTGATTTGCGTCGCTCTTTGGGGATTGTACTTCAGGAGACCCATTTGTTTACCGCTACCGTAATGGATAATATCCGTTTTGGACGTCTGGATGCAACGGATGAAGAGGTTATTGCGGCGGCAAAACTGGCAAATGCGGATGTCTTTATTCGTCAGTTGCCGGATGGCTATAATACAGTGCTTACCGGTGACGGAGCAAATTTGAGCCAGGGACAGAGACAGCTCCTTGCCATTGCAAGAGCGGCGGTTGCAGACCCCCCGGTGCTTATCTTGGATGAGGCGACCAGTTCCATCGATACCCGTACCGAGAAAATTGTACAGGATGGTATGGATAGACTGATGCATGGCAGAACAACATTTGTGATTGCGCATAGATTATCCACTGTTAAGAATAGTGATTGTATCATGGTTCTGGAGCAGGGTAGAATTATCGAGCGCGGTACTCACGATGAGTTGTTGGAGGAGAAGGGCAAGTATTATCAGTTGTATACGGGTAATGCTATCAGCTAAATGAAGTGATTGTGGAAAGATGACTGTGGAAAATATTCATGGGAGTCTTTCCACTTTTTTATTTAAAAATTGACCAAACTGTATTTTGGAACGTGTTATAAGTGAAAGGATGGTGATTCGTGTGAAAAATACATTGGCGAGGCCGGCTGATGATATGGAAGAAATTATGCATACTTATGGCAATATGTTGTTTCGATTGTGTCTTATTACCCTTGGAAATGCAGCAATTATCTCAGGAAGTGACAAAAATACAGATGCCAAAAGAGATGGAAGAAAGGATTGTTCGTAGTTGTTATGAGAAAATGGAGGAAGCAGATATGAGAAAAGACAAGTCAAGTAAGCGGGTTATGAAGCCTTTGGCAGCGGTGGCCACTATGGTTATATGTGTAGGCTTGGTGGGAGTAACAGCATTGGCAACATCCGGGAAACTGCAAGGGTTTTTTAAGGATATTACGAGGTGGGATGGAGCTGTAGTAGGAACTTCTTATGAACAGGCAACGGATGAAATTCAGCTAAGTGTGATTGGTGAATCAGATAAACTTATTGTAACAGCAGAATTTGTGAATCGGGATATAGCGCCGTATTTTACTTTCGAAAACTTTGGAATTGAAAATTATGAACTTGTTGATGCGAATGGAAATGTAGTAGTAGAGGATGCGAAAACGGAATTGGTTGAAATCGTGGAAGGAAAGACAACTTTTGAAATTCCGGTATCAGGACTTGGTGGTGGGAATTTCAAACTGGTAGTCAGTAGTTTTGTCGGCAGTGCAAAAGCAGACCAGCCGCTTGTGATGAGTGGGAATTGGGAATGTGAGTTTGAACGTTAATATTGTACATTTGAGACACGTAACAGTGCGTATTGGAAATTGACATACGCATTGTTACATGTTGTAATATATAGAGAAAGAGTATTTTAAAGCTAGTAGGAGAATCCGTGTAATAAATAAAAAGCGGAAACATTTTACTGAAAGAAAAAGAGTTAAATTGCATAGGAGCGTATGGAGGGAAATAATGATTGGTTTGATAGTTGCCCGTTCAAAAAATAATGTGATAGGTAAGAATGGAGAAATCCCTTGGAAGATAAGAGGTGAACAGAAACAGTTCAGGGAGCTTACAACGGGGAATGTTGTAGTCATGGGAAGAAAATCCTATGAAGAAATCGGACATCCGCTTCCCAATCGAAAGAATATTATTGTGTCAAAAACCAAAAATTTTACAGGAGAGAATTTGCTTACAGTTGGTTCGCTGCAAGAGTCGATTGACATTTCGAGAGGGGAAAAAATATATATTGCAGGCGGTTATGGACTGTTTGAAGAAGCACTTCCTTTGGTGGATAAAATGTATATTACAGAAGTAGATGTGGTAATTGATGATGGTGATGTGTTTTTCCCGGAGTTTGATAGTAATGAGTTTGATGTTGAGATTGGAGAAACCGGGGGAGAAGATATTAAGTATACAAGAACTGTTTATACGAGACGAAAATAGTTGAAGTGGAGCTATGTCAAATTTGAGGATGTTGGACACGGCAGTGATTGCTGGACAAAAGTGGATGTAAACGCAAGATTTTATGGTTTTACGCCCAATTTTTGTTCCCGAAATATGGTTTTTAATAAGAAAAAGGATGTGGTTTTTCTGATTTGAAGGTTTACACCCCGCTATATGTGTAAGAGCGGGGCGTAAACGAGATATAATGGCAGTTTACATTCCATTTGTCTCGAAATATATGTGTAACAGATAAAAGTGGATGTGTATTTAAAGAAATGGATATTAGGGCTATTGGACATGATAGTTAGTTTGGGTGGCGGTATGCCATGGGCAGAGCTATGCCATGGACTGAGCCATGCCGCCGCCATGGACTGAGCCATGCCGTCGCCATAGCCTGAGCCATGCCGTCGCCATGGACTGAGCCATGCCGCCGCCTTGGACTGAGCCATGCCGCCGCCATGGACTGAGCCATGCCGTCGCCATAGCCTGAGCCATGCCGCCAGCCCGCAAGCAGGCTTGCGGGCTGGCGCGGCGTTCGCCGTATGCAGATGAACTCGAATATGTCTGCCTGTGAGCAAGCTCCTGGCAGTCAATTCGGTTCATCTGCGCATGGCTCAGGGCTCGCGCAGATTGTACACTTAAAAAAACTTGCAATGCACTCTCGATATGATACAATAGTCTTGACAATAGAATAATGAGAGGTCTGTTTGACGAAGAGGAGAAGAATGTTATGAAAAAACGATTTAGCGTTTTGATGGTGGCACTTCTGATCATGACTGCACTGAGCGGATGCGCAGGCGGTACAGGAGAGTCTTCGGAGGATAAGTCCTCTACAGGAACATCTGCAGCAGAGAGTAATGCAACAGATGCTCCCAATGCGGAGCCCACATACGGTGGTTCCGTTGTTGTAGGAATACAGCAGGATATTGATAGTCTTGACCCACACAAAGCAACTGCGGCAGGAACTAAAGAGATTCTTTTCAACATTTTTGAAGGTCTGGTTAAAGTAGACCCCAATGGTAATCTGATGAATGCAGTAGCCGATGGTTATAGCATTTCCGAGGATGGACTGGTATATACCTTTACTTTGCGTGAGGGTGTAAAGTTCCATAATGGTAATGCAGTGACCACAGAGGATGTCAAGTACTCACTGGAGCGTGTATCCGGTATTCTGGATGGTACTGCACTCATTTCCACTTTAAGCGCCGACAAGGGCGGCATTACAAGTGTAGATATTCTGGACGATAAGACGGTTCAGGTAACAGTAGGCAGTGCCAATCTGGAGCTGATTTACAGCTTCACGGCAGCTATCATTCCCGCAGGAAGCGGTGAGGATGCGAATGCACAGCCTGTTGGTACCGGACCGTTTTCTTTTGTGTCTTACAAGCCCCAGGAGGGTATTGTGGTAGCTAAGAATGCTGAGTACTGGCAGGAAGGTCTTCCCTATTTGGATGAGGTAGAGTTTAAGATTGTGAACAGCCCTGATACGGCACTGATGGATTTGCAGGGTGGTTCTATCGATGTTTATCCTTACCTGACCGATTCTCAGGCAACCGAGCTGGAAGGAACTTTTCAGGTGCTGGCAGCTCCCTCCAATGTTGTTCAGGCATTGTTTCTGAACAATGCGGATGAGACCCTGAGTAATGCCAAGGTGCGACAGGCAATCTGTTATGCGTTGGACAAGGATTCTGTAAATGAGTTTGTGTACGGTGGCAATGCATCCATGGTAAGTTCTGCGATGTTGCCTACTCTTCAGGATTACTATGTAGACCTGAATGAGGTATATGGTAATGCAGCAAATATCGAGATGGCAAAGCAGCTTCTGACTGAGGCAGGATATCCCAATGGTGTGGATTTGGAGATTCAGGTGCCTTCCAACTATGAGGTGCATATGCAGACAGCAGAGGTAATTGCGGAGCAGCTCAAAGCTGCTAACATCAATGCAGTGATTGTACCTGTAGAGTGGGGAACCTGGCTTGAGGAGGTCTACAATGGCCGTAAGTATCAGGCAACTATCAGTGGTATTACCTGTGACCAGACACCAGGATATCTCTTGAACAGATTTCAGGCAGAGTCTTCTAAGAATTTCATCAATTACAACAATGCAGCATACGATGAGACTTATTTGAAGGCAGCAGCAAGTCTGGATTTGGCAGAGAAGGCTAATTATTATAAGGAGTTGCAGAATATGCTGGTAGAGGATGCCGGTACAGCATTTATTGCGGCACCTCCTATTACCGTGGCAGTAAAGCCTGAACTGGCCGGTTATACCTTCTATCCTATCTATGTACAGGATATGAGTGTGGTGTATTATACACAACAGTAACAGCAATATGAGATGGGGAGAGTTCTGATTTATTTGGAACGTAGAACGTGATTTTATAAAAGGAAAGGAGAAAACAGCCATGAGATACTTTTTAAAAAAAATATTTACTCTCATTATGACATTGTTTATTGTATCCGTGGCTGCTTTTCTGGCCTTTCAAATTATCCCCGGTGATGTGGTAGGCTCTATCTTAGGTACGGAGGCTACTCCTGAGAGAGAAGCGCAGCTTCGTGAAGAGTTGGGCTTAAATGATCCGCCTGTGGTACGGTATGTCAATTGGATGACAGATGTGCTGAAGGGAGATTTGGGAGAGAGTTATCGCTATTCGAAATCCATGAATGAGATGATGCCTGTGGATGAGCTTATCGGAGATAAATTGCCGGTGACATTGTGGTTGGCGGCATTGTCTTTGGTAATTATTGTGGTTGTCTCTATTCCATTAGGTGTATTTTGGGCTAAGAGCCGCAATCGGTTTGTGGATGCCTTTATGAGTGTGCTGACGCAGACAACCATGGCTGTGCCCGCATTTTTTCTTGGTATTTTGGTGACATATCTGTTTGGTATGGTGTTTAAGTGGTTTGTGCCCGGCGGTTATGTAAGTTATGAGGAAGACTTCGGGGGATTTTTGAAGTATTTGATTTTCCCTGCGGTGTCTATTGCCATGCCTAAAATTGCTATGACAGCCAGATTCCTTCGCAATTCCATGCTGACAGAGATGCATTCGGATTATGTGCGTACTGCCCGCAGTAAGGGCTGCACGGACAGACAGATTATGTACGGACATGTGCTGCGCAACGCATTGATGCCGGTGGTTACTTTCTTAGGTATGATTATTGCAGAGATTGTAGCCGGCAGTATCGTTGTGGAGCAGGTGTTCGGACTGCCCGGAATCGGAAGATTGTTAATCAGTTCTATTTCCACAAGAGATTTGCCCGTGGTGCAGATCTTGGTAATGTATATTACCGCGGTGGTAATTATTGTGTACTTTTTGGTGGATATTCTTTATCGTGTGATTGACCCCCGAATCAGCCACAAGTAGTGTGCGAATGGTTTGTGGAGTGGCGCGGGAGACAGATGCATCCAAAAGGAGAATCATATGCAGAAAAAGGAACAGCAGAAGGGAAAAGTGAATAGTGTACCGCATAAGCTGGTGAAGTGGCTTAAAAATGGAAATCCTTATCTGTGGATTGGTCTGTTTATGACCGGTGTAGCGGTGGGATTGGCGGTTCTTGGAATTTTCTGGACCCCCTACAGCACCACAGAAATGTCGGCAGCGGAACGTTTTGTAGGACCTTCTCTTAAGCATCTGTTTGGAACGGATAATTTTGGTAGAGACATTTTCTCCAGAGTGATGGAAGGTGCCGGAATTACCATTTTGATTAGTAGTTTGGTGGTGTTGTTTTCAGGTACACTGGGTATTTTGATTGGTGCGGTGACCGGTTACATGGGCGGTGTTGTGGATGAGCTTGTGATGCGTGTGACCGATGCAGTCAATGGTTTTCCCAGCATCTTGCTTGCGTTAGTGATGATTAGTATTATGGGCAGCGGTAATCAGAATCTGATTTTGTCACTGGGCATTGTATTTACGCCTAGCTTTGTAAGAATTGTGCGAAGCGAATTCATTCGTTTAAGAGATGCGGATTATATCAGCAGAGCGAGACTGATGGGAGTAGGCAGGTTGCGTATTTTGTTTGTGCATATTTTGCCTAATATTTTCTCTACTTTTTGGGTGTCTGTGATGATTGGTTTTAACAATGGTATTCTGGCTGAGTCCGGTATGAGTTATTTGGGAATTGGCGTACAACCTCCTGAGGCCAGCCTTGGAAAGATGTTGTCCGATGCTCAGGGGTATCTGATGAAGGCACCTTGGTATGCACTTGCACCGGGTCTTACCATTGTGTGGATAGTGCTTGGTTTTTCGCTTTTGAGTGAGGGGATTCGCAGGAAATCCTAAGAGGAGGCTGTTATGGTTCATATTGAAAATCTGTCAGTGTCCTTTGAGGATACGGATGCGGTAAAAAATGTAAATCTGAATATTGCGCCGGGCGAAATCTTAGGTGTGGTAGGAGAGTCCGGCTCCGGTAAGTCTGTGACAGCATTGACGTTGATGGGGCTTGTGTCGGATGAAGCGGTAATTACTTCCGGAAAAGTGGTGCTTGACGGAGAGGTTCTTGCAGAAGTTGGGAAGCCCCGGGATAAGGCATTGTATCGCCGATATCAGGGCAGCAGAATGTCTATGATTTTCCAGGAACCCATGACTTCTTTGAATCCGACCAAGACGGTAGGTGCTCAAATCGAAGAGATGTTAAAGCTCCATACGGATTTGGATAAAGAGGCCCGCAAAAATCGTGTGATTGAGTCCATGGAGTCTGTAGGTCTGAAGGAGGCTGCTAAGCTTTACGACTGTTACCCTCATGAACTTTCCGGAGGTATGCGTCAGCGCGTGATGATAGCCATGGCAGTGATTCTGCATCCGGACGTGATTGTGGCGGATGAACCTACAACAGCGCTGGATGTGACCATACAAAATCAGATTATTACTCTTTTGAAGGAGATTAATACCAAAGAAAAAAATGCTATGCTTTTTATCACCCATGATCTGAATCTTGCCAGAAGAATTTGTGATAAAATCGCAGTGATGAAAAATGGAAAAGTGGTGGAGAGCGGCAAAACAGAGGAGATTTTTGAACATCCCAAGGAGGCATACACGAAGAAGCTTATTGAGGCTGTTCCATCCCGAATGAAGCCTAGAGGAGACGGTGAATGCGAGGCTGTACAGGGGGAGGCGGACAAGAAGAATGCGGAGCCTGTGGTGCAGGTGGATAACCTGAATGTGTATTACAACGAAAAGAGCGGCAAGCTGTTTGGTGGCAATAAAAGACGCTGTGTAGTATCAGATGCCAACTTTGTAATCAATAAAGGGGAAATATTAGGGCTGGTGGGAGAGAGCGGATGTGGTAAGAGTTCGCTGTCCAAGGCAGTTCTTGGTATGAATAAAAATATCGAGGGAAGTGTGAGACACAGTTCCGTGCGTCCTCAGATGATTTTTCAGGATCCGTATAGTAGCTTAAATCCCAGCAGGACCGTAAGCTGGCTGTTGCAGGAGCCATTAAGGGCAGCCGGAAAATTGGATAAGTCTTTGCAGATGAGTAAAGAAGACCGTAGAGCCGCCGCTGTGGAGATGCTTCGGATGGTTGGATTGGATGAAAGCTATATGAACCGAAAACCTTCGCAGCTTTCCGGAGGACAGCGTCAGCGAATCAGTATTGGTCAGGCATTGATTACCCGTCCTGGCCTGGTGATTGCAGATGAGCCGGTGTCGGCGCTGGATGTTACCTTGCAGGCGCAGATTATGGAGTTGATGCGAAGATTACAGGAGGAATTGGGAGTATCCTATCTGTTTATTTCGCATGATATCAATGTGGTCTATCAGATGTGTGACCGTATTATGGTGATGAAGGCCGGACGCATTGTAGAACAGGGGAAAACAGAGGATATATTTAATAATCCCAAGGAAGCATATACGGAATTGTTGCTTCGGGAGTCATAAATCTGCATCAAAAAGGGATTCGACCAATCATCAGTCGAATCCCTTTCTGTATCATAATGATTAAATTCTTTGTATTTCTGATTCCATGTTGTCGCCGGTAGCGGCTACAACAGCTTTCAAATCCTTCATATCTGCAGAGAAGAGCAAGTAGGCATCATATGCCAAATTGAAGTGTCTGATAGCTTCTTCACGGTTGTTAGCCTGCTTGGCATGCCAAGCATTTACGGAATGCGTATGTATGTCTTCGTGGTTCTTGTAAGCACGTTTGAATGCGGCTGAACCGGTAATGCGGGTATCAGTCTGGGCATTAGCCCACTTACCGAATTTACATCCTTTCGGATTATTAATTTGATCAATAACGAGAGTTTCAAAATCTGCAATGTTGTTGTACTGACGCCAGGTGAAGATTAAGTGGTCGACTTCATAGATGGTCAGCCAATCCTGAGTATACAGTTTTGCACGACGTCTTGCAACATCGGAACGTAAGTTGTCGATAAGACGGGAAATCTTATACAGCTGATCACCTACGTTGACACAGCCATTGGACAAATCGTCGTAGCTTGCAGCAATTGTATCGATGGAAGCTACAAAGGCTTCGGTCAATGCAGACTGAGTATTAATCTCGCCATAGATATGATCGACCTCAGAGCTTACAAGGCTCATACTGGAGCTGATGTGCTCCATGCTCTCCAGTGAACGGTGAATGCTGGCATTACCGTCGGTCAACTGGGTAGCGGTGTTGTTGATAGATTCTACCAATGCGGAAATACCTGTCATAAGCTCCTGCACATATGCCATAGCAGCCTCTGCAGACTGGGTGGTGTTGGCAGAAAGGTCTTTAACCTGATTAGCAACAACAGCAAAACCACGTCCGGCTTCACCGGCTCTTGCAGCCTCGATGGAGGCGTTAAGAGCAAGCAATCCACTCTTGTTGGCAACTTTCTTAACCATATCGATAATCTCGTTAATCTGAGCAGCTTTCGCCTGGAAGTCTGCAATCTGTTCATTAATCTGCAAAACATTGGCAACGGATGCATCTACAATCTCGATACTGGAGTTCATTTCATCCACACAGGAATGAGCATCTTCCATAACGGTATGTGTTTTCTCCTGAATGGTATACACGGCATCTTGAATATTCTGGATAGAGGTTCCAAGCTCCTGACTGGAACCGGACATATCGTTGATTGCTGTAGTCTGAGAGCGTAATTCCTCAATCATGTCTCGAACACGGCTACTGTCTCCGATAAGCTCCATAGAGTTATTCAGACGCAAAACAAAATTGTTGTTCAAAGCGACGAAACTCTTCAGTAATTCGTTGTATTTCTCTGCTACCTGAGGGTCACCGAAAGCGGATGTGTCTATCTGTGAAAAATCACCGGCGATAGCCTTGTCCATCATCTCCATTAACAGAGTGTTATCAGCTGCAGATGTGTTTTTTTCTTTCTTCTTGCCCAGCATAATGCCACCTCCTGGAACTGTATTATAATATTTGTGGCAACTATGCCACTCTCCGTTCTTATTCTGCTGATATTATAGCATAAACTATTTATTTTGGCTAGTCATATGAGAGAATTTTATTATAAATTTATCAAATTGTACAAAATTTGCAGAATATTAAAGGGTTTTCGCAAATTACACATACATTTATGGGGTCATACTTGTCCCCGGACAGGCATAATATGCTAGTGCCAAATTAATGAGGAAGATAGGGAGGCATTCATATGTTGGAAGATTTCAGACGGAGTCAGGAATATGTGGGACTGACAGAGGCACAAGCAGCTGCCGGACTTCAGAAAGAAGGGAGGAATGAATTACGCACCCGGCGTAACAAGACACCGCTGGAGAATTTTCTGGAACAATTGAATGATCCGTTAATCTATGTGCTTCTGGGAGCGGCTGGAATTTCTTTTTTGTTAAAAGAAATTGCAGATGCGGTGATTATTTGTGTGGTTATTTTGCTGAATGCAGTTGTTGGAATGATTCAGGAGGGAAAGGCCAGAAAAGCTTTGGAAGCTCTTAAAAAGTTGACCAGTCCTCATGCAATTGTATTAAGAGACGGTATCAAAAGAGATATTTCTGCGGCAGAGCTTGTGGTGGGAGATTTGGTTTTTTTGGAGACAGGTGCCCAGGTGCCGGCGGATGTGGAACTGGTGGAGGCATTTAATCTGAGAATTGAAGAGGCAGCCCTTACAGGCGAGAATCTGCCGGTAGAAAAGAGGGTGGATATTTCCCGAAAAAATGATGGAAAACGAGGATGGGAAGGGCATGATGACAGACCCTTGGGGGATTGTTATGACCGGGCGTTTATGTCTACGATTGTTACGGCGGGGCATGGAGCCGGTATTGTTACGGCCACCGGAATGAATACCCAGATTGGACAAATTGCGGAAATGATTGATAGGGCAGAGGAGGAACTTACACCTCTTCAGAAGCGTTTGGGAGATTTGGGAAAGGTTTTAAGTATTTTATCCTTAATTCTTTGTGGTTTGCTTTTTGTGTTAGCCATGTATCAGCAACGAAATATTATGGAAATGTTGTTGGTGGCTATATCCCTGGCAGTTGCAGCTGTGCCGGAGGGTCTTCCGGCAGTGGTGACCATCTGTCTTGCACTATCGGTCACCAAGATGGTGAAAGCTAATACAATCATTCGAAAGCTTCCTTCGGTAGAGACTTTGGGAGCGGTGAGTGTTGTGTGTTCGGACAAGACAGGAACTCTTACTTTGAATCGCATGACGGTGGAAGAATGCTTCGGCACCGGTGAAGATTTATTTTATGGCATGATGTTATGTAATGACAGTGAATTGCAGGGGAGGCTCGGAGATCCGACAGAGCTGGCACTTTTGGAATATGGACAAAAGAAGGGTTATGATAAGGAAAAATTGGATGAGAGGATGCCGAGACTTTCTGAATTGTCCTTTGATTCGGACCGCAAGATGATGACCACTTTTCACAGAAGAGAGAGTGGGGAAACGGTCAGTTATACCAAGGGAGCTCCGGATGTGGTGCTGACCAGATGCACACATATCATGACACAGCAGGGTGTTGTCAGAATGACAGAGAGTCATTTGGGCAAAATCAAAACGGCTATAGAAGGTATGGCAGCGGATGCTCTTCGTACTTTGGCAGTGGCAATGTATTGCGGTGCCCCGGAGCCTGTGGAGGAGCAGTTAATCTTTCTTGGAATGGTTGGAATGCGTGATCCGGTACGTCCTGAGGCAGTGGATGCTGTGGAGACATTCAAAAAGGCTGGTGTGAAGACGGTAATGATTACAGGAGACCATGTGGATACAGCTTATGCTATTGCGGGACAACTGGGGATAGCAGACAGTCCCGGGCAATGTATGAGTGGGACAACACTTGCAAGTCTGGCACCGGGGGCATTGGCAGAGCAGTTGCGTGATAGGGATATTACTGTGTTTGCCCGTGTGTCACCTGCCCAGAAGGTGGAAATCGTAAAGGGATTTAAGGAACTGGGGGCGATAGTGGCCATGACCGGTGACGGAGTAAATGATGCCCCTTCTTTAAAAATTGCAGATATTGGAATTGCCATGGGACAGAACGGAACGGATGTGGCCAAACAGGCTTCGGACATGATTCTTACGGATGACAATTTTGCTACGATTGAAAAAGCAATTGAGGAAGGACGAGGGGTGTATGAGAATATTCGAAAGTCTGTGATATTTCTTTTGTCTTCTAATATGGGTGAGATTCTTACCATGTTTATGGCGGTACTTATGGGAATGGCATCCCCTTTGAAGTCCAGTCATATTCTATGGGTTAATCTGATTACAGACTCTTTGCCTGCGTTAGCTTTGGGGATTGATAAAAATGATGGAAAAAGTCTGATGGAGAATAGTCCCAGAAAGTCAGATGAAAGTCTCTTTGCCAGAGGGGGACTGATGTGTACATTGTTTTATGGTGTATTAATTGCCGGAATCAGTCTGACAGCATATTTGATGCTGCCATGGGGAGCTTTAGAGGCAGCAGGTCAGAAGATTACAATGGATGGAATTCGTGAAATGCTTGCAAATGAAGGAATATTAATGAAGTCTCAGACCTATGCATTTACAGTGTTAGGTGTGTCACAGTTGTTTCATGCCATTGGAATGAGAGATACCGGCCGATCTGTTTTTAGTATGAGAGCAGGCGAAAATAAATTGATGATTGCAGCGATGGTGCTGGGACTTCTTTTGCAGATGGCTGTGACGAGAGTACCGTTTTTAGTGAATGCATTTGGTACGGCATGGCTGTCAGTGGGAGAGTGGTTAATGCTGATTGTGTTGGCAATGTTTCCTCTTTTGGCTCATGAATGTATTGTGTTGGCAGGAAAGTTATTGAAGCAAAATTTATAGAGGACCAATTTAGTAAGTAAGGTAGTACACCTCGTAACAAGATGCACTACCTTCTTTTTTAGTGATTATAAGGTTTTTTAATTTTGTTAAGTTCTGCATTGATAATCTGTAATGCGTTGTCCGGGGCATTTGTGTTGCCCATTGCTTTGAACATGTCAGTCAGGCCGATAAGAGTCTGGTCCTGCATCATCGCCATCATGGATTTATTGAGCTTCATGCCGCTGATGGATGAGAGTGCACCGGACAAAATTTCAAAGGCTTCATCATGGGCAAGAATGTCTTTTATTTTGTCATATACGGAGAAGTGAGTGGCGGAAAATTCCATGGGAGCGTCGCTTGCTACAGTCTCAACCTGTTCAAACCAGTTGGTAACGCCTTCGCCCTCTGACTCGTCCATGGGCAAGGTGTAGATATCAGGTTTGCGAGAGACTTTTTCCAGGGTGATATTGTCGCTGCAACCGTCTGCCACGGCGGTGAGGAAGGTAAATTCGCCCACAAGAGGAACATTTTCAAATACGAAGACTCTGCTGCCAACTTTGGTGCCAAAGAGTTCGCCATCCACATACAGGCTCACCTGAGATTGGTTGGAGTAAATTTTGACAGTGGTGGTGTTACCGGCACGTTGTGCGTAACGTCTGCCGCAGAGATAGACGAACGGGTCTTTGCTCCAGTAAGCTTTATAGACATAAAAAGCTTCCTTGTTAATCTGACGATCCATGGTGACAAGACCCTTGTTGTTGCGTCCTGCTACTCCGCCTTCGTTTCTGGCTGCACAGCCAAAGTCAAACATATTCCACACATGGGTGCTCCACAGATAGGGACGTTCCATGAGAATCTGAGCCATGTGTTCGTGATATTCGGCTTGATAAGCCTCGGAGTAGTCACGACATCTGGGAGCATCTGGCTGATAGGTGATAATGCCCTCAGCACCATACTCGGACAGGCCCAAACAGATGTCGGGATATTTTTCATGGAATTCATCCAGCCATTTCTCATTGTAATCGTAGTTGCCGCCATACCAGCCAAAGTAATGGTTGTAACTCTCTACATCGGTGATGCCGTGGAGGGCACTGTCCATGGGAAGCATGCTTACATGAGCCATGGTGGTCAGACGGGTAGGGTCAATTTCCTTTACAAGATTGTTTAAATCCTTGTGATTTTCCACCACACCTTCTTTTTCGCCGCCGATGGTAATCTCATTTGAGAGTCCCCAGAAACAGATGCAAGGATGATTGTAGTTTTGGTAAATCAGTTCCTTCATCTGATTGCGGGCATTTTCATGGGCAGCAGGGTCGTCACTCTGTGTGCTGATATAAGGAATCTCAGCCCAGACAATAAAGCCGTATTCGTCACAGGCGTCATAAAAATCTTCACTGTGCTGATAATGGGCAAGGCGTACCGTGTTGGCGCCGATTTCAGAGATAAGGAATGCATCTCGAAAATGTTGTTCACGAGTCAGGGCATAGCCCTCGTAAAGCCAGTCCTGATGGCGGGATACGCCGCGAAGCATCATAGGTTTGTCATTTAAGAAAAATCCATTTTCAGAATCTACATAGAAGTCTCTGATACCGAAGGTGGTAGAAATCTGGTCTACGGTCTCATTACGACGCACCAATGTAGCTGTGCAACGATAGAGATAAGGATCATCTACGCCCTGCCACAGATGAGGAGTAGGCAGATAGATTTCCGTGCGGGTATCGGAGGTGGGACGCCAGCTTTCTGCCACAATGGAACCGTCCCGGTCCACAATTTGATAACGAACGGTATAATCGGCAGAGTCGGTGTTCACATGACTGTGAATATAAAGGATGGCTTCTTGCATGCATTCCGTAAGTTCGCTGGAAACAGTCAGTCCTTTGGCTGCATAGGGAGCTGATTCAAAATGAATCTCGGGTAAAAGCAGAAGTTCCACGCCTCGGTAAAGTCCACCATAGAAGGTAAAGTCAGCCATCTGAGGATAGATGTTGCTGCGGTTTTGATTGTCTGCTGAGATGGTCAGTTCGAGGGTGCTATTATTTTCCTTTGCAGCCAGAAAACTCTTGGTGATATCCACTACAAATGCAGAATAACCGCCCTCGTGACTGCCAAGGTTTTTACCATCCACATAGACCTCCCCACGCAATGACAGTGCCGGAATTCTGAGCAGGATTTTGCCACAGTTTAAAGGAGCATCTGACAGCAGAACGGAGGGATTTAAGGTGGTTCGATAGCAACATTCCCCGCGGTAATATTCGCTGCCGTCGGCACCGTCGATCGCATTCCAGGTGTGGGGCAGGGAGACGGACTCCCAAGAGGTTGTGGAAGTATTCAGGTTGGCGTAGGGCGTTTTGGTAAATTCCCAACCGCCGTTTAAAGGGATGATTTTACGCATAGCTATTTCCTTTCATGATGTAAATATTGAATCATTCATGTTTTAGATTGTGTTTTTATCATGGGAAATATACAATAAAAGGAAAAAAATGTGTAAATTGAGAACCAATCGAGTTAAAATTCGTTATATAGAATAGAGAGGGGCAGATTTGTGGAAGAAAAACAGATTTATATAAACGAGGAGGATAAAATTATGAAGAATAAATTGGTGAGAAGCTGGATTGCAATGTGTTTGTGTGGTGCAATGTTGGCCGGGTGTGGGAATAAACCGATGGAAAGTAATCCTGCAAACGGTACAGAATGGGAGTCAAAGACACAGACGGAGGGGGAGAAGGAAGAATGTCGGGAACCCTTGAAAAAGGTAGAGCTTGAAGGTAGTTATGAGCGGGCAGCCTACCTGATGGATATGGTTTATGAGAAAAACGGGGTACAAAATACCATGGTTAGTCCGTTGTCACTGGATATGGCACTTGGGTTGGTAGCCGGTGGAGCGAATGGAAGGACTAAGGAGGAGTTTACTGCTTATTTAGGTACGGATGATTATGGCGAATTTGCCGAGCAGTATATGGAGTATGCAAAAGGACTTAATACAAGTAATTCTTTTGTACAGACAGGCTACAATATGGCTTATGAGATTGCTAATTCTATTTGGCTGAAGGATGACAGGAAACTTGTAGAGTCTTATGCGGCAATGGCAGAAAAACAGTTTGATGCAGAAGTGGAAGCTGTCAGCTTTGATAAGAGCGATGTCCCGGAAACCGTTAAGAGAATCAATGGTTGGTGTAATGAAAAAACTCATGAGCTGATTCCGGAGATTATTAATGAAAATTCTATTTCAGAAGATGCAGTGGCTGTTTTGATCAATTCTCTCTATTTTGAATCGCCCTGGGACGAAGAATGGGGGCTGACAACCCATGAGTTTACGGATTTTGAGGGGACAGTCAAGGAGCAGGAGATGCTTCGGGATACTTTGAGTACATATTACGAAAATAATGAGGCAACTGCTTTTGGTAAGAGATATTCTAATGGTATGCAGTTTATTGGAATTTTGCCCAAGGAGACAGGTGAGTTTGCACTGTCAGATTTGGATGTGGAGTCTTTATTGGAAAGCGAGAACCGTGATTATGATGTACATGCAATCATGCCCAAGCTCACTTTTGACACGACGGCCGATAATATCGTAGATATTTTGAAATCACAAGGAGTCGAGACTGTTTTTGATAAAAAGCAGTCTGATTTGACCGGATTGATAGAGATGAATTCGGATGAGGTTACTTATATCTCTGATATTATACAGAAGACCAGAATTGAGTTGGACGAGAACGGTACCAAGGCAGCGGCAGTGACGGCAGTCATGATGGATATGGCGACTTGTGCAATGCCTCAGCAGAAGAAGGAGAAGGAAGTCTATTTGGACAGACCATTTGCATTTATGATTTATGACGAAGTCAATGATCAGATTGTTTTTGTAGGAAAGGTTGTTCAATTATAAAATTTTTATAAACTCAGAAACCGCCTAAAATAAGGCGGTTTCGCTTTTTGAGGGGAATGTTCAGACAATAAAAACTTGAAAAGACGAATAGTATATGATATTCTTAAGGTAGCGCTGAGCTAAAAAGCTTAATGTAAGAGGAGGAGAAAAATGGGTGCAATGGTAAACGATCGTGTATCGGGGAAGTTTGACGAAAGGTTAAATGTGTTGTATTTGAAAATAGGCCGTGCCTATTACAGCAAGAATCGCAATGCAAAGATTAACGATGAAGAAATCAAAGAGTTATTTGAACAGGTTGAGCAGGTAAATACTGAGAAGAGAAATATTGAAATCAGATATTTGGCTCAGCAGGGCAAGAAGAAATGTCAGTCCTGTGAAGCTATTGTAAGCCTGGAGAGCCGTTTCTGTAACATGTGTGGCGAGAAGTTCGATGAGAGTACCATGGTAGTTCCGGAAGAGACTCCGGAAGCACCGCAGAAGAAGTGTGAGTTCTGTGGAGAGCCTTTGGAAAATGACGCAGTATTCTGCCAGAACTGTGGTAAGAAGAACGGAGAATAGTTGTTGTACATAGGGAGGGTTTGTTGTGTATAAGGATACAAAGCTGGGGATTCCTGACTCCCTGTTAATTGCAGTAATCTTTTTGTCAGGATTGGTAGATTCCGCAGTAATGGTTGGTTTGGCAATTTATGTACTTTTGGCTGAGAAAGATCAGCGTGTCAAAACAGCTGCCAAAAAGGCACTTATCCTGTTTGGATTGGTTGCTATTTTGATTGGAGGTTTGGAGACACTTGATCATGTGGTTCGTCTTCTTTTGAGAGATGAAGGGTTTTACAGCGGAGCATATGCAAATATCATTCATGTGATTTATTTGCTGCGAAATGTTTGCTATCTGGCAATGGGACTGACAGAGGCAGTTGCATTCATTTCATACATAAAAGGCAGTGGAGTAAACAGTGCTTTTATGGTTCATGAAGAGACACCTGCACCTGCACCTGTACCGGCTGCAGCACAGCCTGCTGCAAATGTATGTCCTAAGTGCGGTACTGCTGTTGATCCGGGGGTACATTTCTGTAAGAAGTGCGGAACAAAGACAACGCAATAAATTGAATTATTAGAACGGGAGCCTGTAGAAAGGGTTCCCGTCTTTTATTTTATAAAAAGCAACAAGACGAGGATGTGTATTTGTGCATATAGGGAAGATGTCGCTGTGGCGCTATGTCCGCTGCAAGGTCACGGTAACAAATATTTACTGTACTATTTCGGAAAAATATGTTATACTTTTGTACGCAGTAGATAGTCTATTGCAAAAGAAAATGGAATGAGGATATCAAATGGATAAGATTATTTTGACCGGTGACAGACCTACCGGAAGACTTCATGTGGGACATTATGTAGGATCTCTGCGCAGACGTGTGGAGTTGCAGAATTCCGGAGAATACAAGAATACATATATTATGATTGCGGATGCGCAGGCACTTACAGATAATATAGAGAATCCTGAGAAGGTACGTCAGAACATTATAGAGGTGGCTTTGGATTACATGGCATGTGGTTTGGACCCTGCTAAATCTACTTTGTTTATTCAGTCTCAGATTTCTGAGCTTTGCGAATTGACCTTCTATTATATGGATTTGGTAACTGTGGCGAGATTGCAGCGTAATCCTACCGTAAAGAGCGAGATTCAGATGCGTAATTTTGAGGCAAGTATCCCTGTGGGATTTATGACTTATCCCATTAGCCAGGCGGCGGATATTACTGCATTTAAGGCGACTACCGTGCCTGTAGGTGGTGACCAGCTTCCCATGATTGAGCAGACAAGAGAGATTGTACACAAGTTTAATACGGTGTATGCGCCTGTTTTGGTGGAGCCTAAGGCGCTTCTTCCCGAGAATGAGGCTTGCCAGAGACTGCCCGGTATTGATGGTAAGGCAAAGATGAGTAAATCACTTGGTAACTGCATCTATTTGGCAGATTCCGCTGATGAGGTGCGCACCAAGATTATGAGTATGTACACAGATCCTTTGCATTTACAGGTGAGTGATCCCGGACATTTGGAGGGAAATACCGTATTTACTTATCTGGATGCGTTCTGTAAGGAGGAGCATTTTGAGCGATACCTTCCTGAGTATCCTAATCTCGATGAACTGAAGGCTCATTACCAAAGAGGCGGTCTGGGTGATGTAAAGGTGAAGAAGTTCCTGAATAATGTAATGCAGGAGACTTTGGAGCCTATCAGAAACCGCAGAAAAGAGTTGGAGAAGGATATTCCTGCAGTCTATGAGATTCTTAAGGTTGGTAGTGAAAATGCAAGAAATGTTGCAGCACAGACTCTGTCTGAGGTAAAATCAGCGATGAGAATCAATTATTTTGATGATGCAGAGCTGATTCGTGCACAGAGTGAGAAGTACGAAGGCTAAAGAAATCCAGAGTTTTTGAGGGAAAATTGCAGAAAAAATTAAATGACGGAAAACTTTCATTTTGAAAGCTGATAAATTAGAAAGGCCGGGGATGTATAAATCCTCGGCCTTTGGTTATGATAGCTACCAAAAACCTGTGTGGAATTCAAATATGTGCAGAATTCAAGTATGTGAAGCGGGCACAACAGGGCTTTGGAACACAGGGAGAATGGAAGGGAGCTGTCAGATATGAATCAGCATTTGGGAAAGTCGAGTGTACGGTTTGAAGAGCCGGTATACATTGCAGGGAGCGCCAGTGTGGTAGGGACCAAGGAAGGAGAAGGGCCACTGGGGCTTCTTTTTGATATGGTAGGAGAGGATGATATGTTTGGCTGTACCTCATGGGAGGAGGCAGAGAGCAGTTTGCAAAAGGATGCAGTGTATCTTGCCATGGAGAAGACAGGAATAAAGACTACAGATGTGGATTTTATGTTTGCAGGAGATCTGCTGGGGCAGTCCATTGCAACATCTTTTGGAATAGCAAGCTATCAGATTCCTCATTTTGGATTGTATGGGGCATGTTCAACCTGCGGAGAATCGTTGGCATTGGGGAGCATGACTATTGCCGGAGGATTTGCGGATCAGGTGATATGTGTTACGTCCAGTCATTTTGCCAGCGCGGAGAAGGAGTTTCGATTCCCTTTGGATTACGGCAATCAACGTCCTTTGTCCGCAAGTTGGACGGTAACAGGAAGTGGAGCCTTTGTTTTAAATAAGAATAACGGCTGTAATGATAGGAGAAAAAACAATAACACTTGTAATAATAACAATAGTAATGATAACAACAGTGATTATTGTGGAAACAACAATAACACATGTAATAATAATGACTCGACAGATGTGTCACAGGATATGTCAAAAAAAGTGTCAAACAAGGTGTCAGGAGGCGCAAGGGCCTGTATTTGCGGTATTACTGTTGGTAAGATAACAGACTTTGGTCTTAAAGATTCCATGAATATGGGGGCGTGCATGGCTCCGGCTGCAGCTTCCACTCTGGAACAGCATTTTATTGACTTTGGAAGTCAACCGGATGATTACGACAAAATAATAACAGGTGATTTGGGAAGTGTAGGACAGAAGGTATTAATTGATTTGATGAAGGAGAGGGGATATGATATTTCTACACAGCATATGGACTGTGGCATAGAAATATATGATGAGAAGTCCCAGGATACGCATGCAGGTGGGAGCGGTTGCGGCTGTTGTGCGGTGACTTTGTCTGCATATATTCTGAAACAATTGGAGGAAGGTAATTGGAAACGTGTGTTATTTATGCCAACAGGAGCTCTTTTGTCCAAAACAAGTTATAATGAAGGCAAGAGTGTGCCCGGAATTTGTCATGCATTGGTGCTGGAGAGTCCTGTGCAGAAAAATAACGGATGTAATTAATCGCAAAAAGAAGGTAAGTCTTGCAATCTGATGCGTATATTGATACAATACTTGTGCGGTTTAATTCCGTAAAGGAGGCAGTATGCGTAGAATGGAATTCAAGATGGAGCGGCCGGGACTTTTGGAGGTCGGACAGGAGATTTCTGTCACAGAAGGTCTGCTTCCCAGCAATTATTATTACACAATCGACCCGTCCTTGGCTATGTCGGGCAACATTCCCTTTAATAAGAGACTTATGAGTCAGAAGGGTGTTGTTGTTGATATTGTTGAGAATGCCAGAGGTTTCTATGTTATGGCAGAATTTGACGAGCCGGAAGTAAATTAAGCCCGGATTAAGGGTCCGGAGCAAAATAAATACCTTAGGAGGACACGTGTTATGTTAAAAAAAGTTGCAACAGATAAGGCTCCCGCAGCAATCGGACCTTATTCTCAGGGAATTATTACAGGAAATCTTTTGTTTTCCTCCGGCCAGATTGCAATCAATCCTGCAAATGGTCAGATTGAAGCAGAAGGTATCGTAGAGCAGACCGAGCAGGTTATGAAGAATATCGGTGCTATTTTGGAAGCAGCAGGAACTGATTACAGTAAAGTAGTTAAGACAACCTGTTTCCTGGCTGATATGAATGATTTTGCTACCTTTAATGAAGTGTATGGCAAGTATTTCACTGAGAAGCCTGCACGCAGCTGTGTGGCTGTTAAGACTCTGCCTAAGAATGTACTTTGTGAGGTAGAGGTTATCGCAGAGGTATAGATTGTAAATATTTATGAATGTGAGCAACAAAGGGCGTGGAGAATGTATATTCTCATGCCCTTTTGTCAATACTTTTTACAAAAGCCATAATCAGACTAAATTATGGAGTAGAGGAGTATTGTCAATGGATTATATAAATGCCTTTTGGGTGGGAGGACTGATTTGTGCAGTTGTACAGATTTTGATGGAGAAAACCAAAATGATGCCGGGCAGGATTATGGTTCTTTTGGTTGTGACGGGGGCGTGTATCAGTTTCCTGGGGTGGTATGAGCCATTTCAGGAGTTTGCAGGCGCAGGTGCCGGTGTTCCGCTGTTGGGATTTGGTAATGTGCTAATGAAGGGGGTAAAGGAAGCTGTAGACGAGCAGGGCTTTTTGGGACTGTTTGCAGGGGGACTGAAAGCCGGTGCGGTAGGAACTGCAGCAGCACTGATATTTGGCTACCTTTCCAGTCTGATTTTCAAACCCAAAATGAAATAGATTATATGAAAATCGGGTATGAAAAGCCTAAAGCTTCTCGTACCCGATTTCTTTTTCTGATAAGTATTTGCAGAGGAAGTTGTCCCATGCAAGGTCGGCTTCCTTGGTCATTACGAAGGTATGATAGGAAGTGCCGGTGGTTAGAAGGGCTTTATTGCCATCATAGCGGATGTTTAAGACCAGAGACTTTACCTGTCCAGGGTTGTCACCTAGAAGTTTTGCCATATTCTCCGATTTTAATTGCAGAACAAATTTAAAATATAAAGGTGTATATTTGCCCTTTATCAAATCAAAACACAATCCCTTTAATTCATTCCAGGGACGAAATTCATATGGAATATGGGACTTGTCCCGTTCTTCAGGCGGATAGAAGTCGACATTCATATGTCCGTCAATGGTATAAGTATTGGCGGTGCTGATGGTGGCTTCTTCCAACAGGAAAATATCAAAGGTGTCTCCTGAAAGAAGATGTGTCATAAAATTTTTCATAGAAAGAATCTCTAATGCAATCATGGAACCTCCGATTTTGAGCCTGTGCCGTGAAATTCATCAAATGCGTATTTCGCATATTTGCGACAATCCTTGTGAACCTTGAATACCGTATCATCCTCCATGGTGAGAGTAGTGCAGCCAAGTCCCAGCTTTTTGATATAACGTGCATTGACAATACCCTTTATGGTAGGAGCAAAGAACATGGGATGATTGTCTTCAATTTGCGCAAAAAGATTTGCAGCAGTGGTGTTGGCAACAAACTGCCGGTTACCGGTGAGTGTTACTGTCACATGACGTCCATCCTCCCATGCATAAAGAATTTCTTCCTCAGTGACATAAATAGTATTTTTGTCCTCACGCAGTTCAATCATATCTGGAGCCTCGGCCTTGATGCGCAGTGCATGCTCAAGACTTTCGGCTAATTCTTCCGTGCGAATGGGTTTGTCCAGAAAGATTACATTTGCCGGGAAGTTCTTAGTTTTGTAATCATCCTTGGAACAACACATTACGATGGGGGCATGAACTCCTTTTTCTGTGAGCATGACGACCACATCACTGCCGCTTAAGCCATCGGTGTTGCACATATCGATATAAAAAAGGTCATACTGCATGGGATTAGCCAAAAGAGCCTGTGTATTGCCAAAGGCATCCGTGTAAATAATCCCGGTGTCTGCGCTGCGGCGATCAGATTCTCTTTTTAACAGACGCTCTAATTGACGGCGGTCTGCGACATTATCATCACAAATAGCGACATGCATAATAGTTCTCCTTTGTAAAACATAGCATTTTCAGCGGTAAACGTGAAAACAGTGGCCGGAATCCGTAGAGGATTCGACCACTGTTATTTTACCATAAAAGTACATTTATGCAAACCGCATTACAAGAAAAATTCCCAAAGCAATCTGCAAAATTAATATAGCCGGCATACCAATCTGAAAGCTTAAGTGTTTGGTTTTGTGACGAAACACCTGCATTCCGGCAATTGCACCGATGCTGCCGCCTAAAAGCGCTGAACCGAACAATGTCTTCTCGGGGATGCGCCAGGCACCTTGACGGGCACGACGCTTGTCAAAGCCCATAAGCATAAATGCCACAGTATTTATCATTACCAGATAAATAATAATGTAAATATTCATATTACAAAAGCTTTTCGCCCTGCTCCTGCATCTTCATTGCTCTTACTTTGCAAGAGAGACCAAACAGATTGATGAAGCCCTCTGCATCGTGATGGTCATACAAATCACCGGTAGTGAAGGAAGCAATGCTCTCGTTGTAGAGAGAATAGGGAGAGGTAGTGCCTGCCTTGATGATGTTACCCTTGTAAAGCTTGAATTTAACTTCACCGGTAACATACTCCTGAGTCTTCTCGATAAATGCCTGCTCAGCCTCACGGAGAGGAGTGAACCACTTACCTTCGTAAACAAGGCTTGCAAACTTGCTGCCCATTTCTTTCTTCAGAGCGTAGGTGTCACGGTCAAGGATAAGCTCCTCAAGCTGCTGATGAGCCTCCATAAGGATGGTACCGCCGGGAGTCTCGTATACACCACGGGACTTCATACCAACAACACGGTTCTCAACGATGTCGATGATACCGATACCGTGCTTGCCGCCCAGCTCGTTCAAGGTGCTGATGATATCAGAAACCTTCATCTTCTTGCCGTTAACGGAAGTAGGAACACCCTTCTCGAAGGTCATGGTTACATACTCGCCCTCATCGGGAGCCTTCTCAGGAGTGGTGCCCAGTACCAACAGATGATCGAAGTTGGGCTCGTTTGCAGGATCCTCAAGCTCCAGACCCTCATGGCTGATGTGCCAGATGTTACGGTCACGGCTGTAGGAAGTATCTGCGGAGAAGGGAAGATGAATACCATGAGCCTCACAGTATGCAATCTCGGACTCACGGGAATCCATGGTCCACTTTTCATTTCTCCATGCAGCAATAATCTTGATATCGGGAGCCAGAGCCTTGATGCCCAGCTCGAAACGAATCTGGTCGTTACCCTTACCGGTAGCACCGTGACAGATAGCGGTAGCGCCTTCCTTACGTGCAATCTCAACCAGTCTCTTAGCAATCAGAGGACGAGCCATGGAAGTACCAAGAAGATACTTGTTCTCATAAATAGCATTTGCCTGTACACAGGGAACGATGTACTCATCACAGAACTCATCGATAACATTCTCAATATACAGCTTGGATGCGCCACAAGAGATTGCTCTCTCCTCAAGACCATCCAACTCCTCAGCCTGTCCGCAGTCTACGCAGACACAGATTACTTCGTAGTCGAAGTTCTCCTTAAGCCAGGGGATAATTGCGGTGGTATCAAGACCACCGGAGTAAGCCAATACAACTTTTTCCTTCATAATAAAAGCCTCCATGAATATATATGTATTTTATGTGTTTTACAATCTGACATTTACTATACAACATTCCGCGAATAAAAGCAAGCATTATTGGTGCATAAATTTAAATACAAAATGTATATTTATTACCGCTAAGTGCATATTTTTGCATAATAAGCGTGAATATGCGCATAAAAATACAAGACATTGTATGGCACAGAGAAAACAGAGGAGGAAATATTGACAGACGCGCTTGGTAAAAAACTCTCTTTTCTGAAAAGTATGCTCATCTCTGATATATATGAACACCCAATAGGAAAACAATTCTGGAAAGAGCGAAAAAAAGTTGCGGAGAACGAACAGATTATTATAATGGTTATCTGATTGATGACCCAGAGATAACAGAATATTTGACCAGTTATGTAAATAGTAATATTGATGGAGAACTGGAATAGATAAGTGATATGAATTCACCTGTGGAAATTTGCCCACCAATACGATATAATGGCGAAAGAATATTGAAAATACGGAGGAACTATTATGAACCCTATGGCACTTATGAAACTGATGCAGATGAAGAATAAATTCAGCGAGGATCACCCGAAGTTTGTAGCTTTTTTGAAAATGCTCTTTTCCAGACCAATTGAGGAGGGAACCGTGTTGGAGGTGACGATTATCCGTCCTGGCGAGGCACCGGTGACCGCGAACATGAAGGTGAATCAGTCAGACCTTGAGATGTTTGAGGAACTGAAGAATTTGAATCCCAATCAGGGCTAAGTGGTCTGGAATTTGACGAAACGGGGCAATGAAAAGTAATCGGAGGAAGCAGGGAAGGGACTTCTTTATAGCATTTCAACTAAGATTTTTTAACATAGAACAACTTTATCAAGGTTGATTTGGGCGAAGGTGTTTCCGAAGCTCCTTGCAAGATAACAGAACTTGAATAGGTACGATAAAACCTTTGGATAGCGAATGTGCTATTCGGAGGTTTTTTAATATTAAGATATTAGTGGAATGACTTATGATGTGTAAGGCAATATGTTGAGGTGAGAGAGAAAAGTAATTGACAAATAGAATAATAGACGATTGAAAACAGGTGCTAAAAGATATATAATGATAAAGTAAAATCACAGAATAGAGAAAAGGGAGTGGTTAAGATGCAAGATTAAAGAGTATATTCATGTTTAATTTTTTATTATTTACGTTAATTTAAGCAGAGGAAGGAAGCAATATGAAAAAACATGTAAGAAAGATTATAGCGTATTTACTTGCATTGGCAATGTGTGTGGGAGGGCTTGATATGCCGGTATACGCAACCGAAAATACTAATTTGGAAGAGTCAGATGTAGAACTTGAATCAGGAAATTGGGATGGAGTAACGAAAGAGAAGATTTATGAAAATGACGAATATAAAATAACATTTTCCTTGGCTTCAACATGGGATACAGGTTATAATGCAACTATAAGTATTGAAAATGTTGGTGAAGCAAGTATTCAGAATTGGAGACTGAAATACAAATTTAATAATGATATTGATGCTATTTGGAATGCAGAGATTTCTTCCTGTTCAGAAGATAAATATGTTGTTAAGAACGTGGGCTGGAATCAGGACATTGCCGTAGATGGAAAAGTGGAGTTTGGGTTTTCGGGTAATCAAGCGTTTAACGGGTTTCCGGAAAGCTTCGAATTGGTTCATAACAGCATGATTGTTCAAGAAAATGATTATACTGTTGAGTATATCGTGGATGGAGATTGGGAAAGTGGATTCTATGGTTCTATCCTGATAACGAATCATACAGATTCGGATATTGAAGAATGGATTCTGGAATTTGATTTTGACAGAGAAATTACCGAGATTTGGAATGGTGTTATAGAATCTCATGAAGGGAATCATTATACTGTCAGAAATGCAGAATATAATAGCCTGCTTTCTCCCGGAACATCTGTATCTATCGGCATAAAGGGAAGCGAAGGCACTTTGGATGACGTGCCCTGCAATTATGTGCTTTATGCTTGTACAGAGTCTGTAACTGAAGAGGACAACGAAGGAGATATATCGGGTGGCGATGAGCCGGATAGTCCGGTTTCAGATGGAGATATTAGCAATGGCGATATTAGTGGCGGTGATATTAGTGATGGTGATGTCACAGAAGGCGATGTTACTGGAGGTGATGTCACTCAGGGAGATGTTACAGATGGTGACAGTGCAGAAGATGTAGAGGAGATACAGGATTATACCAGATATTGGAGTGATATGTTGGATACGGATGGAGATGGTCTTCCGGACGAATATGAAAACGACATTGGAACGGATATTCATAATCCTGATACAGATGGTGATAAGTTGTCTGATGGGTATGAAGAATTGTATAGCTCAACAGGTCCTTTAGATCAGTATACACTTGGAAATGGGGTAATGGATTCTGAATTAGACCCGGACGAAGATGGATTGACAATTCTGGAAGAATCAATATTAGGAACAGACCCCTTAAATCCGGATTCAGACGAAGATGAATTGAAGGATGGCGAGGAGACCGGTGTTTATGAGACCAAACCTATGGAATGGGACACAGACGGAGACACTATCAGTGACGGAGATGAGGTGAAAATAGGCTTAAATCCTCTAGAGGCGGAGACATATGGATATCCGGATGCAAACTATAAATATGAAACAGGAATTGCAGAAGATTCCATAATTTTCACAAAAATTAACGCAGATAATAATGATTATCAAATGAGTTTGGAGATGACTGCACAGGGAAGTGTTGTTTCGGAGCTGATTGTTCGGGAAAGTGCATATTCGGAAATATTGAACTCAGAAGCGGTAGTAGGTAGTATTCCTGAAATTATTCATAGGGGAACAGGCAAGATTGAATCTGTTACAGTAAAATTCAAAATTGACAATGAAAAGATATATGATACATATAGCGCAGAGTCTTTGAAAGGTGCGAAAAGATATAATATTTTTATGTATTGTGAGGATGAAAAATTTCCGGTTCCGTTAAATACTGTTGTGGATGAAGAGACAAATACCATAAGTGCTACAGTGGATTGTGTAGGAACGTTTTGTGTGGTAGATATGGAATTGTGGCTACAGAATTTGGGATTTGAGATAAAAAAGGATGACACTTTGGAAGCGAATAGTATATCAATGGAACAAACAATGATGAGCAGTAGAGCCGCGTATGTTAGACCATCAGAAGCTGAAAATACAGATAAGGGTTTTGTTTGGGTTCCTAAACAAAAGAAAATGGATATTGTTTTATGCATCAATACGGGAGGGAAAATTGGTAACTGTCAAGATGCGGTTTTTATTCGCGAAAGTCTTTTGGCCATGGTGGAGTATGTATTTAAAAAGAATGATGTCCGAATTTTTGCACTTGATAGAAATGGAAATTTGATAGATTCAGTAGAATCGTCGGAAGATTTGGCTCGGGCTGAAGAATTAATAGATGCAGCCGTAGCACAGCAGTCTGACTATCAGTATGCTGATAAGCAGATGAAGACCATATTGAATGAATTAGGGTTGCGGGAGGATGCTTTCAAATTGACGATTTTTTGGGGAGTAACAAGTGCATATGAAAATTTTGATAAGGAAAGAACAGAGATGATAGAGCGACAAATTCATTGCGGTTCTATATGTACAGGTGAGTATCATCCAAGCGATAATTTTGCAGGGTTCACAAAGGCTTCTGGAGGTTTCTATGTTCAATGTACATCTGCAAAAACAGCTATTATTGATTACATATGTTTGAAAAATATGAACTATACATACAACATTATTACATCCACAGGGTTGAAAAGCGTTGCATTAGAAAAGGAATTATCATATAGATACTGGACTGATTCGGATGGTGATGGTTTGTCGGATTTGCAGGAGGTCAGAACAGATAGGATTACTCATAAAAGTGATGGAACGGTTGCATTACCTACCTACTATGAGTATATCCAGAAATACAATGCACCGGAAGCATGGTTAGTCGATTGGGCTTACAGATACAATGATGTGGAGGATTTTAATGGGAGAGGAATTCAGGAATTGTTGGAAGAAACCTATGTACTACCTGTTAAGTCTGACCCTACATTAGTGGACTCGGATGGTGATGGGATTTCGGATTATGATGAGTGCGTTTGGGATGGCGTGGATGAGAGGTATCGGGATTTGGGACCGCTACATAAGGATACCATAGAGACACTGTTTCCGGAATTTGCTAAGACTGAACATAATGAACCAAAGAATATTTCCTATATCACTGTAAAGGATAATGATGTTGTTGTGCATACTAAAGTTACTTTTTCTGAGGGAGCAAATGAGAATGCACTCAAGTATTTAAAGAAAGACGGTTTGGATTTGCAGTATCAGCAAGCATGTGATGACATTATAGCCAGAGTGGGAGAAGATGTAACATTCAAAGATTTAATTAAAGATGCACTTTCTTCACGTTGGGAAGGAACCTATGAGGGATCTGCATATGATTTTTATGAAGGATTAAAAGTAAATTTTGCAGTGGTTCTTGAGGAGTATGATACTACTGACTTGAATAGAGCAGTGAGAATTAATGTAAAATATGGTTCTTGTGGAGTGTCGAATGTTAGTAGTAATGGTTGGTATACCAATATTAAGAGAGTTTTTACGCTATATACGGGATATTGCGATGATGTGACACATAAAGATAAAGCGGGAATAGCGTGTAAAAGATATATGAATTCAAGAAAGAATATTGTGAATTATTCTGGAACTTGTGCCCATGAATTTGGACATGTGTGGGGAGTTGCAGACATGTATGATGATGCGAATAACGGATATGAGCCAATTGCCAATGCAGAAATAATATATGACAAGGGCAAACATAGTATGATGGAAGGATATGGTATAATGTTGTGTAATGGCTCTGCTGTTTCAAATGATATTGAAATGGTATTATTGGCATTTAGTGAAAATAGGGATCAATTTTTCGTTCCGAATGGTGCAGATAAGGAACTGTCCAAGGCAATCAAACAGGATGTTGAATATAGATTGAAGGGCAAGATGCGACAGATATTTATATGGAATGAAAGTAAAAAAAACATGGAATTGAAGCAACCATAAGAAAGAGGGAGAATAACAGATGAAGAATAAGATACCTGTGTTACTGCGAGCATTGACGGGGTTCATTCCGCTATGGCTAAACAATGTAGCCAGTTTGCGTTTTTTTGTGTATTTAGACAGAAACCTAATAGATGAATTGGGCCTTAGTGGATATTTAGTGCAAAATGGTGTCAGAGAATATCAATATGGAATTGGCTGGCCTGCACAGATAGGAACCTTTGTAATTATGTTAGTCACTGTTATCTGGATTTTGATTACTTCCCGCTTCCTCTTTAAGGACAAAAAGCATAAACGTATTTATAAAGTGGTCAGTTTGGGTATAACTTTGATTATGTATATTTTCTGGGTGTGGTACTATTTGGATTATTATCCATTATTTAATGACATACGGATTTGGTACTAGATGGTTATTAGAAGCAGGTGGCTGCAAGGATGTATTTTCCTATGCAGCTACTATGCTTTTGGTGCAATAAAGAGGATAAATAGATGAAACAAAAGATAAATGTGTTACTGCGTACATTGATAGGTTTTATTCCACTATGGCTGAATAATATAGTTAGTTTACGCTATTTTTTGTTTGTGGATAGAGAGCTGATTTTTGAACTGGGGTACGATGGTTATTTGGAACAAAGCGGTATTAGAGAATATCAATTTGGAATTGGTTGGGCTGCACAGATAGGAACTTTTGCAATTATGGTAGCCACAGTTATTTGGATTTTGATTACTTCTCGGTTTTTGTTTAAGAATAAAAAACACAAACGCATTTATAAAGCAGTCAGTTTGGTGATTACTTTGATTATGTATATTTTTTGGGTGTGGTACTATCTGGATTATTACCCATTGAACCAGAATATTGAAATACACTATATGTAACCATTTTAATATTAAGCATAAAGGTAATTAATATCAAGACTATAAATAATTGTGAACGGGAAGGGATTATGGCAGATTTTGTGTGAAAGAGAGAGAAGAACAGATGAAGAATAAGATACCTGTGTTACTGTGCGCATTGATAGGTTCTATTCCGTTATGGCTGAATAATATAATTAGTTTACGCTACTTTATATATTTAGATACAAGTTTGGTGGACGAACTGGGCTTTGACGGATATTTGGATGATAGTGGTATTACGCACTACAAGTTTGGAACAGGTAGTGCGGCACAAATAGGTATTTTCTTAATCATGATTGTTTCTGTTATCTGGATTTTAATTACTTCTCGGTTTCTTTTTCAAGAAAAAAAGAAGAAGATTATTTACAAGGTAGTCAGTATAGGATTGGTGTTAGCTATGTACATTTTCTGGGTGTGGTACTATCTGGATTACTATCCGTTGACTGGAAATCTTGAAATTTGGTACTAAAAAGTTATTAGAAGCAGGTGGCTGCAAGGATATATTTCCTTATGCGGCTATCTGCTATCAGTGCATATAGAGGACATTCTTATGAAAAATTTTATCTGTATTATGCTGGGATGGATACCAATATTGGTAAATATAGTAGTTAGCCGATTGTATGCAGGTTATGCCCAAATGTGTCTTTTTGATAAAATGGGAATGGATGCCAGACTGGATGAAAATGGAAATGTCCAATATCATTTTGGTGTAGGGAGCGCATCTTTGGTATTTATGCTGTTGCTGTTATTGGTTTCAATTATATGGATTATTGTTAATGGAAAAGTTTTTTGTGATAAAAAGAAACAAAAAATATATATTCTGGTGCGTGTTGTGATAGTGGTGGTTATAGATGTCGCATGGATTTTATATTTTCTTATATCGTATCCGTTGACAGGGCATATGATTTGCATAATGCAACAACCATACTAATGAATTGTCTTTTCGAATTGTAGATGATAGTGGATTCATAGTCTTATGAATACGCCCAAAGACTTTAAAACGGTTATTTTGCCGACATATTACGAATATATACAGAAGTATATTGGCGAAGAGAAATGGTTAAAGAAATTGAAGGCGGACATAATGGACCAGAGAATATCAATTTGAAACCGGTTGGGCTGCGCAGATAGGAACTTTTGCAATCAGGGTAATTACGGTTATCTGGATTATTATCCGCTGCCCCAGAATATTGAAATACACTATATGTAAGATTGGTGTATAGAGACAAATGAGGAGAGTTTTCGGGAAGACGAAAAAAGGTGTATTATTACCGTTACCCATAGTATTTAATATAGTTTGCAGTCTGGTCTGTAAGTGGAATGCAGAAAAATTGTTTTTTCTGTTAGAAAGAGATGAGCGGTTAATGCGTGATGGAGAACTGTATTATTGCATCGGGACGGGGAGTGTTTTGCTGGTGATTATGCTTGCTCTGTTATTGGTATCTATTGGCTGGATTTGCATGAATGCAAAGATTGTTTATAATGATAAGGATAGCGCACACAAATATAAGGTATGGAGCATTGGTTTTGTAGTGTTTATGGATGTATGTTGGATAATACATTATCTTGATTTGTATTCTCTAATTGGAGTCATTCAGATATTACCTGAACCCCCAATGTGATGTGGAGCGGAACTCTTGAAAAGTGACTTTATATTTATTGGAATGAATGGATCAAAACCATGGAATTGAAGCAACCATAAGAAAGAGGGAGAATAACAGATGAAGAATAAGATACCTGTGTTACTGCGCGCATTGATAGGTTTTATTCCCTTATGGCTGAATAATGTGGCTAATTTGCGGTATTTCTTATACATAAGTAGAAAATTGATTTTTGAATTGGGCCTTAGTGGGTATTTAGTGCAAAATGGTGTAAGAGAATATCAATATGGAATTGGCTGGCCTGCACAGATAGGAACCTTAGTAATTATGTTAGTCACTGTTATCTGGATTTTGATTACTTCCCGCTTCCTCTTTAAGGACAAAAAGCATAAACGTATTTATAAAGTGGTCAGTTTGGGTATAACTTTGATTATGTATATTTTCTGGGTGTGGTACTATTTGGATTATTATCCATTATTTAATGACATACGGATTTGGTACTAGATGGTTATTAGAAGCAGGTGGCTGCAAGGAGATATTTCCCTATGCAGCTACCCGCTATCAGGATCGGAGGCGGTGGAAGTAATTGTTCGAGCTATAGAGGCTGAGGGCACGAATGACATAGAGCAAATCTACAAGAAGCTGAAAGAGTTGAACGAGGCTTGAAAGGGCTTACAATAAACGATATGTATAATAAAAGCGAGGGAGTATCACGCAAGGTGATAACTCCCTCATTTTACATCTTGTCTATGTCAATTTCAAACTCCGGTACGTCTCCGGGCTCGGTCTTCTTAGGCCCCACAGATTCCTTGATTTTCTCCCAGCGTTCTCTGGGGAATACATAATTGACTGCCAGTGCAATTGCCACACCGATACCGGTATCAATGATACGGTTGATGGAGTAGGGGACAAAGGTCTCCACCGGGGTGTTGAACAAAATAATGCACAGGATAACGCCGCCGGGCTGGATGGCACCGGGCCAATGAAGCAACAGGCTCACCTTAATCAATACGATAACGCCCACGAACAAAAATGGAAGAATTAAGGGGCGCATATCACCATCCGGATAAATCTGTATATAGATTGCAAAAATGGCCATTCCAATCAGACCGCCGAAGAGGGTTCCGAAGAGTCTGTTGCCTCCGTTTAACTTGGAATTGCCCATGTCATTACCCATGCCGAAGATGGCACCGATACAGGCAAAGGTAGGATTTCTGTCAATCAGCTGATAGAGAAAGGCACAGATACATGCCGCCAAAGCGGTTTTAATATTGCGCATTCCGATATGAAAGCGAGATTTTTGCTGTGGTGTTTCCATGGAAATTTCCTCCGAAAATTCAAGTTGCTTACTGGGTTCTCATTTGATATAATATAATGTAAAACTTTGCGCCTGTCAATGACAGGTTTTGCCAAAGTGAAACGATTAAAAATACAGTTTTTGTGTGAATATTCACTAATGAATGTATATTCATGCATGAATATGCAAAAATATTGTATAAAAATTAAAAAGTAGTGGACATTTATGCAAAAAGTGGTATGATTACATAAGATATTGTTTTTGAGAATAGGAGAATTTATTATGATTAAGGTAGGAATTATCGGAGCAACCGGCTATGCCGGAGGAGAGTTGGTAAGAATTCTGGCAAACCATAAGGATGCAGAAATTGTGTGGTATGGTTCCAGAAGTTACATAGATAAGAGATATTATGAAGTATATCAGAACATGTTCCAGATTGTGGAAGATGTGTGTAAGGATGACAATTTGCAGGAGCTTGCTGAGCAGGTGGATGTGATTTTCACTGCAACCCCTCAGGGTTATCTGGCAGGTATTCTCACTGAGGAGATTTTGCAGAAGGTAAAGATTGTGGATTTGTCTGCAGACTATCGTATTAAGGATGTTGCTACCTATGAGAAGTGGTATGGTATCGAGCACAAGTCCCCTCAGTTTATCGAGGAGGCGGTGTATGGTCTCTGCGAGATTAACCGTGGCAAGGTGGATGAGAAGACTCGTCTGATTGCGAACCCCGGATGCTACACAACCTGTTCCATTCTTACCGCTTATCCTATGGTAAAGGAAGGTATGATTGATGTGGACACCCTGATTGTGGATGCCAAGTCCGGTACCTCCGGTGCGGGCAGAGGTGCTAAGGTGCCCAATCTGTTCTGTGAAGTAAATGAGAATATGAAAGCTTACGGTGTTGCAAGTCATCGCCACACTCCTGAGATTGAGGAGCAGCTTGGTTATGCAGGAGACTGTGATGTGACCATCAATTTCACTCCTCATCTGGTGCCTATGAACAGAGGTATTTTGGCGACAGAGTATGCGAAGCTTAAGAGAAAGCCCGACGGCACACTTCCTACTTATGAGGAAGTAAAGGCTGTTTACGATAAGTATTATGCAAACGAGAAGTTTGTCCGTGTGCTTGATAAGGGCGTATGTCCTGAGACCAAGTGGGTTGAGGGCAGTAACTATGTAGATATTAATTTTGTGATTGACGAGCGTACCGAGCGCATTATTATGATGGGTGCCATCGATAATCTGGTGAAGGGTGCAGCAGGCCAGGCGGTTCAGAACATGAATCTGCTCTTCGGACTTGATGAGTGGGAAGGTCTTGAACTGGTACCTTGTTTCCCTTAAAAGTTACATAAGAAAGAGAAGAGGTTAAGAAATAGAAAATGCAGGAAAAAAGTTTTACCATACGAGCAATGACCATAGAAGACTACGAGGGTTTGCGCGCCCTGTGGATGACCATCAAAGGGTTCGGTATCCGAAGCATTGATGACTCCAGAGAGGGTGTGGAAAAGTTTTTAAAGAGAAATCCCGGTATCAGCGTAGTTGCAATCGCTGAGGATGGCTCCGTGGTAGGCGGAATTCTCTGTGGCCATGATGGCCGAAGAGGTTGTCTGTACCATGTGTGTGTCCATGCAGATTACCGAAGAATGGGTATCGGCAAGGCCATGGTAGTGTACTGCATGAATGCTTTGAAGGCAGAGGAGATTAATAAGGTAAGCCTCATTGCATTTACGGTCAATGATGTGGGTAATGCGTTCTGGAACTGCATTGGCTGGACCAAGAGAGAAGATTTAAACTATTATGATTTCACTTTGAATGAAGCGAATATTACAGCATTTAACCAATGATTATGTATTGGACAGTGCTTGGTAAAGCAGATTGATGTAATATAAAATCGAGTGTGATAAAGAAAAGGATGGTGTCTGTTATGGCAAATATCAAACAAATAGAAGGCGGCGTAACCGCAGCAAAAGGCTTTCAGGCAGCAGGTGTAGAGGCTGCCATCAAATATCAGAACCGCAAGGATATGGCACTGGTTTACAGTACTGTTCCCTGTAAGGTCGCAGGAACCTTTACCACCAATGTAGTGAAGGCTGCTCCCGTTCTTTGGGACAAAAAAGTAGTAGAGGAGTCAGCATTTGCCCAGGCAGTTGTGGTAAACTCCGGTGTGGCAAATGCATGTACCGGCAAGCAGGGGTTAGATACCTGTAAGGCAGAGGCAGAGTGCGCAGGTAAGCTTCTTGGTATTCCTGCAGATTCTGTGTTGGTTGCATCCACTGGTGTCATCGGCATGCAGCTTCCTGAGGACAGAATCTGTGCAGGTATTGAAAAATTAGTTGCAGCCAAGGCAGATACTTTGGAAGCAGGTCTGGATGCAGCGAAAGCAATTATGACCACTGACACTGTACACAAGCAGATTGCCCTTGAAGTAGAAATCGGTGGCAAGACCGTGACCATGGGCGGTATGTGTAAGGGTTCCGGCATGATTCATCCCAATATGTGTACTATGCTGGGCTTTGTGACAACAGATGCAAATATTTCCAAGGAACTTCTGCAGAAGGCAGTCAGTGCGGATGTGGTAGATTCCTTTAACATGATTAGCGTGGATGGCGATACCTCCACAAATGATACCCTGCTGGTAATGGCAAATGGTTTGGCAGAGAATGCAGAGATTACCACTGAGGGTGAAGATTACGAGATTTTCTGTGCAGCATTGCATGAAATCACTTCCTATCTTGCCAAGAAGATGGCCGGTGACGGCGAGGGCGCAACCGCACTTTTTGAGACCAAGGTTGTGGGCGCAGACACCAAGGAGAATGCTCGCGTGCTTGCGAAATCCGTAATCTGTTCTTCTTTGACCAAGGCAGCAATCTTCGGACATGACGCTAACTGGGGACGTATCCTCTGCGCACTGGGTTACTCCGGCGTACAGTTTGACCCCGAGAATGTAGATTTGTACTTCCAGAGCGCATCCGGCAAGATGCAGATTTTCGGTAACGGCGTAGCTTGCGATTACAGCGAGGAGGAGGCCACCAAAATCATCTCCGACCCCGAAGTTACCGCGCTGGTTGACATGCACATGGGCGATGCCGAGGCAACGGCATGGGGCTGTGATTTGAGCTATGACTATGTGAAGATTAATGCGGATTATCGGTCATAGTAGCGGTACTGAATTGTCAGGATGCTGTGTATATGGAAGCAATTATGCTGAACAGCAGAAATGTAACTTATGAAGGATAAAGTGCCACTGATTTTCAAAAAATCAGTGCTCTGTTGACTTGATAAAAATGATTTTGTATATACATAATACAATTTCATGTAGCATTGGGCATATACGAAAAAATTTATTCGCAAGACCCATAAAAACGAAAAAACGTACAGGTTTTAGATGATTAACTGTATATTTGGGCATATACATAAAAAATGCCTTTCCAGACCCGTAAATCCAAGAAAATTTGGGTCCCACAAGGAAATTTTTCTTCATATGCCCAAGCGCCAACCCAACGGCCTGAACATAGACAAATATTTTTATAGCATAAAGAAATAACTTATATTTTACCAAGAAACTAACTATATTGTGGCGGGTTTTGTAAGCCAGCCGGAACTGCGGCGTGACTCGCGAATCCCCCACCCAAGAAAGAGAGGAACCCATGGAAAAAGATATGCAGCAACTTTTAAAGAAGGCCGAGGTACTTATCGAGGCCCTTCCTTATATTCAGAAATTTAACCGTAAGATCATTGTTGTAAAATACGGCGGAAGTGCTATGAGCAACGAAGAACTTCAGAAGAATGTAATCAAGGATGTAACCCTTTTGAAACTGGTAGGATTTAAACCCATCATTGTGCATGGCGGCGGTAAGGCTATCAGCAACTGGGTAGGCAAGGTTGGCAAGGAGGCTCAGTTTGTAAACGGCCTTCGTGTGACCGATGAAGAGACTATGGAAATTGCTGAGATGGTTCTGGGCAGAGTGAATAAGAGTCTGGTATCTATGGTACAGGAGCTTGGTGTTAAGGCGGTAGGTATCAGTGGTAAGGATGGTGGTCTTCTTAAGGTTGACAAGAAACTTTCCAATGGACAGGATATCGGTTTTGTGGGCGATGTGAAAAAGGTAGACGCCAAGATTCTGTATGACCTTTTGGAGAATGATTTCCTGCCTATTGTTGCTCCTATTGGTATGGATGATAATTTTGATACTTATAATATTAATGCAGATGATGCAGCATGTGCCATTGCTAAGGCAGTGGGAGCAGACAAGTTGGTATTCCTGACAGATGTAGAGGGCTTGTATCGTGACTTCGAAGATAAGTCTTCCTTCATCTCCAGACTGACTGCTTCTGAGGCAGATGATTTGATTAACAGCGGTATTATCGGCGGTGGCATGCTTCCTAAGCTGAACAACTGTACTTCCGCTATTAAGAATGGTGTAAGCCGTGTACATATTCTGGATGGCAGAGTGCCCCACTGCCTGCTTCTGGAAATCTTTACCAAACAGGGTATCGGAACCGCTATCATTGCAGATGACGATGATTTGACCCTTTGTAACTGAGCAGGTCGTAAGACCTGCGATGACAATCAAACGTAGTTTGATTGTACACACGTAAAAAGAGGAGAAACCTATGAGCGAAACAATGAAAACATACATTGACCAGGCCGAGAACGACCTGCTTCACACCTACAACCGGTATCAGGTAGTATTGGATAAGGGTGAAGGTGTGTACCTTTATGATATCAACGGCAAAAAGTATCTGGACTTTGTGGCAGGTATTGCCGTATTTGCTTTGGGATATCATTATCCCGGATATGATGAGGCTGTGAAAAATCAGGTAGATAAGCTGATTCACACCTCCAATTATTACTATAATCTTCCTGCCATTGAGGCTGCGGAGCGTATCAAGAAGGCATCCGGCATGGATCGTGTATTTTTTACCAACTCCGGAGCAGAGGCAATGGAAGGTGCCATGAAAGCAGCTTTGAAGTATGCATGGCTGAAAACAGGGAAGAATGATCAGGAGATTATTGCTATGAATCATTCCTTCCACGGAAGGACGCTGGGTGCTTTGGCAGTAACCGGAACACCCAAGTATCGTGAGGCATTTTCCGCTGTGGGCGGCAATGTCAAGTTTGCTGAGTTGAATGATTTTGACAGTGTACTTGCCTGTGTGACAGACAAGACCTGTGCTATCATCATGGAGCCTGTACAGGGTGAGGGTGGACTTCTTCCTGCTACAGAGGACTTCCTTAAGAAGGTTCGTGCGCTTTGTGATGAGAAGGATATTCTTCTTATTTTTGATGAGGTACAGTGCGGTATGGGACGTACCGGTTATATCTATGCATGGCAGCGTTATGGTGTAAAGCCTGATATCATGACCAGTGCAAAGGGACTTAGCTGTGGTGTTCCCATGGGAGCATTTATGATGACGGAGCGTGTGGCTCAGAGCTCTCTTACCAGCGGAGATCACGGTACTACCTACGGTGGTAATCCTTTGGCAGCAGCAGCTTGTGCCAAGGTGTTTGAGATCTTTGAGCAGGACAATATCGTGGAGCATGTTAAGCAGGTAGCTCCTTATCTTGAAAAGCGCCTGATGGAGCTTTATGAGAAATATGACTGCATTACCGGTCATCGTGGAGTTGGTCTGATGCAGGGACTTGTATTTGACCGTCCTGTGGGCGAAATTATCACCAAAGCTTTGGACAAGGGACTTTTGTTAATCAATGCAGGACCCAACATTATTCGTTTTGTTCCGCCCCTTATCATTACTGAGCAGAATATTGATGATATGATTGCTATTTTGGATACTTGTATTGAGTAAGGAACAGGAGTTAACATGCATTTTAAAAAGAGATTTTTATCTGTTGCCGCAGTAATTTTGTGTACTGCGGCAGCTGTTTACAGTAGCACTCTGCCTATGGGAAAGGCGGGAGAAACGGGTGACAGCCTGCGTGTGGGGAGCAATAAAGAGACCATCTATTTTTGGTATACAGATGATTCCATGACCAGCTTCATCAACAGTGCAACCGTGGAATTCGGACAGGATAAGGGCGTGAGAGTCATTCCCGTGCTGACCTCAGAAGGAGAATATCTGGAGGCCATTGGGCAGGCATCCCTACATGGACCGCAGATGCCGGATTTGTATCTTTTAACCAATGATTCATTGGAGAAGGCTTATTTGGCAGGATTGGCAACAGAGACCGGAGATGAGGGAAGTATATGTAATACAGAAAACTTTCCCCAGGCAGCTCTTTCGGCTGTAAAATATCATGACAAAAATGTTGCCTATCCTCTGTATTTTGAGACCAGTGCATTAATATACAATGCATCCTACATGCAGCAGTGGCAGGAACAGCAGGAGGCAAAACTTGCTGCGTCAGAGAGCGGAGAAGAAGTGGTGGATGGCGGAGAAGTGGTGGAAGGCGAGGAGACCAAGGATGTACTTGCCAGCGCTTCACTTGCCACGGTGGATGATATTCTCACGGTTGCAGATACCTTTGATGTACCGGAAGGTGTGGAAGGTATCATGAGGTGGGATGTATCGGATATTTTTTATAATTACTGGTTTGTGGGCAGTTACCTAAATGTGGGTGGCGAAGCCGGAGATGATGAGAGTAATATTGATATCAACAATGCGGAGACCATTCAGTGTCTGGAGGTTTATCAGGCATTGAATCAGTTCTTTTCCATGGAGGCAGATACGATTACTTATGATTCCGTGGTTCAGGAATTTGTTGACGGTAAAATCATGTTTACCGTGGCAACATCGGACATCATTAAGCGCTTGGAAACAGCCAAGGAAGACGGCAGCTTTGCCTTTGATTACGGAATTACCTCTGTGCCCAGAGTAAGTGCAGAGCTTGACAGTGCGGCACTTTCCGTAACCGGTGCGGTGGTAGTTAACGGCTATTCCGAGCATAAAAATCTTGCCAATGAATTTGCGGCATATCTGGTGACCGATTACGCAGACACTCTCTATGAGAAGACGGGCAAGCTTGCAGCATATAACTACACAGATACCGATAACGGCGGTGTGCAGATGTTCAAACAGGCTTATGCAGACAGTGTTTCTCTGCCGAAAATGATGGAAACCGGTAACTACTGGATTCAGCTGGAGGTGCTCTTCTCCAAGGTATGGAACGGCAGTGATGCGGCTACCTTGTTGGAGGAACTGGCTAATCAGATTTCCACACAAATTTCAGAAGAATAACAAAACCAACCATAGGGCAAACTACTACGAGATAAATCGGAAGGAGTTTGACATATGGTTGGTTTTTTGATTGCATTATTATCAGGTGCATTGATGAGTATTCAGGGAGTTTTCAATACGCAGGTGACCAAGGCGTCCGGCATCTGGGCGGCCAGTGCATTTGTACAGTTTACGGCTCTTATTGTCTGTATGGGAGCATGGCTGATAATGGAGAGAGGTTCCCTTATGCAGGTTTTTAGCGTGCAACCCAAGTATATGTTATTGGGAGGTGCAATCGGTGCTTTTATCACATATACAGTTATTCGCAGCATGGATATGCTTGGTCCTGCAAAGGCAGTGTTGTTAATTGTGGTGGCGCAGCTGCTTGTGGCGTATCTCATCGAATTGTTTGGATTGTTTGGCGCAGATAAACAGCCTTGGGAATGGCGGAAGGCCATTGGAATGGCTGTTGCAATTGTGGGAATTATTATTTTTAAGTGGAAGTGATTTAATTCTTAATATTTCTGAATTTATGGGGAAGTGCCTTGCAAATCCCGTATGATTATTTTACAATAAATATTGTCAGCAAACGAAAGAAGATTACTTCCCGTTCGATAAAGGAGCGGTGAGTATGAAGAAAATAAAAAATAATACAAGACAGAACGGCAAACAGGTTGCGGGCAGACATTTGAAATGGGCTGCCGGCGCTTTGTTGTGCGTTGTTCTGACAGGCTGTGGCAAAGCAGATAAAGCAATTCCCATTGAGTTGGGGACATCCATAGAGAAACAGGATAATCGGCAAGAGGGCGAAGCGGTTGGAGCGGTACCGGCAACGGAAGAAGTAACAACGCCTGAGGAAGTCTGCGTTTATGTGTGTGGAGCGGTGAATTCGCCGGGGGTAGTAAGTTTGCCCGGAGGCAGTCGGTACAATGACGCCTTGGAAGCAGCCGGCGGTTTTACGGAAGATGCTGCGAAAGAGGCTGTGAATCTGGCGAAATACATAAGCGACGGAGAGCAGATTTTTTTCCCGACGAAGGAGGAGGCGCAGATGATAGCCGAGTCTGCGCAAACGAAACAGTCCGGTCTTGTAAATATTAATACGGCGGCGGTTTCAAAATTGTGTGAGCTGCCGGGGATTGGTGAATCCAAGGCACAGGCCATTGTGGCATATCGGGAGCAAAACGGCGCTTTTCTCAAGACAGAAGATGTTATGAAGGTACCGGGGATTAAAGAGAGCGCATATAATCAGATGAGGGATTTGATTACGGTTCAGTAATTAAGTAATAAATATAAAGGATGAGGGTGAAATGGCGGAGAAGAGAGTATTAGTTGTAGACGATGAGAAATTAATTGTAAAGGGTATCCGTTTTAGTCTGGAGCAGGATGATTATACGGTTGATTGTGCGTATGACGGTGAAGAGGCATTGGATTTCGCACGTAACAATCCGTATGATATTATTTTGTTGGATGTGATGCTTCCCAAGCTTACCGGCTTTGAGGTGTGTCAGCAGATTCGTGAGTTCTCTTCGGTTCCTATTATTATGCTTACTGCCAAAGGGGACGATATGGATAAGATTCTGGGCCTTGAGTATGGCGCAGATGATTATATCACAAAACCTTTCAATATTTTGGAGGTAAAGGCACGTATTAAGGCAATTATGCGCCGCGTGGAGAGTAAGTCTCCCCAAAAGGAGAACAAGAGCTTTATTGAAAGTGGTGATATGAAGCTGGATTGTGAAGGAAGACGTTTGTACATTAACAATCGTGAAATCGGACTTACGGCCAAGGAGTTCGAAGTATTGGAACTTCTGATGAACAATCCCAACAAGGTTTATGGCAGAGAAGCTCTTTTGAAGCTGGTGTGGGGAGCAGATTATCCCGGAGATGTACGTACAGTGGATGTACATATCAGAAGACTTCGTGAGAAAATAGAGGCTAATCCCAGTGAGCCTAAATATGTACACACCAAGTGGGGCGTAGGCTATTATTTTTTGAATGAGTAGTGGGACAAGGAATGAAAAGGTTACAGGAATTGATTGAATGGATATGGCGGAAAATGCCGCTTAGGAGCCTGCGACTGAGAATTTTTCTGGTGGTTCTTTTGTTGGGAATGGTTCCCGGCTTTATCGTTGGTGCCAGTATCATACAAAACTACGAGGACCGGGCGGTGGAGCAGCGTGTTGCGACGGTGCAAAACCAGTTGATGATTGTTGCCAACCATTTGGTTTCCAATGATTATCTGGCAACCTATCGCTCGGATGAGCAGGTATATATTAACTCCCGAAATGTTATTAATGCGGAGCTTGAGATGATTGCCAATCTTTATGAAGGACGTGTAATGATTATCAACAGCAATTTCAAGGTTGTTGAGGATACTTATGGCATAAGTGAAGGCAAAATTATTATATCCGAGGAAGTTATTAAGTGTTTTCAGGGAGAAAACATCTCTCACTATGATCCGGAGCATGGATATATTGAGATGACCACTCCCATCATGGATACTACCGGTGAGAAAAGTGTGATTGAAGGCGTAATGCTGACCAGTATTTCAAACGGCAGTATCATAACCATGATGGAGGTGCTCAACCGACGTGTTCTTCTGATTGAGACTTTGCTTGCTGTGGTTGTTTTTGTGTTAGCCATTGCATTGTCCGTATTTATGACAAGACCTTTCAATCGAATTACACAGGCCATTCAGCGAATCAATTCCGGATACGGAGATGAAAGTATCTCTGTTCCGGACTATGTCGAGACGGTGCATATTGTGGACCAGTTTAACCAGCTCTTCCAGCGAATGAAGAGTCTGGATGAGTCCCGTCAGGAATTTGTTGCAAATGTGTCCCATGAATTAAAAACCCCCATGACTTCCATAAAAGTTTTGGCAGATGCATTGCTTATGGAGCAGGATGCTCCAGCGGAGCTTTACAGAGAGTTTATGGGTGATATTGTATCGGAGATTGACAGAGAAAATCGTATTATTACAGATTTGCTTGCACTGGTAAAGATGGATAAGAAGGTGCAGGATTTGAATATTGCGGCAGTCAATATCAATGATATGGTGGAATTGATTTTGAAGCGTTTGAGACCGATTGCCCGCAAAAAGGATGTTGAGGTTGTGTTTGAGAGCATGCGTCCTGTAGTTGCGGAAGTGGATGAGGTGAAAATGACACTCATCATGACCAATCTGGTTGAGAACTCTATCAAATACAACAAAGATCACGGCTGGGTAAAGGTAGAGCTGGATGCGGATCATCAGTTTTTTACTTTTAAGGTCAGTGACTCGGGAATTGGTATTCCGGAGGAGGCGCTGGTTCATATCTGTGAACGTTTTTATCGAGTGGATAAGTCACACTCAAGAGAGATTGGAGGTACCGGATTGGGCCTGGCGATTACCAAGAGTGCAGTGCTTCTTCACAGAGGAACCCTTACCGTAAACAGTGTGGAGGGCGAAGGCTCCAGTTTCCTTGTGAAGATTCCTCTGACTTTTATTGTGTCATAATGCCGTGGGTGAGGATGGCCCCGGTGGGAGAGATATATGAAGAAATTATTATGGATATTTTGCTGTGTTCTGGGCTGCTTGGGACTTGTTGCATGCGGACAGTCGGAGCCGACAGGAGAAAATGTATATCAGATTTATGTAGTCAGTAATTCTGAGACAAAGGTGGAAACCCATTCCTATGCCATGCAGGCCACGGAATCAGCGGCAATGCTTGATGAGTTGACAGCGTGTCTTTCTACACAGCCGGACAAGCTGGAATATAAGGTTCCTTTTGCCATGGGATTTGAGATTCTGTCCATGGACTTAAAGGAAAGTAAACTGATTATCAATGTGGATGGGGCTTATATGAATATGCCTGCCACTACAGAGGTGCTTGTGAGAGCTGCCATTGTGCGAACCCTGACGCAGCATCCGGATGTGAAATATGTAGGAATTACCGTAGAGGGACAGGAATTGTTTGACCAGACCGGTGAGGTTGTAGGTCTTATGAGTGCAGAAACCTTTATCAACAATGACGGTAATGAGATTAATACTTACGAGCCTACACGTGTGAAGCTGTATTTTGCCAATGCAACGGGGGACAAATTGATTGGTGCTCACCGTGAAAAATATTATTCCACGAATGTGCCTTTAGAGCGTTTTGTGGTTGAGGAACTGATAGCGGGGCCCAGTGGTAAGGTGGAAGGATTATATCCTACCATCAATCGTGAGGTAAAGATTATCAGTGTCATGACTAAGGATGGAATCTGCTATGTGAATCTGGATGCCAGTTTTTTATCTGTGGTCAATAATGTTTCCACGGAGCTTTCAATTTATTCCATAGTCAATTCTTTGGTGGAGCTCAGTACGGTTAATAAGGTGCAGATTCTGATTAACGGTGAGGTGCCGGAGAGCTTTGGCAGTGCGGCCTTTGAGCGTAATCTGGACTGTGTTACCACTTTAGAAAGTGAAAATATGAATCAGTAACAACATGAATTCATCATGGACAGGAGGAGAAAATGAGAAGACCTCTTCTTTTTGGGTCCTTTTGTCTGGTGGCGTTAATAGCGTTAATATATTGCAGGGGGCCGGCTGAAACGGTAGCCGGTCCGCCTGACGGTACGCAATTGATTGTGACCGGGCAGGTGTGTGACAAGGACGACAATTCTTTTGAAATTCAAATTCTGGAAATTCTTTCTGATGCTGCATTCACGCAGCAGGACAATTCAAATGATTCCAAACAAAACAAATTAATTATTTCTTGCGATACGCAGGAATTGTTTATCGGCGCGGAGGTAACAATCCGGGGCGACTTTTATCATTTTTCTCCGGCAACCAATCCGGGGGAATTTGATTATGCAAAGTATTATCATTCCATGGGGTATCTTGGACGGATTTATGATGCGGAGGTGCTTGCATTATCCGGAGATATAGGACTGCGGGAATATTTGTATAGATTGCGAATGATGTGGAAGGCACGTTTGTATGAAGTATTTCCGGAGAAAGAGGCATCTGTTATGGCAGCAATTCTTCTGGGAGAAAAGCAAGATGTGGATGAAGAAATCAGAGGGCTTTATGAGCGGAATGGTATTGTACATATTCTCAGTATTTCGGGGCTTCATATTACCATTATCGGAATGGGATTATATAAACTTTTGCGCAAGCTGGGGGTGCCTGTGTGGGCGGCTGCTATTGGTGGAGCAGTGATATTGATTTTATATGGAATAATGACCGGGTTTGGTGTGTCAGTGTGCAGGGCGGTTGGAATGTATCTGCTTAGGATGTTGGGAGTGCTTTGGGGGCGGACGTACGACATGCTCACAGCCCTTGGTTTTGTGGGCGCCCTGATGGCGGTGATTCATCCGGCATGGCTGGGACATATGGGGTATTTACTATCATTTGGTTCTGTGTTAGGGCTTGGATTATTGTTGCCGGCACTGGTAAAGAGTAAGGAAGAACATGAAATTCCTAAGCTCCAAAAATTTGTTGAGAGTCGTATGCTCAGAGTTGTCCAAAAGATTGGCCATTTTGTAGCAGGACTTCTTAGGGAAGGTTTGCTGGCAGGGGTGTCCATTACGATGACAACCTTACCCATACAGTTGTGGTTCAGCTACGAAATATCTATTTATTCGGTATTTTTGAATGCCCTGATTTTGCCGCTGATGAGTGCAGTTATGATTGTTGGGCTGGTAGTTATGATTGTACCCGGAACAGGTATTGCAGGAACGGTGGATGTAATAATTCTTACAGGATATGAGGGGTTGTGCCACGTGTTTGAAAATTTGCCGGAGGCTATATGGAATCCCGGCAGACCGACTGTCTGGCAGCTGGTGGTTTATTATTTGCTGTGGGCAATTGTTGTGTGGGGGATACCCTGGTTGCGAGGAGTGTATAAGAGGGCTGGGGGAAGTTTGCGTATCAGCAAGAGAAGAGTCGTACAGAAGCGGTTGGTTGCACAGAAGGGAGTTAATGCACAGAACGGAGAGTGCAGACAGAAGAGAGTTGTCAAACAAGGGTGGTTTGTTGTGCAGATGGTGCTTTTGGTCGTTGCGGTTGGGATTTTGGCATTGCCTAAGTATCGGGGAGACAGAGTGACCTTTCTGGATGTGGGCCAAGGAGATTGTATTTGCATACAGCTTTCTTCCGGGGAGGTGTATTTGTTTGATTGTGGCAGCAGTAGCAGGAAGGGCATTGGAGAGAATGTCTTGATTCCCTTCTTGAAATATTATGGCATAAGTGAAATTGATGCAGTTTTTGCTTCCCATGGAGACGCAGATCATACGAATGGCTTGGAGAAATTGATACAGCTGTCATCAAAGATGCATGTTGAAGTGGGGCAGTTGGTTTTGCCTTATATGTCAACGGATACATTGCAGGAAGAGTTTGATGGATTGGTGGAGGTTGCAGAAGTTGCAAATGTACCGGTTCGAAGTATAGCGGCAGGGGAAATCTGGAATTGCGGAGAGGATTCTTTTGTCTGCCTGCATCCCGCAGTAGAAGATTTATTTGAGGGGAATGCCGGGTCTGAATGTTTTTATGTGATGTTGCGTGAGAATGGGCAGATTTTGTCGCTGCTTTTGACAGGGGATGTAGAGAAGCAGGGGGAGGAGCAGCTGACATCTCGTCTGGCCGAGTGTGGCATCTGTGGAGTGGATGTGCTGAAGGTAGGACATCATGGCTCTAAGTATTCTTCTTCGCAAGCTTTTTTAACACAAGCGAATCCCCGAGTCGCTATAATCTCCTGTGGTAGGAAGAATTTCTATGGACATCCTCATGGAGAAACACTAGAACGATTAGAGCAGGTTGGAAGCCGGATTTTGACTACAACGAAGTACGGTGCGGTTACCGTTGAGTTGGGGGAGACGTGCGAGCTGTGGGGGTGGTTGGATTAGGGGGGGCGGTTTTGAGTAGTAAAATTGGGGAATTTCCGACTTGTAGATAAGAGAAGCAATGTAGGTCGGAGAACTAGAGGTGGGAGGATTTGGAATGCCCCGACTGGAAACGAGAAGGATTGCTGGAGGTAGGGGAAATGAAGGGGAAGGTGCATGGAATGCCCCGACTGGAAGCGAGAAGGATTGCTGGAGGTAGGGGGAATGAAGGGGAAGGTGCATGGAATGCCCCGACTGGAAACGAGAAGGATTGCTGGAGGTAGGGGAAATGAAGGAGAAGGTGCATGGAATGCCCCGACTGGAAACGAGAAGGATTGCTGGAGGTAGGGGGAATGAAGGGGAAGGTGCATGGAATGCCCCGACTGGAAGCGAAAATGCATGCTAGAGGTAGGAGTGATTACGACAAGGGTGAGTGAAATGCCCCGATTAAAAAGTAGGAGAAGTGTTGTAGGTAGGGGACAATGGAAATACGAGGCTATAAAACAATCAAAACGAGGAGGAATACAATGAAAACATTAAAAACAGTACTCAATGAAGAAGTGTATTTTTTGGAACAACTTATGAAACAGGCGCAAGCCAGACTTGCGAAGGCACCCAAAGGATTCTTGCGTATAGTTAAGAAGCGAACGTGGACAGAATATTACTATAAAGGTGCAGAAACAAGCCGCAATGGAAGATATATAGCCAAAAGCGAATTTGAACTTGTACAAAAAATTGTACAGAGAGATTATGATGAACAATTAGTAAAAACAGCAGAAAAGAGAGTAAATGCAATAACGGAGTTTCTGCGCATATATGATATGACGGATCTAAAGGAAGCGTATAGGAAGATGAATCCACATCGCAGAGAACTACTTATAACACATGTATTGTCCGACGAAGAATATATACGGGAATGGCAGTCGGTAGAATATGAAGGAAAGCTGTTCATAGATGAAAATCAGGAAATTGTTACGGAGCGTGGAGAAAGAGTACGGTCCAAGTCAGAGAAGATTATTGCGGATAAATTGAATATGTTGGGGATCCCTTATCGATATGAATATCCATTGGTTTTGGAAGGGAATGTTAAGGTTTATCCGGATTTTACTATTTTAAAAATGCCGGAGCGGGAAGAGGTGTACTTGGAGCATTTTGGAATGATGGATGATGAGGACTATGTGGAAAATGTGCTGTTTAAACTGGCTACCTATGAGAAGAATGAAATTTATTTGGGAGTAAAGTTGTTTGTTACCTATGAAACCGGAAAAAGACAACTTAATACAAGAACACTGGATAAGATGTTGAGAAAGTTGTTTTGCGACACATAATTGTATTTTAGTAAGTGAAAAAGTGGTTGGATGAAAAGAATACGATATATCTGATATAGGGTATCTGTGGTATAATGAAGGGAATCTTATTTAAGCAAGATGGGATTTGAAGAAAGCAATCTTTGTATAAAAAGGAGGAACGGATTATATGAATGAAGAGCGCTATGAGGAACTGACACAGGAATTAATTCAGACGATTGGGAAAATGCGGAAGGAATTATTAGTGACCAGAATATTCAATGGTATACTGACTGGGATGTTGGTGGTGGTGCTTGTTGTAGGCGGAATTTGTATGCACAAAGTGCAACAGTACGGAGAGGAACTTGTGGAATATGCGGGGCTGATAGAGGATTATCTTGTAGAGGTTGAGCCGATTTTGGATGAATTGGCGAAAGTGGATGTGGAAGCTATTAATGAGGCTGTTGAGTCTTTTGATGTGGAATCCCTTAATGCAGCGATAGATGAGATAGATTTTGAGAGCCTGGGAGATACTATTGACAGAATGGATAGTATTTTGGATAGTCTTGATGGAGCCTCTGAAAAGTTACAGGAGGTGACAAGTACCGTAGGAGATTTTTTTGGCTGGTCCGATAGGGAAGAAGAATAGAGGAGCCTGCACATAAAGATTATTATTAAAACACAATGCTTATTGGTAAATATTTGCAATATCATTTATTTCAAGGTATAATGTACGCGGACACAATGAGCCAAGCGGCTGCGAAGCAGACATTTGGCGAATGTGCGCGAGCCACGATGTAGCAGAGCGGAATCGTGGTGTAATGTACGCGGACACAATGAGCCAAGCGGCTGCGAAGCAGACATTTGGCGAATGTGCGCGAGCCACGATGCAGCAGAGCGGAATCGTGGTGTATTTTTGCGGAAGCATAAGAGGAGGAGAAACATGAAAGTACGAAAGCTTGCTTTGAAACGGGCCGCTGCATGGCTGATGGCAGCAGCAATGGTGACAAGCTCGGTGGATATCACAGCACTTACGGTATCTGCAGAGGAAGGCACGCAAGAAGCAGTAGAAACTGTTGTAAGTGAAGCTGTGGAGAACACAGGCACCACAGACGGAGCAATGGGAAATCCGGGTGCAATGTTGAAAAATGCCGGCGAGGAAGAGATATTCGTTGAGCTACCTATGGAGACGGTTGAATTGCCGGAGCTTGAGACCTCGGCCGGTTCATTTAGTTTCTGGGCGCTGGACAATTCCGGCAAGGTTGCCCTAAAGGATGGAAATTATGCCAATTGGATTGATCGTATTGATGCTACCGGTGCTGATTATGTGACCACATTTTATAACTGGCTGGTGACTAACAGTAATCCGACGACGGCTGTAACCAATCCCAGGGCAGTAGCTTTAGTTGATCCGGAACTTACAAATGACAGTAATGTCATTAGAATTGATACCAATGATAATGGAATTAATGATGGATATGTGTATAAGGTGACGGAGTTTACCGGAAGTGGTACCTTTAATTATGTCCCAGGTTCAGCGGCTAACGGTGATGCTGCACAAGCTGCAGTTGCTGATGATATTGAGGCAAATTGGAATTCGGCTCGTGCGCATATTATAGGCGCATATAGCGCATTTGACAGAGATCACCCGGAGGTGTTCTGGTTGAGTGGCGGTAGTACAATGAGCTATCGGGCAAGTATAAGTATAAGTAACAATGGTACTGTAACTTATACTCAGCCGATTTATTTTGTCTTGAAGAGCGATGATTTTGATATTCGTGATGCGAGTTATCGGAATAGTAATACACTGACCACTGTCATTAATGAGACTCTTGTACAGAATGACAGCGCCTGTGCGACGATTCTTGCCGGAGTACCTGAGGATGCGGATACTTATGAGACGGTAAAGTATTTTAATGAGTGGCTGACCAAGAATAACTGCTATAATGCAGATATAAATACAGCAGGTCATGATGCAAGGGAATGTACCGGTGCTTTGAATGGTTATAGCGGAACTGCAGGGCCTGTATGTGAGGCATATGCCCGCGCATTCAAGGTGCTTTGCGATGCAGAGGGGATTCCCTGTGTGCTGGTGGATGGTGAGGCTGATAACGGAAGCGGCGACCCCGAGGCACATATGTGGAACTACGTGCAGATGGATGATGAGAAGTGGTATGCTGTGGATGTGACATGGAATGACCCTACAGTCTATGGTGTAACATCGAAAGAGTCAGGTTCCGAGAATGAGAATTATTTCCTGGTGGGAAGTGATACCGAGATTGGCGGAATGAGCTTTATTGAGTCCCATCCGGTTTCTAATACAGTATCTGTGAATGGTGCATCTTTTATCAATGGTCCTGAGCTGGAGGAGGGTGCGTATGAATATGCGTCCAGAGAACTTTCCGCGCTGACCGTAGCAGAAGAGGTAGTTGACATTACACAGGATAGCAGCGGAACCGGTTGGAATTATGATTATGATACAAATACGCTGAGTCTTACAGCAAAAGTTACCGGTAATGTTGTTGCTACCGGAAATTTGAATATTGCACTTGGCAGTGGGTATGTAATTCAGGGTAATGTTAATGTCACCAATGGTGACCTGACTTTCAGTGGTGATGGTCAGTTGCAAGTAAATGGAGGCTCTAATTCCGCAGGAAATATTAACATTATCAATGGCAATATGATTGTGGATGGTACGGGTTGTCTGCGTATAGAGCGATCTGCTACGGCTGATGCCATCAACATAAGCGATAATATGCACTTTGCAGCTAAGAAAGGTTTGAGTATAAAACCTGTTATTGCCGGAGAATATATTTGGAAATCAGACTCCAATGTAATTGAAGCGTTTGGTACAGAAATAGTAACAGGAAAATATGAGACCTATTTTGAGAGTTTTTGTATGGAACATGTGAACATAGTTGCGGGAACAGGCACAGAGTCCAAGCATACGCATACAATTACTTGTAAGGACGAAGCGTGCTTGCTTAAAATAAGAGGGTCTCAAGATCATGTGGTAGATAAAGAAAAAAATTATAGCTGCAAGGTTAGTGGATGTGGTGCCGGACCGCTTGCGTTGGTAATCGGTGGAACCGGAGAAACTGCTTATGAAGTGCCAATTTACTATTTTCGTGGCTCCAACGTACTGGTAGCAGAACCGGCTATCTACGATGGCGCTCTGGTTTGGGCTAAGTCTGGGGATACAATTAAGTTGCTTCAGGACATTGCGGTTGAAAGCAGTAAGATTATGAGATTTCAGTCCCAGGGAACTTATTCGGTAGATTTGAATGGTTATACTCTGAATGCAACAGCTACACCCTTTGACCTTACCGATGGCAGTACCGTCACCATTACCGGAGAAGGTACATTTATCACTACAGCATCAGATTCCAATATTTCGGCGGCTGATGATTTTGTAGGATATATTAAAACAACACAGGACTCCACCACTACAGTATATGGTCAGGTGGCTCTGACAGAGAATCTGGTCATTGCAGAAGGTGAGACCTACAATTTTGTAAATGGTGCCAAACTGGTACTTGGAGAGTATGCCGTTACCAACAACGGCACCGTTCTTGTGGACGGTGTGCTTCATGAACATAACAATAATGGAGCAGTGAGTGCATATGCACAGGTGGACGACGCCAATCATCTCAAGCTGGCAGCATGTCTTGATTGTCCCATTGGACATATTAACAGCTCCGGTGCAAGTGAAGCACATACTTATGTAAGCGGTGTATGTTCTTTGTGCGAACAAGTTTGTTCTCACGCAAGCGTAGCAGACGGTAAGTGTGTAAACTGTCTCATGCAGTATGCGGCAGCGCTTTCCGATGGAAGTGCGATCACCTATTATATGGATGTTGCGGCGGCAGTAAGTGCTGCAAATACGCTTGAAGGAGCAGAGGGTTCTTCTATAGTAACGCTTACGCTTTATGATAATTATACTGGTGATATTGAAATCGATAGAGATATTAATAGTACTACAACTTTCTATCTTGATTTGAATGGCCGGACGGTTACCGGTAATGTTACACTTAAGCACTGTACACAAGAGGTACGTATTACGGGGAGTGGTGCAATTGCGGGAACTCTGACGGTGGCTGATGTTTTTGATGGATTCACAGTTGTTGAAGGTATTACAATCCAAAGTCTGGTATCCCGGAGTTCGTCGGCTGTTTATGCCCTTGATAATACGGATTTAGGTAGTGTTTCGGTGAACTGCAACTTTGTATTGGGCGGCGATGGCACTGCTTGTAATATAGGGGGAAATATTGTCGGCGGAGCGGACAGTAAGATTCAGCTTAATTCCCAGGCGACTGTGGAAGGGACTATTACTTCTAATGGTGGGCAGATTTCCTTGAATGGTGCAGACCTGAAGGCGGACATAGATATTGTATTAAACAGTGGCGCACAGATTATAGGAAGCAATGCATTGGATAGCAATTTCCGGGTAAACATTAAAGCGCCGGAAGGTGTTGTGGTAATACCTGCCAATGGAAGTGTTACACTTAATGTAGACAATTATGTTTCGGTTGACGGGTATAAGACGGTTTTGAATGACGATGGAACGATTTCCTTCGTATGTGAACACAAGGAGAAAGTGTATTCTGCAGCAGGTAATAAAATTACCGCAAAATGTAAGGTCTGTGAAGATGATATGGGTTCTTTGACTCTTGTAAAACCTGAGAATCCTGTGTATGACGGAATGGAGAAAATTGCCACCGTCAGTGGCACAATTGACGGTGTTGATACGCCTGCTATCCGGTATGCGGGTGAAAATCTTGTGAGTGGTAAGCCTGTTAATGCAGGAACCTACACTGCAAGTCTCACTTTAGGGGAGGGTACGGCCAGCGCGGAATATACCATTGCAGCAGCTTCCTTGGAAAATGCAACGATTGCAGATATTCCCGGTCAGACCTATGATGGTGATGATATAACACCTGATCCGATTGTGACGGTAGATGATAAGACTCTGAATAAGGACACAGATTACACGGTTTCTTATGAAGATAATAGGAATGCCGGTACCGCAACTTTGATTGTTGCAGGTAAGGGAAATTATAAAGATACAATAACCAAAACCTTTGTAATTGATCAGGCAAAAACTCCTGTTATTATCTGGCCTGTAGCAACCAAGTTGACCTACGGCAAGTCTCTGTCAGACAGTAAGCTTGAGGGCGGCAGCACAGAATATGGTACCTTTGCATGGGAGGATGGAAGTATTATTCCCGGTGCAGGTGACAAGACATATACGGTAGTATTTACCCCCTCTGCACTTGCTGTGCAGAACTATGCTAATATGACAGTGATGCAGCAGAGTGTGACAGTGACTGTTGAGAAGGGAGTTCCCGCATGTGAGATTCCCGAAGATTTGACAGCTCGGTATGGTCAGACCTTAAAACAGATTACATTGCCTGAAGGATGGAGCTGGGATGCTCCGGATACTTTGGTGGGTAATGTCGGGACAAATGAGTTTGGAGCAACATTTACACCGAAGGATACGGCTAATTACAGCACAGTGCAGATGAATCTGAGCGTGAAAGTTGAGCCTGTTACATTAACGGTTACCGGAGTGACTGCAAAGAGCAGATTTTACGATGGAACCAATGTGGTGAAGATTACCGGTGTGACGATAAGCGGTATATTGGATGCAGATGAGGTAGCTGTTAATCTTGAGGGATTGACAGGTACCGTAGCCGGTGCCAAAGCCGGAGATTATGATGCTGTGACATTGCCACAGTTGACTCTGATAGGTGCTGACGCTGCTAATTATATCTTGATACAGCCCACAGAGGCATTCCCCACATCGGTAAGTATTATGAAGTCTAATGCTTCCATTACTTTAAAATCTGATGTGTACAGAAAGATTTATGGTGATGATGCGTTCTCTATTGCAAGTGATATTACCACGGTGGGAGATGCAAAGCTTGTTTACAGTGTCTCCAATGGATTGGATTCCAAGGGCAATCCTAAGAATGCAGATGATATTGTGACAGTGTCCGCGGAAGGTCTGGTGACTATTCTGGGCAGCGGTAGCGTGACAGTAACTTTGAGCATGGAGGAGACCGCCAATTATTATGGGGTATCCAAGACGATTTCCATTCAGGTAATGGCTTGGGATGATATTCCTCAGAATGGATTCTTCATTCGCTCCATGGATGTGGAGACATATACCGGCAAGGCAATCAAGCCGGAACCTGCTGTATATGATGGTAATTCAGAAACGCGTCTGGAGATGGGTAGAGATTATACCATTTCTTACAAAAACAATAAAAATGCTTATACTCTGAAGGAAGGAGAGGCGGGCTTTAATCCTAAGAAGGCTCCGACCCTCATCATTAAGGGTAAGGGCAACTATGATAAAACGCTTACTGTTTATTTCACCATTCAGCCTCTGGATATTTCTGATGATAACATAAGCATTGAGGCGGATGATATCGTAGTTGAGGCGAATGGCAAGGCACAGAAGAAGGCGCCTGTTGTAAAGGTTAATAACAAGAAGCTGGGTAAGGCCGATTTTGCAGTTGCATATCCTGCGGAAGGTGCGGCTGCTTATACAGAGCCCGGCAGCTATCCTGTTGTGATTACCGGTAAAGGTAATTATACCGGCAGCAGAACCTTGAATCTGATTGTGGCAGCTAAGGGAAGTAGTCTTGCAAAAGCAACCATTGCTAAGATTCCCGCTCAGGAGTTTGACGGTGTGAATGCAGTGGAACTGGACGAGAATGAGTTGGTTGTGACCGCTAAGGTAAACGGCAAGAAGGAGATTCTTAAGAAAGATGTTCACTACACGGTAGAATATGTGAACAATGAAGCAATCGGTACTGCAACAGTAATTGTCAAGGCAATTGAGGGCAGTGGATTTGCCGGATTTAAGAAGGCAACCTTTAAGATTACAGGTGCGTCTATTGCAAAAGCTACCGTGACAGGTATTGAGAATAAAGTCTATACCGGCAGTGCACAGGAACTTGCAATTAAGGTAAGTCTGGACGGTGCATTGGTGGAAGGTAAGGATTACACGGTAACTTATGCGAAGAACGTGAATGTTGGTACTGCCAGTGTAACCATCAAGGGTATGGGCAAGTACACCGGTACCGTCAAGAAATCCTTTAAGATAACGCCGGCTGACATTACAGAAATTGTGAGAAATTGGGATGGCGAAATCTTTAGCAAGTATGTAAAGGGCGGAGCGCAGCCTTCCCTGAGAATTCGATTTAACGGAATGATTCTAAAAGAAGGCAAAGATTATACGCTGACCTATAAGGACAATAAGGATGTCTATATGTCCCGAAATGGTGAATATAACGTAGATAAGACTCCTATGGTTACCATTAAGGGTAAGGGAAATTTTGCAGGTACAACCAGTAGTGACTTCCTTATTTTGTCAAGACCGCTTAATGATCCCGATGTGCCGGTAATCATGACTGTGGCTGATAAGGTTATATCCGACAAGAAGGGAGGATATATCAGCAAGGTGGTACTTACCGATGCAGATGGTAAGGCATTGAAACAGGGTATGGATTACAGCGAACCTGTTTACACCATGGTAAATGAGAAGGGTGAGACTGTGACCCTGAGCAAAGAGGATACTGCTCCTGTAGGCAGCGTGATTACCGTATCTGTAACCGGAATGGGTGCATACGAAGGTGGTGAAGATAATGTTCTCACTGCAACCTATCGTATCACTGCCAAGGACTTTACCAAGGCGAAGGTGAAGAGTATTCAGAAAAAGTATACAGGTAAGAATGTAGAACTTACCGCAGAGGACTTCTTGAACGAAGATGGTACAAGTAAGGTGACCATCGGCGGAGAGAATCTTGTATATGGCAAGGACTTTGAGATTGTTCCCGGAAGCTACAAGAATAACTTGAAGAAGGGCACTGCCAGTGTAACCATTCAGGGTTGTGGCGAGTACGGTGGCATGAAGACCGTGAAGTTTAAGATTGGTGCAAGAAGCCTGTGGTTTTGGTGGCTGTAAAATTTAACTGAATGAATGCATAACAAAAGGACGGCATTACTTGCCGTCCTTTAATACGGATAAAATTAGCACTTCCACGCTCATCATATCGTTCATGCGGCCGCTCTTGACTGCGGCTTCCGCTTCCACACATTGTTCTACCGCAGCCCGCAGTACAGATGTCTTAAAGCGGCCTGCCTGGGTTACATATTTGCCTGCGATAAATGGTGGAACACCGATTTTGGGAGCGATGGCTTTGTTGTCATAGCCCCGGGAGCGCATCTCCTTCACCTGAAGCAACAGGTTACATTGTCTGGCGATGAGAAAGAGGATTCGCATGGGAGGCTCTTTCAGTGCCAACAGGTCATAATACAACTGTAACGCCTGCTTGGTCTTGCCGTCGGCAATGGCATTAATCATGTCAAAAATATGATTGGTGATGCGGTTGGTACAGATAGTTTCCACATCTTCAGAGGTCACAATTTCTTTGTCCATACAATAGCAGATAAGTTTTTCCAGTTCCATCTGAATGTTTTCCATATCGGTGCCGGTTTTTTGCAGGAAAAGCTGCACGGTATTTTCTGTGATTTTCTTGCCTTCCTTACCGAGGGTACCGGCAATCCAGCGTTTCAGGGTCTGTTCGTCCTGAACAGTGAATTCCGTTACATAGCCCTTGGCCTGAACTGCCTTGTAGAGCTTGCTGCGCTTGTCCACGTCACTTTCGGTAAAAACAAAGCAGGTGGTCTCGCTGGGAGCGGTCAGATATTCTGCCATTTTCTCGCCGCCGGATTTGAACAGTCCGCTGTCGGAAATAAAAATGACACGTCTTTCGGCCAGAAAGGGCATTGTTTCTGCCAAATCGATAATTTCGTTTACAGGGGTATCTTTGCCGCTGTAAAAGTGGGAGTTCATCTGGTCCCCCTCGGGACAGAGCGCCTTGCGCAGACGGTCCGTGTATTGCTTTTTCAGATACCGCTCCTCGCCGTAGAGCAGGTAGACGGGTTGAAAATTATTTTGTTTGATATCGTCCTGAATGCGTTGCATAATTACCTCGCCTAAAATATTAGCGTAGAATCAGTCTCTCGGAGCAAAATTCCACATGCTACCATGACAGTATAACACATATGTCTGATTTGAAAAAGTATTGAGATTGTGGGGCTGTTATGCTATGATAAAAACAGCGTTATTTCACAAGAAAAAGATTAATTTACAAACGGAGGAAGAGATAAATGAGCAAAGGAAACGGATTTTTGGGAGAATTTAAGAAGTTTATTCTGCGCGGCAACGTGATGGATATGGCAGTTGGTGTAATTGTAGGTGGAGCGTTTACAGCGATTGTAACCTCCTTGAACCAGGATATTCTCACTCCCCTTTTGGGTCTTGTGGGCGGTACTGATTTTAGTGATTTGTATGTTGTCATGGGTGAGGGTGAGACTGCACCGGTATTGATGTATGGTAACTTTATTACTGCTGTTATCAATTTCCTGATTACTGCATTCGTGATTTTCTGCCTGATTAAGACTATCAATACCGTCAGTGACAAGTTCAGCAAGAAGCCTGAGCCTGCTGCGCCTACTACCAAGAAATGTCCTTACTGTAAGACTGATATCGCTCTGGATGCAAGCAGATGCCCTCATTGTACTTCTATGTTGGAGGAGAGCAAATAAGAGGCACTGTTTGAAGAGTGAAAGGTAGTTACGATGAGTTTGCGAAAGAATAAAAAGTGGATTGTGCTGGCAGGTAGTGTGCTGGTGGCAGGTGTGCTGGCCGGATGCGGAACCTCAGGAGAAAAAATAGACAATGCCACACAGCTTTTAGAGCAATTGAATTATGAAGCGGCATTGGCTGAATTTGACCTGGCGGAGGAAGCCGGAGAGAATGAGCGCCTGATTGCCAGGGGAAGAGGTATTGCCTACATGGGCCTTACGGACTATGACAATGCCATCGCTAATTTTGAAGCGTCCCTTGGAGCCAGTGACGGATTTGTACAGAATGTAGATTTTGATGTAAATTACTATCTGGCGGCGGCCTATTTTAAAAGTGGTCAGTCTCTGGAGGCAGAGGAAGCATACAATGCGATTCTTGCATTGCGTCCCGATGAAGAAGATGCTTATTTTTTAAGAGGAAATGTGCGTCTGGAGAGGGGCAATTATGAGGGAGCCAAGGAAGACTTTGATAAAGTAGTCTCCATGGATTCCAACAACTATGATCGTCTGATAGAAATTTATCGTGCATTGGAGCATTATGGTTATAAGGCGGTGGGACAGGAATATCTGAACAATGCCATGAAGGCTGCCGGTGATAAGATGGATAGCTATGACAGTGGACGTATGTATTACTATCTGGAAGATTATCAGAAGGCATGTGTGGCATTGGAGAAGGCTCGTTCCAAGGGGGATGCGGAGAGTTTTCTGTATCTGGGTAAGTCCTATGAAGCCACAGGGGACTACAATTATGCGGCCAGTGTGTACAATTCCTGGATAGCTAAGGATACAGGCAGTGCGGCTATTTATAATCAGTTGGGCCTGTGTGAGATGCAGATGGGAAGCTATAAGCGGGCGTTGGATGCTTTTCAGGCAGGTAAGAAGGTGGAAGGTAATTCTTTGATGCAGACACTTTCCTTTAATGAGATTGTGGCTTATGAATATCTTGGGGAGTATACTCAGGCATCTGTTTTGCTGGACAGTTATTTGAAGACTTATCCCGATGATGAAGTTGCCAAACGGGAGAAACAGTTCCTGGCTACGAGATAAAGATTGTATACAAGATATAGTGTTTGTGAAAATAGTATAACAGCGAAAAGCTCATGTGCGGAAAAGTCCGCAAGTGGGCTTTTTTGATGCAAAAAAGATAAAATTATTCGACCGAGTCAGTCAATATTATTCTACAATATGTGACAGAAGTGTCGCAAGAAAAACACCATATATTGTGTTTAATAGGGTTTCGGTCATTGACTTTAGTGTCGTAAAATGTTATAGTGAAACAAATGCCGCTTCGGTGGTAAGTACGGACGAAAAGCACTATTTTAAGGAACACAAGATATTGGGAGGGCAAGGGATGTTTCAGGTAATTAAAAGAGATGGCACAACAACTGATTTTACATTGACCAAAATCAATGATGCCATCATGAAAGCCTTCGTTGCAACAGAGCGAAGCTACAACAATGATATCGTGGATTTGCTGGCACTGAGAGTGACGGCAGATTTTCAGGATAGGATTAAGGACGACGGTATTGCGGTAGAAGACATTCAGGACAGTGTGGAGCGTGTGCTGGGCCAGGCCGGCTACGAGGATGTGGCAAAGGCTTATATTCTGTATCGCAAGCAGCGTGAGAAGATGCGTACCATGAAGTCCACTATTTTGGATTATAAAGACGTAGTAAACAGCTATGTAAAGGTAGAGGACTGGCGTGTAAAGGAGAATTCCACCGTTACCTATTCCGTGGGTGGACTGATTCTGTCCAACTCCGGCGCAGTTACTGCCAATTACTGGCTTTCTGAGATTTATGATGAGGAGATTGCTGAGGCACACCGCAATGCAGACATTCATATTCATGATTTGTCCATGCTTACCGGTTATTGTGCAGGATGGTCCTTAAAGCAGCTGATTAAGGAAGGCCTGGGTGGTATCACAGGCAAGATTACCTCTGCGCCCGCAAGACATTTATCTGTACTGTGCAATCAGATGGTTAATTTTTTGGGTATTATGCAGAATGAGTGGGCCGGTGCACAGGCGTTTTCTTCCTTTGACACCTATCTGGCTCCCTTTGTAAAAGTAGATAACTTAAGCTATGCTGAAGTAAAAAAGTGTATTGAGGCATTTATCTATGGTGTGAATACTCCCAGCCGTTGGGGTACACAGGCTCCCTTCTCCAATATTACTTTAGACTGGACTGTGCCTAACGATTTGGCTGAGCTTCCTGCGATTGTGGGTGGCAAGGAGATGGATTTCAAATATAAGGATTGTAAGAAAGAGATGGATATGGTGAACAAAGCGTTCATCGAGACCATGATAGAGGGAGACTCTAATGGTCGAGGTTTCCAGTATCCGATTCCTACTTACTCCATCACCAGTGATTTTGACTGGTCTGATACCGAGAATAACAGACTTTTGTTTGAGATGACTGCGAAGTACGGTACACCGTATTTCTCCAACTATATCAATTCCGACATGGAGCCTTCCGATGTGCGAAGTATGTGCTGTCGTCTGCGTCTGGATTTGAGAGAACTGAGAAAGAAGACCGGCGGATTCTTCGGTTCCGGTGAGAGCACCGGAAGTGTGGGTGTTGTTACCATTAACATGCCCCGTATTGCATATTTGTCTGCTAATAAGAGCGAGTTTTATGCAAGACTGGACCGTATGCTTGACATTGCGGCACGCAGTTTGAAAATCAAGCGTGGCGTAATTACCAAGCTGTTGGATGAGGGATTGTATCCTTATACCAAGAGATATCTGGGGACCTTTGATAATCATTTCTCCACAATCGGTCTGATTGGTATGAATGAAGTGGGACTCAATGCAAATTGGCTGAGAGCAGATATGACAGATGAGAGAACTCAGGAGTTTACCAAGGAAGTGCTCAATCATATGAGAGACCGTCTCTCTGATTATCAGGAGCAGTATGGTGATTTGTACAATCTGGAGGCAACTCCTGCAGAGAGTACCACATATCGTCTTGCAAAACATGACAGAAAGCGTTGGCCTGCCATCAAGACTGCAGGTAAGCCCGGTGATGTACCTTACTACACCAATTCCTCACATCTGCCTGTTGAGTATACCGCAGATATTTTTGATGCGTTGGATGTACAGGATGAGTTGCAGACTTTGTATACTTCCGGAACCGTGTTCCATGCATTTTTGGGAGAGAAGCTTCCTGACTGGAAGGCTGCTGCTGATTTGGTGAGAAAGATTGCGACAAATTACAAGTTGCCTTATTATACCATGTCTCCCACCTATTCTATCTGTAAGGAGCATGGCTATCTGGCCGGTGAGGTAAAGCATTGTCCTCACTGTGGTGCAAGAACTGAGGTGTACAGCCGTATCACCGGCTATTACAGACCCGTTCAGAACTGGAATGACGGTAAGCTTCAGGAGTACACCAATCGTAAGGAATATGATATTGAGAATTCTGTATTGAAGCGTCCTACCCGCAGCGTTGTGACTTTGTCCAACTTTGCGGAGGAAGTGCAGGTAAGCGTGGAAGAACCGCATAATATCCGGTATCTTTTCACCACCAAGACCTGCCCCAACTGTAAGCTTGCCAAGGAGTACCTTGAGGATGTCAAATATGTGATGATTGACGCAGAGGAAAACATGGAACTGGCAAACCGTTATGGCGTCATGCAGGCACCTACACTGGTGGTTGTGGACGGTGATAAGCACAAAAAATATGTAAATGCATCAAATATCAAGAAGTACGTTGACCAATTGACGGAAGTTTTGGTATAATCAATTATATTAAGAAATGAAAAGGCGTTGTTGATTGTAGCAGCGCCTTTGTTGCGAGGAAATATAGACATCCGAAACGTTTGATGTCAGAACAAATAGAAAAGGAGATACCTATGATTAACAAACTGATTACCAAGATTCAGGAAACCAATGCTCCCATCGTAGTAGGCCTGGACCCCATGATGAAATTTGTGCCTGAGCACATTCAGAAGGCTGCTTTTGCAGAGTACGGTGAGACCTTAGAGGGTGCTGCAGAGGCTATCTGGCAGTATAACAAGGGCATTGTGGATGCGGTTTATGATTTGATTCCCGCTGTAAAGCCCCAGATTGCAATGTACGAGCAGTTCGGCATTCCCGGACTGGTTGCATTCAAAAAGACCGTAGATTACTGTAAGGAGAAGGGTCTGGTAGTAATCGGCGACATCAAGCGTGGTGATATCGGTTCCACCTCCGAGGCTTATGCAGTGGGCCATTTGGGCAAGGTGACCGTGGGCAGCAAGAGCTACTATGGCTTTGATGAGGATTTTGTAACGGTTAATCCTTACCTTGGATCTGACGGTATCAATCCCTTTATCAAGGTATGTAAGGAAGAGAACAAGGGTATTATCGTTCTGGTTAAGACCTCCAATCCTTCCAGCGGAGAGTTCCAGGATCGTCTTATTGATGGCAGACCTCTCTATGAGTGGATGGGTGAGAGAGTTGCGCAATGGGGCGCAGACTGCATGCCTGAGACCGGCAAGTACAGCAATGTAGGTGCCGTTGTAGGCGCAACCTACCCTGAGCAGGGCAAAATCTTAAGAAAACTCATGCCTAACACCTTTATCCTGGTGCCCGGTTACGGCGCACAGGGCGGCAAGGGCGCAGATTTGGTACACTTCTTCAACGAGGATGGACTGGGCGCTATCATCAACTCTTCCAGAGGAATCATTGCAGCTTACCAGCAAGAGAAGTATGCGAAGTTTGGCAGCGAGGGCTATGCAGACGCATCCCGTGCAGCAGTGGAGGATATGATTCAGGATATCGCACAGGCGTTGGAGAATCGGTAAGAATAATGAAAACAGGTTCCGCACTCTTGGATTTCAAGAGTGCGGATTTTTTGAAAATGTCATATTTCCTGTTTTTTTTATAACAAAAGTATGGTATGATTGTCCATAGGGGAATGTTCAATATAGGTTGATATGTGGAGAGAAGATATGCGGAAAATAAATTTTTTACGGAAAAAAATATATTTTTTGTGTGCAGTATTAGCCCTTTTATTGATATGTGTGAATGTTACGAGTGTTCAGGCTGCATCAGAGGCCGAGAAGGGTCGTATCCTCTTCATCAGTTCCTATTCTTATGGCTGGGATACCGTCCAGATTCAGATTGAGGGTATTAAGGCCGGTGTGAATGGCCAGGCGGTTTTGGACTATGAGTTCATGGATACCAAGAGAGTAAATGATGAGACATCTGCTCAGCAGTTTTATGAAGGATTGAAGTACCGAATGTCCAAGGTGGACCCCTATGATGTGGTAATTTTGGGTGATGATGCAGCGCTTTTGTTTGCAGTGGAGCATCAGGAGGATTTGTTTGCCGGGATTCCGTTGGTGTTTGAAGGTGTCAATGATATTGATCTTGCGTTGGAGCTTTCCAAAGACCCTATGATTACCGGTGTGGTTGAGAAGTTGTCTGTGGAGAAAAACATTGAATTTGGGCGGGTTTTGTATCCCAATGCCACCAGAGTGGTGGCCATTCTGGATAGCAGTATTACCGGCCAGGCGGAGCGAAAGTCTTTTTACAGTCATGCAGCCAAGTACCCGGATTTGATTTTTGATGAGATTGATACGTCCTCACTGACTACGGATGAACTAAAGCAGGCTATCAGTCAGGTGGGAGAGGATTCTATTCTGATTTACATAGTTATGACAGAGGATGCCAGTGGTAAGCAGTACACCAATGAGGAGTCTGTCAAGTTGATCGCTGAACATGCCAATGTTCCCGCCATGCGTATGGTAGAGGGTGGTATCGGTCAGGGGCTTTTAGGCGGTAATGTGGTGTCCATGCATCTTTCCGGTGAGATTGCGGCGAATCTGGCAATGGAGATTATTAACGGCAGGCCTGCAAGTGAATTAGCGGTTATTGCAGAGAGTCCCAATGTATATTGTGTGGATGAGCTGGTCATGAAGAAGTTTGGGCTCAGTATGGATTTGGTGCCTGAAGGGGCTGAGATTGTGAATCATCAGCCGGACTTTTGGGAGCGTAATAAAGAGGCTCTGATTCCCGGAGGAGCGTTTGTAACATTTTTGCTTGTTATCATCAGTTGGGTGGTTTATGATAATTTCCGTCGTAGAAAACTGATGATTGAACTGGCAGAGGCCCATGAGATTATGGAATCCGCAGCAATGCATGATTTCCTGACCGGTATTCCGAATCGCAGTAAATTCATGACGGATTTAAATGAGTTGATTGAAGAGCAGATACCTTGCACATTGATGATGTTGGATATTGATGGATTTAAGCAGATTAATGATACATATGGACATGCTGCAGGAGATGAAGCACTTCAACAGCTGGCAGACAGACTGAAGTCTGTGAAGTCGCCTATCCTACAGCCATATCGTTACGCAGGTGATGAATTTATTGTTTTGATAAGAAGTGCACAGCCACAGATTCTGGAAAAGTCGGCGGTGCAGTGCCATCAATTGTTTGATAAGCCTTTTAAACTGGCAGGGAAATCTAATCCGGTTAGTGGAAGTATTGGATTGGCAAGCTATCCTTCCGATGCAGATGATGCGGAGAAACTGATTGCCTGTGCAGATGAGGCAATGTATCAGGTAAAGAAGAGTGGCAAGAATAATTACGGATTTTATAAGGATTCTAAGGACGAGTAATTGTATGAAGATTGTGTATTAAAGTGTCAAAGTAGGAATAATCCGGCAGAGTGCTGTCGGGTTATTCCTATATGTAGTAAATATAGTGCATAACTTTTTCAGATATTAAAAACAATCTATGGACATTTGAGAAATTATTTGATAGAATAGCATCAAATATGTGGAAAGGAGAATCTGGATAATCAATGGACGACGGGGACGGGAATTATACAAATGAGCCTCTGATATATAACTTGTTGGAATGATAGGGCATAGTCTGTACTTGGATGAGTATGAGTAGGCCTTGTTTTTTTGTATCTTTTTATTGTTTTGTATAAGTTATATTAGGAGGAAAAAATTGGAAAATTCAATTATATTAATGATTTTGTTACAGGTAATTTTGATTATGTTAAATGCCGTGTTTGCGTGCGCGGAAATCGCGGTGATTTCCATGAACGATACCAAGCTTGCAAGGATGGCTTCAGAAGGAGATAAGCGTGCGATTCGTCTGGCACGTCTGACCAGTCAGCCGGCGAGATTTCTGGCAACGATTCAGGTGGCAATCACTCTGTCCGGATTCATGGGCAGTGCGTTTGCTGCAGAGAACTTTTCCGGTGTGCTGGTGGATTGGGCGGTCGGAATGGGTGTGACTGTTCCGGTCAACGTGCTGGATTCCATAGCAGTCGTGTTGATTACAGTGATTTTGTCTTATTTTACACTGGTATTTGGCGAGCTTGTGCCCAAGCAGGTTGCTATGCGTAAGGCAGAGCCTCTGGCGCTGGGGCTGAGTTCACTGATTAGTACCATAGCGACTGTTTTTGCGCCTTTGGTAGGCTTGCTTACCGTTTCTACGAATGTAATATTGCGTTTGTTCCATATCGATCCCAATCAGGAGGAAGAGAGCGTCAGCGAAGAAGAAATCCGTATGATGGTGGATGTGGGAAGCGAAAAGGGTACCATCGACCATGAGGAGAAGGAATTCATCCAGAATGTGTTTGAATTTAATGACCTTTCTGCAGGTGAGGTTATCACACATAGAACAGATGTTGTTATGTTGGATATCAATGATTCAATGGACGAGTGGAAGGAGATTATTTTTAACAGCAGACATACACGATATCCGGTGTGTGATGGTACGGCGGATAAGGTAATCGGCATTTTAAATGCGAAGGAGTATTTTCGCATGGAACAGAATGATGACCGGGAAGCTGTTATGGAGAACGCAGTGCGGGAGCCTTATTTTGTTCCGGAGACTGTGAAGGCTGATGTGGTGTTTAAAAATATGAGAAAAAAGCATCATGCAATGGCTATTGTTTTAGATGAGTACGGCGGAATGAGCGGACTGGTTACACTTAATGATCTTGTGGAGTTGCTGGTAGGTGATTTGAACGACGAAATCTCTGATTCAGAGGAGGAACCTATCCGTAAGATGGATGATAATACATGGGAAATAGCGGGTACTGCAGATTTAGAAGAAGTGTCCGAGGCTCTGGGTGTGAATTTGGAGGATGACGAGGTAGATACCTTTAACGGATTTGTTCTGAACGAATTGGGTACCATCCCAAATGATGGTGAGGTTGTGGATTTGCAGGTCAGCGGTTTACATATAAAGGCAGCTAAGATTATCAATCATCAGGTGGAAAAGGCACAGGTACATGTAGTGGCCGTGGAAGCGTAGGAAGGTTGACTACAGCGGTATTATGCATACGAGAAAGTAAATTATTAAACTAAGGATAAAGGGGGATTAATTAAATGGGAAGACATGGTGGAGGTTCCAGAAGTGGTGGTAGTAGTGGTGGTTCCAGAGGTGGTGGAGGTTCCAGAGGAGGCGGCTCCAGTTCGAGAGTATCTTCAACACCCTTTAGAGGATGCTACAATCGCTCATATTATGACAGACACGGACGATATCACAGTTACTATACAAGTGACAGAAATTTTGGCAGTCGTAGCGGCTGGAATGTAGGCACAATATTTTCGCTGGTATTTATCACATTTCATATGTTGATTATGATGGGTGCATTTGGGGTAACAGCATTTAGTTTTGGCGGCAAAGTGCATGGTGACATCAATCGTATTAAAATTGTGGACAATGCGGATGTGCTCACGGCTTCGGAGGAGCGTCAGACAATCAGTTTGCTTAATGAAGTATACGAAGTTTCAGGTATGCCTGTTACGGTTTATACGGATTCTTTTGAGTGGAAGCAACATTATAGCAATCTTGAGGTTTATTCAGAAGAATTATATTATCAAATGAGTTATGATGAAGATGCTATGATTATTTTGTTTACCACAGACAAAGATTCTGATTTTTATGATTGGGAGTATGACATGTACTGTGGAGATGATACGACGAAGTGTCTGTCCGATGCTGCATTTGATAAATTGTTGAGTAATTTTCAAAAGGGAATGGCCAGCCAGAGTCTGTGTGAGGCGTTGGATTACTCCTGGAATTCGGTTATGGATGATTTGGCGAAGACGACTGTCCGATGGGTACAGCTTCCTATATTGCTCTTTCTTGCAGGTATTTACGGTGTATTTTATGTGTCAATTCTTGGTGGTACGAAAAAACAAAGTGACGCATACAAATATTTTCAGGAAAATCCCCACATGTATGAGCATGAACCTATGACTATGTACAGTGAGTGTCCTAATTGTAGGGCGGCAAATACTTCTCAAAGTGAGACCTGCCCGTATTGCGGAACCCTTTTAAAAATAAGCGACGGTGGTGTACAGTTTGTACGACCTGAGTAAAATATAGAACATGTTTATTAACGGGAACAGTGATGGCGCTGTTCTCGTTTTTGGTTCTTAATAAGGTCATAAAAACTAAGAAATGGAGCCTGTGCCGGGAGGGATGTGTATGGAGTTTAGATACCTTGAAGAAGAGTATGTGGAAGAGAAGAAACCACTGATTGGCAAGAGGGGAAAACGTATTATTTGGGTGGCAGTGTCGGCTTTAATTGTGGTGGGAATTGTCAGATTTGCTCTGATGTTTGGCAGTCAGATTATTGCGGCATCAAGTGTAAAAACCTTGGAGAAGGATTTTTATAGTATGGAGGACGGAACAGTTCTCTTTGGCAGAAATTTTGATTACAACGGTCGTAAAGCTATGGTAGTGACAACGGAGCCAAAAAACGGATATAAATCCATTTCTACCTGCAATATTGAGTTTTTGGGAATGCGTAACTCATGGGAGCCGGATGATTTTACGAACAAGATGATGGCGATATCTTCTGTATATGTACCTGTGGATGGTATGAATGAAAAGGGCGTATGTGTGGCAGTGCTTTCGGTGTCTGCGGGTTCTGCTACGGACCAGAACACAGACAAGCCGGATCTTACTACAACAACGGCTGTGAGATTAATACTGGATAAGGCGGCAAGCGTAGATGAAGCAGTTGGTCTTTTGGAGCAATAATCAGACACCGGGACCGTATTATGGACAGGGGCTTAATGGCCCCTGCCCAAGATATGCCAAGCTGATGGAAGGTTATCAGGCATACAATGGCAAGATAACAGAGGAGGAGATGTTGAACGTCATGGCAAGTGCAAGCCAGAAGTACTTCCATCACAACAATACACAGTGGACGGTAGTCTTTAATACAAAGGAGAAGACTGCAACATACTGTTATTTTGAGGATTTTGAGACGAAGTATTATTTTGACCTTGAGTGACTTGTTATGTATCGCTGACGCCTAATTTGTCTTGATGTTGTTTTAATGAGGCAAATCTCAACAATTGTTTTCGTGAGGAAATCCCCAGTTTACTATAAATATTTCTGTTATGGTATTTTAAAGTATTTTCTGTAATTCCTAGGATTTGTACGATTTCTTTAGCTGTTTTGCCCGACAAGTATAATTCGTATATTCGGTATTCGGAAGGGGTAAGAGTACTTAAGTTACAGATAAAGAATTCATAATCTTCCAAAACAATCTCTTTTTTATGTTCTTCAGAAAGCTGCTGAATTTCGCTTTGGGCAAGAGAGTATTCTGCCAAGGCTTTTTCATAGGCTTCCTTTGTGCGTTGTGTTTCTTCCTCCGCAAGCTTGCGTGATATTTCCAGATTTTTTAATTGTTCTTCATAGAGGATATCCTTTTCCTCAAGAAAGGCAAAAAGGTCATCAATTTCCCGTATTTTTAAACTGTTTCCGGATACGTCCTTTGATTTGATTTGCTCAAGGCTTTGTAATATGGGAGATACATATTTTTGACTTACCCAAAAACAATATACAAATGCAAAGAGTACTACAAAGAGGATTACACCAACAGTTTTTGAATTTCCTTTTTTAAGCAGACTTTCATATTGTGCTTCGGTGAGCATGATTGCTACAGTGAAGGTGCTATTACCTAATTGTAGGCTTTGTGTTTTGCCAATACATTTCTCAGTGCCAAAGTCAAATATTGTAAAATTTCTTTTTTCTAAGGTTTGTATATTGGAATCGGCATTGTTATATCGGCTGGAGTTGAATTGGCCCGAATATACGTCTTGGTTGGCATCAAGCAAAGCACAAACTAATTGTTTTTCATCGTCCGTTTTCTGTGATAACTGGAAATAAAGATCATTTACTTCAAAACCACAGACACCAATGATATTTTCCTTTAAATCACGGATAGGAACATAAACATATCGTGCTCTTTCCCATGTTTCCGGAATCCCAATGGTAGGGCTTAAAAGATAGTGGGTTTTATCTGTAAATAAGGAATTGCTTTTGTCAAAAAAATCTGTCTGCATTTCATTCTGCCATCCGCTATGAAAGGTAAGGCTGTTTTCCTTTCCGGTGGTGAAAGCACCTCGATAAAGAGAAATCTCATTATTTACTGTATTTTCGGAATACATATTAATATATTTCAGGTAAATTCCGTTATAATAAGGCGTTTCTGTGCCACTGTTGACGGTTGTATTTAAGATATAAAAGGCTCCGCTTGATGGTGTAAGCTGCATATTTAGGTATACGATGTCATACAAATGGCGTTGCAAATCCACCAACGTCTCAGAACTATTTTCCAAGTCATCAAATGTTAGGCTGTTTTCGGTTAAATAATGCTGAATGGAGCTCTCTAATTGCTCGGAAAAGGAAATTGCGTGAGCGGCAATTTTATTGTAGTCACTCTCAATGTTATTGGTATAAGAGAGGAGTTGTGTGTCTAACGCATCTATAATCTGTTTGTTTGCAGGACTAATAATACCAAACAGATTAAAAAGCAGAAGAATCAGAGAAAGTACTATGGCTATGGCAGATATAATAAAAACAATAAAACGTCTGCGCATGGAAATGCTTTCCGCTTTGATTTGGTCGACTATTTTTTGGATATTAACTCGAGTTATTCGTTTCATGTTTCATGATACCTCTTACTTGGCCGACAGGCTTATTAGTTCGGCAAGAGAAGATTCTGTGAGCTCGTTCATAACAGTATCAGGATCTTCTCCATCAGAGACGCGTCTGAGATATTGCGTATGGGCAGAACGCAAGACGGATTTTACATTGTTTTCAAAAGCATTTTGTGTTTCGGAAGCTCCGTTGTAAAGTGGAAGAGCATAGAAGGAATACTCCCGGCTCATAGTATCAACAGCTTCATAAACACTATGATAATTTTCGTTTTCAACTATGCTGATATCTGTAAACAAAGAGTCAAAGGCCTCGTCTGTAATGGGCAGATAACCGGCTTGAGTTACAAAATCAAGATTATGACCGCTTTCGGTGAGCCATTTGGCGAAAATATAGGCAGCCTGATTTTTTGATTCATTGTCACTTTTCATTGCAAAAAGTCCGCCTCCACGATGGACTACACCTGCAGAATTATTGGTGAATTTAGGGTATGGCAATGCCATTGTAGTGATGGGTTCCGTTGTATTGTCTGCATAAATAACTTCTTCCGGCTGATACAATACATCAGCTGTAGAACCTGTGTTGGCTATTATTTCAACGGTTTTCCATTTTGCGGCAGCATATCCGTCATCCAGACAGATACCACCATAGATTGCTGTTTGGGCTAAGGGCATCCAAATCTGCTTAAAAGCTTCATCCTGAAGCTGCAACCGGCTGTTGCTAATCAGTTCTTTTCCATGAGCTTTCATACCGATATAAGCATAATTATAATAGTCATTTAATTGGACAAAATTCTGACCATCGGACCAGTCATAGTATTTACGGGCAGCTTCAAAAAGACCATCAAAAGTAGTAAGGTTTTGGGTCGATACACCGGTTTCAGATTGAAATCTGTCAAACAGGGTTTGGTTGATGAAAAGTGCTTCCGTTGATTTGGCAACAGGTAACATCAATAAGTTGCTGTCAAAATATCCTTCGGCTAGAAATTCGTCATGAAATCCGGCGAGTTCATTTTCCGTAAAATATTCATTCCACACAAGAAGATTTTCCTGACCAACAATTTCCACAACGCGGGGATAGGCGGTAAATAAGTCGGGTAAGCTTTCTGCTCCGGGCTCTCCGTTAGCGGATGCGGCTAAGGCCTTATCAATTGCAGAAGAACTGGTAACAGAAACCACATTAATTGTAATACCATTTTCTTTGCCTGTAGTTCCATTGAATTCGTCAATAATTGTGTTGAGTGGAGATTTGGTCTGACTGCCATAAACATGCCACATAGTAAGCGTAATAGGGTTTTCCGGACTGGGAGTCTGCTGTTGTGTGCAACCGGACAAACAGGTCATCATAATTGCCATACTTATAATTATTGCGATATATCTTTTAATCATTTTTTATCCTTTCAAAGTAGATTTCCCACCCCAATTCCCACCCTTATTGTAATAAAAATACTGAATTCCCACCCTTTTTGGCTTTTAGGGGTGGTGTGAAGTGTTGAATGGCTTGTTAATATATCATGGGGGAAGATTGTCTTTCCAAATATTATCACACACAATTTAGACCTAGTCAATGGTGTGAAATGTATTATACGAGGGTGAGAAAAAGATGATATACAATGTGTATTTTGATGTTTTTGCAGTCGTAATTTCTTTCTTTTCGATTATATTGGCATTTACCAAAAAGGATTTTTGGAAAAGGCAAAACTTTATTCTTTTTATTTTGCTGGTGGCGACATTTTTGGCGTCACTGTTAGATATTTTAAGCTCCATCGGCAATTCCTATATTGTGGAATGGTCTTATGAACTGAGAGATGTATTGAACTATGGATATTTATCCGTACAAAATATTATGCCTTATTTGTTTTGCTTGTATATTGTATTCCTGATTGATTTGGATAATAAGCTGAACAGGAAGAGAAGACGCCTGTTTCATATAGGTCTGTCAATTCCTTATGCAGTGGATGTGGTTTTGCTTTTACTGAACCCTTTTATAAGAGAAGTGTTCTATTACGATTCGAACAGAGTTTACACGCATGACTGGGGCATGATTGTGCTTTATGTGAATGCGCTTTTATACATGGTGTTCAATTACTATCTGATGATACGATATGGTAAAGAGGTTCGGTTTGCAAAAAAAGCTACGGTATATCTGTTCCTTACAGCCAGCCTTGTAGCAGTTGTTTTCCAGATTCTGATACCTACCATACTGTTACAACTCTGTATAGAGGCTTTATGTCTGTCGGGAATATTATTTACCGTAGAAAATGAAAATGACATCCTGCACAGTATTTTGCTGTATTTCTTCTTGCTGATTTTGTGTTTTTTTGCCCAGGTAAACATCATCCCCAACGTTTTTCCATGGAGGATGATTTCCGGTATTTATTTTATGGCACTGGGAGTATTGCTTGTAATCTATTTTGCGGAACGCATCGTAGACAGAGGACAGCTGAAACGTTGGATGATGTTTTGTGCATGGCTGATTGTTGGTTTTATGCTTCTTCGAACGGTAAGATATGAAGTGTTTCCGGTGACATCGGCTTGTGCACGTTATACATGGTATTTGTACTATTTGCCTATGCTGTACATTCCACTGTGTACATTTTATGCAACATTGAGCATTGACGGGCAGGAAAAAAGAGAATTTGGCAGAGTCAAATTATGGTTTGGAGCAGTGACTTTCTTATTGCTTCTGTGCGTATTGTCCAACGATTTCCATCAGAAAGTGTTTTCTTTTGAAGAGGGCTATCGTAATTGGGACAGCAGTTATACACATGAATTTGGATATTTTATTGTGATTGGATGGATTTATTGTTTATATGTACTTTCGCTTGTCAGTATGTTCAGAACATGCAGGCTTTCCAAGGTGAAAAAGAAATGGTGGGTTACGATGATTCCCTTTGTTCTGGGAATTACCATGCAGCTTTTAATCACTTTTGGGAAAATGCCCAAGATGAATGGTCTTATGGTAATCAATTTTCCGGAAGCGGTATGTTTTATGATAGCACTTTTTTGGGAGTGTTGTATTCGCATTGGATTGATTCCCACCAACAAAGGATATGGGGAGCTGATGCGAGTATCTTCCTTAGAGTTACAGATCACGGACAATAGTGGAAAAACGGTATATAGGTCCCAATCAGCAAAAGAGATAGAAGATGTATATAAGAAAAAGACGGAACCTGTTCTCTTGGATGATGATACAGAGCTGTACTGTGAACGGATTCCCGGGGGATATACCTATTGGCAGAATGATATTTCAGAATTGAATGAAATTAACAAAAAGCTGGAGGAGGTCCATTCCCTTCTTGCAGAAGAAACGGACTTGATTCGTTTGGAGAACGAGCTAAAGGAAAAACAGGTCTCCATTGAGCAGAGGACCAAATTGTATGAACGGATAAATGCCAGAACCATAACACAATCGGGAAAAATTGCTCATTTGGCACAGGCAGCTCTTGAGACGGATGACAGACAGGTTCGAAAATACAATGCAGGACTGATTTGTTTCTTGGGTGCATACATAAAACGTTATGCCAATCTGATGTTGCTGGCGGAAAATGAAAACATGATGAGTACGGCAGAGTTGGGAATGGCCATTGCAGAGTCTCTTCGTTATCTTGGAAATGTAGAGATTCCTACGGATTATGTTGGAAACGCAAATGTGAAGATTCCCACAGATGATGTGATTTTGCTTTATGAAATTTTTGAAAAGCTGGTGGAGAATACGCTATCCAATCTGAAAGCGGTTTATGTCAAGCTGGAGGACTCGGCAGGAATTATTCTTAAGATTACATTGGAGGGAGTAAGTGCCGCTTTGGATGAAGATGCAAAAGACAAATTGTTTCAGGCAGGTATCCCTGTAACCATAAAGCAGGAAGACGAGAATAGTTATATACGTTTTCGTTTGACAAAGGAGGTGTAGCAGGATGCAGTTTGGTGATATGCCGGATATGGCAAGAAACTTTTTGTTTATATGGCTGATAGTTATTTTTATCCTGGGACTGTACAATCTGTTCCGCTCTGTGCAGGTAAAGGAGAAAAGGCATATTGTGATTTCTACGGTATTGCTTGTAATAGAGTATTTATTGCTTCAGATTGCAGCTGACATTTCACACAGGAATATGGAGATGGAGCATGTGGGGCTTAGTGATACACTTGGTCGTATTGGCATGATATGGTGGATTGTTCTGATTGCCGGAATCATGGCCATAAGTATTACGCTGGCTTCCTATTTCAGACACTGGAAAAAGGAGCACATTACTCCCATGTCTGTAAAGGACAGCATGGATATGTTGCATGCGGGATTATGCTACTGGGAAGAGGGTGGAAGAATTATTTTATCCAATAAGAAAATGGATGAAATCTGCCTTGCCATTACCGGAGAAATGCTTTTGAATGGAGAAAAATTTTATAAACAGCTGGATGCAGAATGTGTATCCATGCCGGACGGAACCATAAAATTTTTTTCCCATAATCAGGTTGCATTTGCGGATAAACAAATCTATGAGCTGGTGGCTGCGGATGTAACAGAGCTCTATAAGAAAAATGAACTGCTGGAGCAGGAAACGCAAAGTCTGCGGAAGATGAACGAGAGTCTGAGAAGATATAATCAGAATATTGAGGAAATGGTTCGTAAGCAGGAAATACTGGATACCAAGGTCTATATTCATGATGAGATGAATCGCTTGATGCTACTTACGACAGCAAATGCAGAGACGCCCATGTCGGAGGAGGATTTTAAAGAGATTCTGACATTGTGGAGAAATAATGCAATCCTTCTTGGAACGGAAAACAATAAGACCAAGGTTAATACGGATATTACAGAAGTTAACCAATTAGCTGAGTTATTGGGTGTTCGCTTAATATGGGAAGGGGAGCAGGCATCTCTTATGCCGGATACTATAAGAGAAGTATTCATAATGGTTGCCAGAGAGGCCATTGCAAATGCAGTGAAGCATGCAGAGGCCAAGAACATTACAATCGGAATCCATAAGAAGGAAGATAAATTGTGCATTGGAATTTCCAATGATGGCAGAGTTCCCGGCGGCAAAATATCCCCGGGCGGAGGTCTGAGCAATATAAAAAGAATGGTAGAACAAAAAAGGGGCCGGTTTAAAGTGGAAGTAAATGAGGCTTTCAAGATGACATTGGAATTTGAAACTAGCCGATTGGCGGGGGCAAAATAAAAAGATAAGTAATAAAATGATGAATAGTTAGGTAAAAGGGGGTAGTTTATGGCTTATCGCGTTTTAGTGGTGGAAGATCAGGAAATGCCAAGGCAGCTTTTTGAAATATTCATCAATTCCAGTGAGAATTTTAAGCATGTGGGTTCCGTGGCAAATGCAGGTTTGGCATTGTCCATGTGTCGGAATCAGCAGGTGGATTTGATATTGATGGATGTAATGACAGAGCTTGGACATAGTGGCTTGGAGGCTGCGGCAGAAATTAAGCAGGTCTTTCCGAGGATTAAGATTATAATCGTAACATCCATGCCGGAATATTCCTGGCTGGAGCGTGCACGGGAAATCGGAGTTGACTCGTTTTGGTATAAAGATGGGAAAAAGACGGCAATTCTGGATGTGATGAACAGAACCATGGAGGGGGAAAGCATCTATCCGGATACCACACCTCTTATTCAGATTGGCAATAGTACCAATCATGAATTTACAGAGCGTGAGTTGGACATTTTACGGGAGCTGACCACCGGTGACAGTAATACTGAGATAGGGGACCGGCTGGGGATTTCTGCCAGTACCGTAAAGTATCATGTGGAAAACCTATTGTCGAAAACCGGTTTTCATACCCGGACAGAGCTGGCTTCTGAGGCGAGAAGTCTGGGGATCGTAATAAAAGATAAGTAATGACGAATTAAGAATAAAGGAGGAAGTACAAAGTGACGAAAGGTTCAAAGAGAAGAATTATAAGTGTGATTCTGTGTTTTGTTTTAGTATTCGGCATGATGCCGGTAAATACGCTGCAGGTACATGCAGAATTAAATGGCGAGGACACGAATACGGTCTCCGGTAATACAATTTCGGGGAATGATGGTACTAGTGATGGAGAGGTTGTGATTGGAAATCCGATATATGAGGGAGATACCTTTCTGCAATATGACGGAGCTGTAGCAGCAAATGGATTGATTGAATTAAGCATAGCAGGAGTGGAGGTCATCAAAGGCTCAAGTGTGCAAAGTAACAGTGCATTTGTTGACAATGGTTACCCGGAAGCTTCTATCGATTCCGTGGAAAACGTAGATGGAGTGCCTGTCTGGTCCGTAACAGGTCATACAATTACACTGAATAGTGATTTTACATGTGAGGATGGAGATGACGGTATCTATCTGATTCATTCGCAAGGGAAAGAAGCTACCATTAATGTTACGGGCGATGTTCATATTAAGAACGCATTTCACGGTATACGAAATGAATCGGAAGCACCACGTACTACTATTAATGTAGCAGATGAAAAAAATTTTCAAATCACATGTGCTTTATATGGAATTACAAACGGAATCAAAGGTTCCAATTCCAGACAGGAACATCGTGTGGAATTAAATGGCGGTAATGTCGCAATTACTAATAAAGGATGGAACGGCGATAATACGGGCGGATACGGAATATTCTGTCAGGGCGCTGTGATGAACTGTTATTCCGGCAGTGATGTAACAGAAGCGGTTGGAGAAGTATATATCAACAGTAAGCTTATTATAACCTATAAAGACAATGTTCCGGGTGGTGACGGTATTATTACGGGACGTGCCTACGACGGAGTAAAGGAGAAATATATTTACCAGCCGGGAAAAGGAGTAAAGCTGGAATCAGGTAAGAATTTATATATATATGTTCGAAATAAATCACTGGGTGGATATAATAGTCTTTCCTATGATTCCGGTGTGAGTGGTATTTACGGTTCCGGTAATATTGATTTCCTGCGTGTGGAACCATATTCAGAAATGGATTATGTAATATGTAACGATTTTGATGCATTGAAAGCTGCTTTGGAGAATCCTGAGGTTACGGATGTAAGAGTTCAGCTTTCTGCAGTTAATATAATTACAGAAAGTGATTTGAACGATGACAGTTATTTTATTACTGTTAACGGCAAGAAAAATATGAGAATCGGTGCCTATAGCCATTCTGTTACGAATCGAATAAAAGTAGATTGTGATACAAAAGATTATGGCGGAATCATCTATGTAGGTTCCGGTGCCGAATTGAATATATCCAGTGACGGGGCTTCCTCTTTGGAGGCACAGTTTATGCAGCAGACCAATACAGCAGGAACTATCTTTGCACAAAACAGTATACTCGTAGTTGCAAGAAACGGTGTTGTAAATATGAGTAGTGGTGTGATTGGATATGACTATAAAGCAGTGAAAGAGTCAGGGAAACATGGTGATTTTGTATACCCTGTACGAGTATATGACGGAACTTTCAATATGACGGGCGGAGTGCTCAAAGCTTCTGTTTTTGGTCGTGCCTATGGTAAAACGGAACAGGCTGGTGGTGTTATCAATATATGTAAAGATTCTGCAAATGTCACGGTTGATGGCGGAAGATTAATTATCAATCTTGGATTTGACAGTAGCTTAGGTAAGGCTGAGAATGAAGGCTATACATACAAGCAGGCTGTATTCTTTGGAAAAGGTATTTTATCCTCTGCGGGATATGATTATGAAGCAGGGTATAAGAGAGCAAATATAATATCAGGTGATTTTTTGCAGAGCACAATAGGAGATGCTGCAAAGGTTCCGTTTCTTGATGATGAAGAAGAGTATATGAAAAGGCTGAAAACTCCTCTTGAAAACAATAAGGCGGATGGGGCATTATTTCTTATCACGAATGGATATAACCCAAAAGCTTACACTCATTTTATGTTTCAGGTAGTGGATCCGTTAAAAAGTAATATGGAAATGGTCTATGACGAAGAAAAAGATTGTAAAGTGATTAATGTAGATGGAAATACTGCACCGGAGCTTTATACGTTGGAGCTTGATCAGTACGATATCTATTCTGATATTCATACACCGGAAGACCAATATCAGAAACCGGTATGGGAATATTCTTTGGATGGCTATAACTGGAAAACCCCTACTGTTGATAATGGCTTTGTGAAAGAAGATATTAATCTTGAAAGACCATACAAGTTATATCTAAGTTATCAGCTTGGTAAAGATGTTTATTACAGACTTAAGTTTAATGATACAAACGGAAAGCTTTATTTGATTGATGAAAAGGTTCTGGTACATTACGGTTCTCCGGATGTATCATCAGATGTAACTCTGGAATATGATAACGGCATGGGTTATGCAACACCGGATTCCAATGCTGTTATCAGTATCAAAGAGTGGATAGGATTAACAGATGGTGAGATGATTCCTTCTCCGTACAATATGACAAAACTTGAAATTGTGCAGGCTCCGGAAGGAAGTACTCTTTGTGGAAAAATATTAGATGAAAATGTAAAAACATCCTTCAAGTTTCCGCAGGATTTTACAAAATATTCAGGCGATTATGTTCCGGGCAATTATGTGGTTCGTGTAGGTCAGCTTACATCTAAGAACCGATGGGTTTATACGGATAAAGTTGTGATTACCATGAAAGTACCGGCAACGGAAATGAAGCTGAACTATGATAAAGACTGTTATTATGACTGTGATGGCGGAGATAATCCTGTTTATCATGCATCGGGTGTAGGTCTGCTGAATATTGAGACGGCAATTCTTCCGGTAACAGCATCACAGGATACATACACAGAGCCTGTTTGGGAAAGCAGCAATGAAGAAATTGTAGCAGTGACAGAAGATGGTATGTTAGAGGCGTTAAAACCGGGCAAGGTTACATTGACTGCCACCTCATCACTCGGAACTGAGACAATCGATGTAGTAGTTCCTGCGAGCAGATTTGAAATCACAGGACTTGATGCACCTGTATACGGACAGCCGTTTGATACAGAGGTGGAAATTGGGTCTGATATTGATGTGACACCTACTGTCAGATGGTCAAGCGATACTGTGTCGGGTGCAATAGGTGAAACACCAAATGTGGGTGTGCGTTATTGGTGTGAGATAACAATACCGATTGGGGATTATGAATTCCCGTTATGGCTGGACTCTAGTGACGATGCTTATGTAGATTATGACGCCATGAATGTGTCGCTTAACGGTGAATACAATGAAATGAGTAGTGGTGCAACAGGATATCAGGGATTTACAGTTTCGGATGACAGAAAAACAATAACAATCAAATATCTGAGCGACAAAATCGTTAATCCTGATTCTAAAGAAATAGATACTATATATGTTAATTATAATGAGAAACTATATCACGGTGAGATGAAATCAGACTGGCTAGATAGCGTGGAAGCTTATTGTGCCGGTGTTGGAAATGAAGTAGTAACATTTGAACCGGGATTAGAAACCACCACCACATCAAGTTCCTATATTATCGGTGGCAATGAGTATGAGTTTTTCATGACTGCTTCGATATCAGGAGATGATTATACTTTTGCCGAAAACATTACATGGATAATAAATGGTGAAGAAATAGCAGATGAGCGAATGACAACAAAATACTGCATGCCTCCTACGAAGAAAATGAATGTTGTCGGTGACCCGGGTGTTGTTGTGATTGATAGCTTTGTACCGGAAACCATTCATATAAAAGTTGGCGAAACCGCAAATATTGCAGATTATTATAAACTTCTTCCGGAAGAACATGATGCAGTAATCAGTTATGACAGATACTCTGAGTATTTCGACCCGTATTTTACCGTATCAGGGGAGGAAGGCACTGTAACCGGTGTTTCTGTAACAGATGACTCATTGCCGGTTGTTGTTAAAGCTAACTATACTGAGACGTTAAGTGACGGTACGAAAATTACATTTAGAAATGAATATAAAATCGATGTAATGGTCTATGAAAATGACGAAGATAAGCCTGAAACATATAGTGTAACGCTTGATGGGGAAGCATATACAACTGCGCATGTGGGAGACAAGGTATGTGTGTACAGTGAAGATGACACCCGAATTCTTAAAAATGTGACTGCTGACGGAATTGAGATAACTAAAGAAACGAATCCATTCAGTACGGGTTATGACTGCTTTATATTTACAATGCCAGAAAGTGATGTTGAGCTTACGGGTACATGGGAAGATATACCTGTTTATTACATGGTTCAATTCTCTGTAAACGGTATAGGTAAAAATCCGGCATCACAGAAAATACTTGAAGGAGAGAAAGTTTCTCTTCCGGCAGAACCGTCTGCAGAAGATATGAGATTTGACGGATGGTTTAAAGACAGTGAATACACTGAAATGTGGGATTTCGAAAATGATATTGTAACAGACAATATAACTCTCTACGCAAAAATGACACATGTCCACAATTATAGTGATAATTGGTATACAGATAGTGAAAATCACTGGCATATGTGTAAGTGCGGAGACAGGACAGATGAAGAAGCACATATCCCTGACCACGAAGGTGGTGCTACAGAAGATTATGCTGTTATGTGTGAGACATGCGAGTATGTAATTGAGGAAAAACTTGAACATGTACATTCATTTAAAGAGAAAGTAGAAGACGAAGATCACGTTGCAGTTGAAGGTGATTGTTGTAATCCTTATAAATTCTATTATGAGTGTGAAACATGTGGAGAAATCAGTACAACAGATATATGGGAATCTGAATTATACGGACCTCATAACATGACAGGTAATTACTGTGATGTATGTGAAACTACATTTTATGATGTATGGGTCGGAGAAAAACAGATAACAGATAAAAATGCTACTGACGTATTTGGTGACGGTAAGGCATCTTATAATGCTACAACCCAAACATTGACACTCAATGGTTTTGATTTAGAGTTAGAGCCTCATTTTTACGAGTCGCGCATCAGAATGGCACAACCGTCTGCATTTATATACAGTGAGAGTGATCTGACAATTAATCTCGTAGGTGATAATAAGATTGTAAATAACAAAGATATACGCGGAAGCGGAATTTTTGTATTTGATGGAAATCTTACAATCACAGGAAACGGTTCTCTGAGAGTTGAAGCAAGTTTTGTAGGTATTAATGTTAACGGAACAATTACATTGGAGAATGGAAATGTAACCGTAGATACTGAAACTTTATTTGAAAGTGAATTATCTTCGGGAATCGGATTTGACAGTATGCTTATGAAAGAAGGAAGTCTTAAGGTAACTACTGATATGGGCGGACTTGCTAAGCTTGATCCGGAAGGAAGTATCATAGTTAATGGTGGAAGGCTGGAAGTAGCAGTTAATGTTGAGGGTACTACTGCTATAGAACTAAATGAAGAGGAAGACATTGTGCCGTCATTTATTTCCACCGGTCATTACGAGAATGTTATGAGGATGGGAAGCGTTAATTTGGACGGAAGTGATGCAGATTTTATGGAAAGTGATAAGATGGGTACTTATAAATACATTTGCATTTATAAGAATACGGCACCGAGACCAAGTGTGACACCTACATCTACGGCAACTCCAACAGCATCGCCGACACCATCGGAATCACCGGCACCATCAGAGTCACCGGCACCATCAGAGTCACCTGAACCATCGGAATCACCGGCACCAACAGGTTCACCGGAACCGTCGGAATCACCGGAACCATCGGAGTCACCGGCACCGTCAGAATCACCGGCACCATCGGAGTCACCGGAACCATCGGAGTCACCGGTACCGTCGGAATCGCCGGCACCAACAGGTTCACCGGCACCGTCGGAATCATCGGCACCGGTAGGTTCCCCAATACCAACCGATGCGCCGGGAACTAATCCGACAATTGCGCCGACTACTGTTCCGGGACCGGGCGATATGAATAATGAAATTGCAGTTGGTACAAAATGTACAGATGACAGCGGTAAGGCGATTTATAAGATTACAAAAACAGCATCAGCAGGGGCAACAGTTTCATATGCCGCTCCTGTTAATAAAAAAAGTGCTACTATTAGTATTCCGGCGACAGTTAAAATTAAAGGAGTGACATATAAAGTTACCGGAATAGAGAAAAATGCATTTAAGAATTGTATAAATCTTAAAAAAGTTACAATTGGTAAAAATATTGCGAGTATAGGAGCCAATGCATTTAACAATTGTAAAAAGCTTAAAAACATTATATTCAAGACAACTAAATTAAAGAAAAACAAAGTCGGAAAAAATGCATTTAAGGGAATAATGGCGAAAGCAACGTTTAAATGTCCTAACAAAGTCAAGAAGTCTTATAAGACTATTCTTTTGAAAAAGGGAGCAACAAAAAAAGCTAAGTTTAAGTAAACAAAAAAAGAAAGGAAAGTGTGATAATTAAATTATAATTATCATACAAGGGAAAATAATGAAAAAAATTGCAAAAAGAATTGGTTCTGCTGTACTTTGTATCACGTTGATGGCAGGCATGCTTTCTACAACTGATTTATCTGTTGAAGCTGCAGGCAAAAAGTATGTGAAGTCGTTGAAAGTGGCAAAGAGTAGTATTACTTTAATGAAAGGAGACAGCAAAAAAGTAAATGCCACTGTAAAGGTGGTGGGTTCAGCCAAGAAAACGATTAGTGTAAAGTCGAACAATACAAAAATTGCACTGGTAAAAGTAGGTAAGCCATCCAAAAAGGGAGTTACTTCAATTACAATCAAGGCTAAGAATGCCGGTGATGCTACTATTACAGTCACAACAAAAGGAAAAAACAAAAAGAATAAGAAGCTTACAAAAAAAATCAAAGTGACAGTTGAAACACCAAGTACACCGGCAACCCCAAGTACACCGGCAACACCAAGCACACCGGCAACCCCAAGTACACCGGCAACCCCAAGTACACCGGCAACCCCAAGTACACCGGCAACCCCAAGTACGCCGGAAACACCAGGTACATCAGAAACACCGGGTACACCGGATACACCAGGTACACCGGATACCCCGGACACACCGGATACCCCTGTAAGTGAGGTTGTAAAATGGACGACTACAGAAGAACCATTTGAGGGTAGTTATTCAGTTGAAGAGGGCGAAGGCGAAGACAAAGAAGTGGTGAATTATCCTATTGATCTTCTTAGAAAGTATGTATCTTTTGATCCATGGCCTACAACAAATGAGCAGGTACAGTATGTTATCAAGAATTGTGATGATCCGTATGTAATTGCTGCATTGTATGTGGTTGCACTGGATAACTACGTATATAATGGAAGAGGAGACTATTCAGGTGTAACATATCAAATGCTTGAATCACTGATGAACGGTGCAGGAGCGATATCAGGTTCTGATTATACCCTGAATAATTATGCAAAGGACTTTTTAGTTGAGTATGGTACAAAGAAATGTCCGGTAGAAGGCGGCGAAGCAGTACTTGCAAGTTCATTTGCATCCCGTGCATACCTGAAAGGTGCTACTCCGTACAATGGATATACTCCGGAGGGTGGCTTAGAAGACAAGACAAAGTGGCAGATTATTGTTGACCAGTATCCATATTGTTTTGATCAGGTAAATGAAGTGAAAAAATATATCACATTATGTCCGAGAAAATATAGCGAAGAGCAGGAGACAGAGGGAGCAGACCCTGTTCCGAATGAACACAGTCAGTCGGTTCGAATAGGTTTTAGATGGAATGGTTCTAAAAATGTATGGCTTCCAACGGATTATGTGAAGATTAACACAGATCCGGGCAATTCTGCATTGGTACCGTTTGATATCAAAGCATCTGTTTTATTTACAAATAATTACAAGGCACCACAGGAAGATCAGGGTTGGTAAATTGTATTAAGTAGAGGAGATTATGAAAATGGCATTATTTGATTCAATTAAAAATCAAGTTACATCTCAATTAAAAAGAGAGGCATCAAAAGTGGTAAATAATGCGGAGCAAAGTGCTGTGCAGACTACTGCAAAGGGCAAAAATAGTACAGAAAGCTTTACTTTTACGTCTTTGCCTACAAGTGTGGAAGAATTAAAGACATTACCTGAATCTTCTTTGGACTCTGCATTTAAGACAACAGCTCTTTGTATTGCTGTTTTGTGCAATTTTGAAAATGATGCGAATGCCACGTGGGAAATGCTTGACTATTTAAAGGGACCGGAAAGTGTGAATGAAAGAGAAAAAGCATTTATAAAGGAACGTCTTGCGGGCAAGCAGTACAAAACATTCTCCTTTTTTGAAGGAGCAACGCCGGATAATGCGTATACGCCTATTTTGCCATATACAATTACAGTGAGTGAAAATCCTTATTCCTTTGATGAAGAAAATTGGGCAACACTCTATGTTAAAAGTGGTGGGGCAGATGCGCCAAGACCGATTAAATTGCGAAGAAAGCCTTCTACAAACCAGTGGTTCGTAAATGAAATTCAATGTCTTGCAGATATCAGAATTCCAACAGAGCAGGACGCATGGGCGTAGGATAACTATATTTTGTTCCTACGTTAAAAAGAGTTTTAAAAGGGTTCTAAACTTTACTTTGGGGGTAAGGTTTAGAACCTGTTTTTATAAGAAAATTCTTGAAAAGAGCTTTCTTATAAAAACCGCTCCGCTAAGGATTGCACTGCGGCGGAGCAAAAAATGTTGCTAACGCAACCCAACCCAGGCGGAGAATCTCGCTGGCGAGATTCTATTTTATAAGAAAATTATTGAAAAGAGCTTTCTTATAAAAACCGCTCCGCAAGGAACACACTGCGCCGGAGAGGTAGATATTGACAAAGCAGAGCGATATTGATACGATGAACACGAGTTTCGAAACGAGAGTTTTGAAAAGGTTATTTCAAAGATAGATGCGATGATACCGAACTTTATTTTGCAAGTTTGAAAAGGATACCATATAATTGAATTTGGAGGTGCTTTATATGACGGAATATGAAAAAATGCACAATGGTTTGATTTATGATTGCCTTACAGAAGAATTAGGTAAGGTGCAAAAGTATAGCCATCGCCTTTGTGAACAGTATAATAAACTCGGTGTTGATGACGATGAAGAAAAGCAAGCGATACTGCGCCAGCTTTTTCCGAATGATGATTTTGGTGGTTACCGTTCAATGGAAACTCCTATTTTTATTGACAACTATAAAGAAATTGCAATAGGCAAAAACTTTTATTCTAATATACATTTCTCCTTTATTGCAGGCAATACTGTTGAAATAGGAGATAATGTCTTTGTCGGTCCTTATTGTACACTTGCTACAGGTATTCATTCACTAATTTCAGATGAAAGAAGAATATCTGTTGATGAAGATGGTACGGCACATGATTATGAATATGGAAAACCTATCAAAATAGGTAATGATGTGTGGATAGCTTCTAATGTTACTGTTTGTGGAGGCGTTACAATTGGAGACGGTAGTGTTATTGGTGCGGGTTCTGTTGTAACAAATGATATTCCGGAAGGTGTTTTGGCAGCGGGGAATCCTTGTAGAGTCATTCGAAAAATCACTGAAAAAGACAGTATGTATCTTAAAGTGAAAAGGGATTGAAAATTTATTTTAGTAACAGGATCTTTCAGTCTCACTAAGAGAATGAAAGTATGCGATTATTGAAGTTAGAGGTGTGAATAGTGGTTATTGAAACGGAGCGTTTATTAATAAGAGAAATGACAGAATATGATTTTGAGGCTCTTTATAAAGTTTTGACTGATTCAGATATAATGCAATACTATCCATATACATTTGATGATACCCGAGTGAAAAGATGGATAAATAAAAATATAGAAAGATATCAGATATTCGGTTTTGGATTATGGGCAGTTTGTTTAAAAGAAACAGGCGAGATGATAGGTGATTGCGGTTTGACTATGCAATTAATCAATGGTCAGATAAAGCCTGAAATTGGTTATCATATAAGAAGAGATAAACAGAGAAGAGGATATGCAAAAGAAATATTTTTCGATAACATGAATAGTCGGATTTAAATATTTAGTGTGAAAGTGTTGATATTCCTTACAATACTCTCATCTGCAACAGCAATGATATAACGTGATTCGTGTGTATATTCACCTTTGTCACCGATTACAATGGCGCCGGCTTCTTTGCAAAGCAATATTCCGGGAGATATATCCCATTTGTTGCGTGTGAAAATAACAGTGCCTTGTGTTTTACCGGAGGCAAGATATGCAAAATCAATGCTTGCAGCTCCAAACATGCGAACTCTTGCAATATGGTTATACATCTCATTCATAATAATTCTTTCATCGCGGATGTCATCGGGGCGTGAGTGCGGGAAATCACCAAAACTAATAATACTTTTATCAAGTGAAGTAAAATGAGTTGAGATTTTAGAACCATTCATATATGCACCACCACCTTTTGTGGCATAGTACATTTCGTTGAAAACAGGCAGATAGATTGCAGCGACTACAGGTTCTCCATTATCAAACATCGAGCATTGAACACCATATAAAGGCATACCTGCCGACATGTTAAAGGTGCCGTCAATAGGATCAATTGTCCATGTTCTGCCATTTACAAGTGTGTCGGATAAGGTTTCTTCACTGAGAATTATGTCATCCGGAAATCCGGCATGTATTTTTTTGATGATTGTTTCTTCTATATTGTAGTCTAGGGTTGTTACGATATCAAAGGGGGACTTATCCATGCAAAATGAGGATGTTGTATGTCCGGAAGCTATATCATAATTCGGTGTTGTTTCATTCGCATTAAGAGTATCATTTGATTCTGCTACATTTGTATAAGTTTCTTTGATTACATTTACTATGAATTCAAGTTCATTTGCATATATGTTATTCATGATAATAGCTCACTTTCTCAGGATTAAACTTTTCTATAAACTAAAAGAGCCAGAAGCATACCTATAATACTGGCTAAATTCATCTTAATCATTAAACCAAATGAAATTTTAATGACACTTAAATCAAGTGTAAGCGGGGTTTCAAGTCCAAAACTTTTGCTATAAGAAAGCCACCACAACCAACTGACTTTTGATGTGAGTTCACCAATTAGTCCACCTACAACTAAGCCTGATAAAATGAATATTAATAATAACCATGCACTTTTTCTTTTTGTTGTCATATTCGATACCACCTGATATTTAAAGTATGTATTTCAACACATATTAATATTATATATTCGGTTGAGATTTTTTCAAGTTAAAAGGAGAGAAATATTCAGTTATGTAAGCGAAGCGATGCAAAAGGTTGCCACCGCCGCACACACTTAACAATAAATCAAATAACTCCTAAAGATAAATCATGGCGTTGCATTTTTGTGACAACTATAATAAAACTATAGGAAACGCCAAATATCAGAAAGGAGAACTGATATGAAAAAGAGATTTAAAAGAGTAATTTCATTAGTAGTATCAGCAGCAATTATGTTGAATGTATCCAATATGTCAAGTTTAGACAAGCAAGTAAAAAGCAACTCAATTGTCAAAGCAGCAACAACCTCTTGCTTGGAAATAGCCGAGCCTGCGGGGTATCTTGCAACATATGTGGCAAAGTATGAACCGAATATGGGAGTCGAGTATGCACAGTTTCCGTCTAAAGAATATACCGATACATATCGTACAGATGTATTGTTTTATGGGTTGTCAAAAGACGGAAAAGAATTTACGGCTCTTAACAATGACAAGGCTGTTATGTCGCCGGAAGGATGTCAGAAACTTGGAGCACCTTCGCTTTTTAGAAAACCGGACGGCAGTTATGGTTTGATTGCTTCGGCGGATAATGGTATGACTTATAATACAAGAGATCAGGTAATTCTCTTTGATTCATATGATTTGCTTTACTTTGAAAATCAAAGAACAGTCAAATTAAATGATGAAGGGCTTGCAGTTATTAATCCGCACATTCGATATGACAGCGAGGCAGCTCTTTATAATATATATTGGGAAAGCGATGACAATAAATCATATCTAACTACAACCAAGGATTTTGAAACATTCTCAGAATTTGAAGAAACCGACTATAGCAAAGCGACCGTAAAGGGAATACTGCCTGATTATGCTGTTGAAGAAGAAGCGTCGGTATTTGCGTTGACAAAAGAAGAATACGACAGAATTGAAAGAAAATATTCAAAACTTCACAGCATATCAGTTGAGACAAATGATATCAAAGTAAATCCCGGTGAAGAAGTCGTGTTGCCGGAAAAATTAAATGTTATATATAGTGACGGCTCAAAGACTCCGATGGGTGTTGAGTGGAACACGGCAGGGCTTAATCTTAAGAATCTCTCAAAAGGCGAGTATACAGTCACAGGAAAAATGAAAGTAACAAAAGAATACGGAAGTCCGCTTGCCAATTACAGAGCTGATCCATACGCAATATATGATGAAGAAAAAGGAGTATATTACTTTACAGGCTCCAACATGAATGAGAAGTCAGCAAGTGGCGGTGGAGCATATCAGAGCTTGGTTATCCGTCAGGCAGAAACTATAGATGGAATAACTGATGCCGAAGAATATGAAATATGGACGGACAGAACACTTGATGACGGAACAAAAGTTACGGGCTGGTACTGGGCGCCTGAGATTCACAAAATCGGTGGCAAATGGAGAATGATAGCACAGGCTTCAGTAACAGAACCGGGTGGAAGTTCTGGTTCAAAACAGTGTATATTTACATGTAACGGAGACGACCTTACAGAACCGGACAATTGGGAATACACAGGATATATTCACAATACAACTGATAATCAGTCGGTGGGGGCATTTGATACGACATATTTTGAATATGACGGACAAAGTTATTATGTAACTCCAAAATCATCAAAAATCTGGATTACAACAGTTGACCCTGAAGACCCATTGTATCCGACGGGACCACTTGTACTTCTTTCGTCAGCAGACAGAGCTTACGAAACCAATAACGGTTCAGGTAAAGCCGGTTACAATAACATGGGTGGCGGTGTTGTAGGTCAGGCTATTCAGGAAGCGTCGGCAGTGCTCATGCACGATGGCAAGATATTTGTTGCATATGCGGGCTGCACAATTGATATGATGTACTG
>SVFL01000050.1 GCA_015056885.1 Lachnospiraceae bacterium
AAAATGTATAATGCAAATTACTTTTTTGGAGTTTTTCAAGAATTATTAGAAGTGAAAACCGCCACAAAGCCCGTAAATTGGGGCTTTCTGCGAACCCCTACGAGTATCCTTAACCACGTTAGACACCTCTGTGTGAAAGGGATATCAGTCCCGGTCTGGGACGCAGACTGCCGCCTGTCAATGCGGCACGAGAAATGGTATGATGTGGATATTGAAAAGGTCGCTTAGTCACCAGTGCCTGCCCTTCCTCCAAAAGTCCGGCTACACTATAGATTCCGGTAACTTCCAGACTTTCCTGCAGTGTAAGAGGCGGCAAAATCCCCGGAATCCGACGGGCTATCATAGATTTACCGGCTCCCGGAGGTCCTATCATCAACAAATTGTGAAATCCGGCCGCCGCAATCTCTGCCGCCCGTCTGGCCATCTCCTGCCCCTGAACCTGAGCAAAATCCTCCCCTTCCGGTAACCGATTCTTTAACAACAATTTTGCATCCATGGAAACCTCCGGCAGAATCTTCTCCTTCTCTCCCTCATTCTCCTGTTGCAAAAAAGCCAATACCTGTCCGACACTTTCTGCTCCACGCACTTTAATTCCCGGAATAACAGCCCCTTCCGCCGCATTGGCAAAGGGTACAATACATTGCTTTACTCCGGCTTTTGCGGCAGCCTGTACTATCGGAAGTACCCCTCGAACTTTTTTAAGCTCTCCATTCAATCCAAGCTCTCCCAAAAATAAAATATCTTTCGTTGCATTCTCACCGAAATAAGACATCACTTGCAAAATTCCTACCGCAATAGGCAGATCAAACGCGGTTCCCTCCTTATGCACATCCGCCGGGGCAAGATTCACCGTAAGTCTGGTTGGCGGAATACTGAAACCACTGTTTTTCAAAGCAACACTGACACGTTCTCTGGATTCACGCACCTCTCCGCTCAAAGACCCTACCATGGAAAAGGAGGGCAGTCCTCTATCCATATCTACTTCTACACCAACTAAGCAGGCACCAACACCTACTACTCCCCCGGATAAAATATTACAAAACATAAATTACCTCCTTATAAACAGATAATAAAAACATATAACAATAGATTTCATTTGAGAAAATCGCCTGATTCGGCTTGAACAAAAGGGATTTCCGACCGCAAAGGACTCCTTGCGGCCGGTTCCCGAATAATCTGAAAAATATGTAAAAATTAAATCTTCATTGCCATGTTATCAGGATCATGTGCAAAATGAATTGCCTGATCACGGTCAATCTTACCGGCAATATACAACTGACCAATCGCCTCATCCATGGTCATCATACCCATTTTACGGTTAGTCTGCATTACACTTTCAATCTGATGAGTCTTACCTTCACGAATCATACTTCTTACTGCATGGTTTGCATGAAGAACCTCAAATGCTGCCGCACGTCCCATGCCATCAGCGGTAGGAATCAACTGCTGTGCAATAATTGCCTCCAAAACGTTTGCAAACTGAACACGAATCTGTTGCTGCTGATGAGGAGGGAATACGTCAATTACACGATCCACAGTGCTTGCTGCAGAGTTGGTATGCAAGGTAGAAAGCACCAAGTGACCTGTCTCTGCTGCAGTAATAGCAATACTGATTGTCTCAAAGTCACGCATCTCACCTACGAGGATTACATCAGGGTCCTCACGGAGTGCACCTCTAAGAGCCGCAGAATAACTACTGGTATCAATACCAACCTCACGCTGGTTTACCATGGACAACTTGTGAGGATGCAAATACTCGATAGGATCCTCCAAAGTAATAATATGCGCATCACGACAGCTGTTAATCTTATCGATAATTGCAGCCAATGTCGTAGACTTACCACTACCGGTAGGTCCGGTTACAAGAATCAGACCTCTTTTTCTCTGATACAAATCTATTACAGACTCAGGAACACCTAACACCTCCGGAGAAGGAACATCTGTACCAACTACACGGAATGCCATTGAGATAGAACCACGCTGCTTAAATGCATTTACACGGTAACGTCCCAATCCGGGTGCAGAGTAAGACAAGTCGAACTCTCCACGCTCTTCAAAAATCGCTCTCTGATGCTCATTCATAATATTTACAAGAACATCCAGGGTATCAGCCGGTGTCAGTACCGGAAACTCAGATGTAAACAGATTACCATTTACACGCATTTTAGGCGGCAGACCAACAGTCAGGTGAACATCACTTGCTCCAATCTCAATACCTTTTGATAAAATCTCTTCAATTCTGGGCATCACTATACCTTCTTTCTATTGTATTTTTGCTTCCATTTTATTGCTAAGGCAACCGCTAAAATCCTGCTTTATGCAAAGCATCTTTATCTATAATACAGCGATTATCCAAAGTCTTCATTATATCTTCAATCTCAAAATCTTCATTGATTCGAAGGGACAAATCAATGATTTGATTATTTCTAAACGTCAACACGGTCGGTCGGAAAACATCATCCGAATTCTCCGTAAGAACCAAAGCCTTCTCCCCGGTATTCAACTCTACACTAACTCCCGGTGACAATATCTTTACAGAATTAATAAGCGCCTCTACAATCTCCGGCTCGTAAAGTTCCGGATTACTCTGAAGTTCTTTCAAAGCTTTGACTTCCGAATTAGCGGTTCCCTCAAGAGTCATACCGGTTAGTTCATCATACCTGTTAGCCACCAATAAAATATTGGCTCCGCGAACCATCTTAATGTTATGCTGTTCATCCGCCGGTTTCAGGGAATCCATCTGACGCATAACAGCCTGATTACAAATTCTTTTAACAATCAATCCATCATTGCCAAAAGCATTCTCCATTACTTCACCGGTATCCATAAGCACATTAAACACACGCATTCTTTGCTCTACAGTGAGCTCTTTTCCATACACAAGCTCACCGCCAAGAGACATCTTACCTATATCATGAATAATGGCAGCATAGATAACCTGATGTTGCTCTTCTCTTCGCATGTTCAGACCACGTGTAATCATGGCACTTAAAATCGCAACATTCAAACAATGTCTATGCACATAATCATCCTTACTACGAAGATTCTGATAGAAATTAACTCTATCATTCTGGCGACCGAATGTTTTAAGAATAGACTCCGCAATAACATGCATTTTTTGTTGCTTGCCTGTAGTAAGAATTTTTTCGAACTCTTCCTGAATAGCAAAAACTGTCATCGTCTGAAATCTCTCGAATTCTCTGTCTTCCTCAGACATTTGCAACGCAGGTTCTGCCGGCTCTAAAATATAAATACCGAGTAAACCGAAGTTTTTTACACTTTCGATTGCCTGTAATGTCAGATTTGAGTTACTGTCAAACAAAAGCACTCCGCTCTTACTGTATATTGGGCGGGCAAGCCTCATACCGATTTTCAAATCTTCTGTCTTTACAAACTTCATGTTTTGCTCACTCTTTCCTAAAAATAACCGATATTCCAAAACAATTATACTATAATATCAAACTGTTGACAAGATTCACTTTTTAATTTCTTCCAACTTCCTCAAACCTTTTTTTTAACTTATTTAAAGCACGTTTTTCAATTCTGGACACATAACTTCTGGAAATTCCAAAGTAGTCTCCTATTTCATTTTGGGTTATCGGCTCAACATCCCCCAAACCATATCGCAAACGAATAATCTCCCTTTCTCTTTCCGTCAGACATTCCGACATATATGAGAACATTTTTCGAATACTCTCATTGAGTTCCATGCGTTCTGCCGTATCTGTCTGTTGTTGTTCAATCACATCTACCAGTCGAATTTCATTTCCTTCTTTATCCTGACCAATAGGCTCAAAAAGAGACACTTCTCTTGCTGTTTTCTTTTTACTGCGTAGCAACATCAAAAGCTCATTATCAATGCAACGACAAGCGTAAGTTGCAAGTCTTCCTTTTCCGGCATCAAAGGTTTCTACTGCTTTAATCAGTCCGATACAGCCTATGGAAAGCAAATCTTCCATATCTTCATCCACGTTCTGGTACTTTTTTATAATATGAGCCACCAGTCTGAGGTTACGCTCTATCAGTACATCCTTTGCCCCTTGTCGTTCCTCCGCACTGCCGTTTTTTAGCAATTGTACGTAATAGGCTTCTTCTCCTGAAGTCAGAGGTTTTTGAAAGGTTTGCACACGGCACCTCCATGGATTTCCATCACAATAGTTTATGTGGCAAAATCCACTTCAGTGCCTGGCAAAGAAAAATATGTACCTGCCTGTTTTTTGTTGAGGGGGCTGGGGATTGGTTGGGGGCTATATGGCCTTCAACCAATTTCAGGCCCTCATCATAAACAGGCAAAAAACATTAGGTTATCCATTGTCCTGTAAGAATTTGGCCATGACGTAGTTGCTGAGGTCGAGGCCTTTTTTTGTCAGGAAAACATTCGATTCATTGCGCATCATAAGACCTTCGGAAATGCTTTCCTGTATTTGAGTCCCATAGATTTCATCTACGGTCACAGCAAAGTTTTCTTGAAACTTTTGTGTGTCTACGCCTTTTAGCATACGTAAGCCAAGGAACATAGTTTCTTCCATTTGTTCGCGTGTGTTAAGAGTTTCTACGTCTTCTCGACAATTAAGAGAGTTGTCCAGATAGGCCTGTAAGGATGTTGTGTTATGGAAGCGGGTGTTGTTGTATAGGGAAGCAGCACCGATTCCAAAGCCGAGGTAATCGCGTCGCGTCCAGTAACCACAATTGTGTCGGCAGGCAAAATCGGCTTTTGCATAGTTGGAGATTTCGTATCGTTCATATCCATGTTCACGCAGAATCTCAGCTGTTTTCCGGTACATTTCCCGGTCTGTATCTTCGTCGGGAAGGTCGAGTTCTCCTCTTTCGTACATCTCGTAGAAGGGGGTTCCTTCCTCCACAATAAGACTATAGGCCGAGATATGCTCCGGCTGAGGATTCAGGGACAAAATTTTCTGAAGGGTTTCTTCCCAGTCCCGAAGAGTCTGTCCCGGCAGCGCACTCATCAAATCTACATTCACATTAGCAAATCCGGCCGCCCTCACCTTTTCATAGGTATCCAGAAACTGTGCAAAATTATGGATTCTGCCAATTGCCCGCAACTCTTCATCCCTGGCTGACTGACAACCGATGCTCAGTCGGTTGATGCCTGCCTGTCGATAAATTGCAAGACTCTCTGCCGTAACGGTTCCCGGATTCATCTCCATGGTAATCTCCGCATCTTGGGCAAGTTCAAAACACTCCCTTACAGTATCCATAAGGCGCCATATCCAGTCGGCATCTACCGCTGTGGGTGTTCCACCACCGATAAACACGCTGACCACAATGCAGTCCGCTGCATCTGCTGCCCGAATTTCTGCCAAAAGGGCTTCCATATACGCATTCTGCACCTGCGCAGTGGCAGGTGCAGACAGAAAATCACAATATTTACATTTTTGGACACAAAAGGGAATATGAATATACAATTCCAGTTCCCGCAAATTACTTTTTATCATCCAGCTTCAAAACGCTCATAAACGCCTTCTGGGGAATCTCTACATTTCCAATCTGGCGCATGCGCTTCTTACCCTCTTTCTGCTTCTCCAAAAGCTTCTTCTTTCGGGTGATGTCACCGCCATAACACTTGGCAAGCACGTCCTTACGCATAGCCTTGACAGTCTCTCTGGCAATGACCTTGCCTCCCACAGCTGCCTGAATGGGAATCTCAAACAAATGGCGTGGAATCTCATCCTTAAGCTTCTCACACATCTTACGACCTCTCTCGTAAGCAGAATCTGCATGTACAATAAAGGAAAGTGCATCCACTTCTTCGCGATTGATAAGAATATCCAACTTCACCAGCTTGGACTCCTCATAACCCTTAATATCATAATCAAAAGAAGCATATCCTCTGGAACGGGATTTCAATGCATCAAAGAAATCATAAATAATCTCATTCAAAGGCAACTCATATTTCAACACCGCTCTGGTACCCTCGATATACTCCATACCAAGATAACGGCCTCTTCGCTCCTGACAAAGCTCCATAATAGATCCGATAAACTCACTGGTCACCATAATTTCAGCAGTAACAATGGGTTCTTCCATATACTCAATCTCGGAAGGGTCCGGCAGATTAGAGGGATTGGTAAGCTCAATCATCTCACCATTTGTCTTGTAAACTCTGTAAATTACACCGGGGGCTGTGGTTACCAGATCCAGATTATACTCTCTCTCCAGACGCTCCTGGATAATCTCCAAATGCAAAAGTCCCAGAAAACCACATCGGAATCCAAATCCCAATGCAATGGAAGTCTCCGGTTCATAATTCAAAGACGCATCATTCAACTGAAGCTTCTCCAACGCATCTCGCAAATCACCATACTTTGCTCCGTCCGCAGGGTACATTCCGCAATACACCATGGACTGTACCTTCTTATATCCGGGCAAGGGCTCACTACAAGGATTGTTGTTATCAGTTACGGTATCACCCACCGCAGTATCCTTCACATTTTTGATGGATGCAGTGATATATCCTACCATTCCGGCAGAAAGTTCCTCGCAGGGAATAAACTGACCTGCACCGAAATATCCTACCTCAACAACCTCCTCCACTGCTCCGGTTGCCATCATACGAATGGTTGTACCTTTTTTCACAGTACCTTCCATAATACGACAGAAAATAATAACCCCTTTATAAGGATCATATAAAGAATCAAAAATCAATGCCTGCAAAGGACTGTCCGGATTTCCGTGGGGCGCAGGTATTTTAGATACAATCTGCTCCAAAACCTCTTCAATATTCAAGCCATTCTTAGCAGAAATACGTGGAGCGTCCTGGGCTTCAATACCAATCACATCCTCTATTTCTTCAATCACACGGTCAGGCTCTGCACTTGGCAAATCGATCTTATTGATAACCGGAAAAACATCCAAATCATGGTCTAGGGCCAGATATACATTAGCCAGCGTCTGAGCCTCAATACCCTGAGCCGCGTCCACCACAAGAATCGCTCCGTCACATGCCGCCAACGAACGGCTCACCTCATAATTAAAGTCTACATGACCCGGAGTATCAATCAAATTGAATATGTACTCCTCCCCGTCCTGGGCTCTGTATACCGTTCTGACAGACTGCGCCTTAATGGTGATTCCTCTCTCCCTCTCAAGCTCCATATTATCCAGTACCTGAGCCTGCATCTCTCTGCTGGTAAGCAAACCGGTCTTCTCAATAATTCTGTCTGCCAGGGTAGATTTACCATGGTCTATATGTGCAACTATACAAAAATTGCGAATTTTACTCTGATCAATGGTACCGTTTGATGCCATTTGTACTCCTCCTAGTTAAAAACTCTTCATCCTATTATAAAAAAATATGTCCCTCTCGTCAATTTTCTTTTGAAATAAATTTTATACTACTCCCCCGCCAACACCATATCAATCACATGCGCCAGAGGATCGCAGGCATTCATGGCCTCCTCCACCGTGTTATTCTGCGCCCCAAGTTCCACTAACATAGTCCGTGGACACAGATGCATATTATACCGGTACCCCTTCAGATAAATTTTCCTTGTAAGTCCCGGATAATATTCCTCACATTTTAACTGCATCTGAAAGGATAGTGCCAAATTCATATCGATGTTCTCATTTTTTAAATAATCAATATCTCCCGATTGCCTTGTTCTGGACAATCCATTAAAAAACATAAATCTTGCTGTAGGCCTGCCGTCCAAATCCATCACAAGCTTCGTCTCTTCCGGCATCTGGTCTCTGTGCAAATCAATTACCACTTCAATAGTAGGATTTTCCTTCAAAAGCTGCTCCAAAGCTGGCAAAGATTTTCCATAAGCATCATCTCTGCTGTCCACATCATATTGCCCCGTGTGATGAAGCACCTGATACCCATATTCCTCCTGCAAAATTTGAGCAAGGCGTTCCCCCACGCCTACAATAGAGGTATTTTTATCCCCCTGCACCGAATCAGCAAAAGTTTCCTGCGAATGAGTGTGATAAATCAATATCTGAGGCCCATCCGTCCTTTTCTCGATACTTACATCTTCTTTCAAAAGACTTTCCACATTCAACTGATCTGTTCCGGCAGTTGTATTGGCATCAATTGTATAAAACAGCTTAACAAGAGTCTCATAATCTCTAAGTTCTTCCAAATCCACCTGCACTCTACGGGTTCGCGGTTCAAATGCAATCGGTGCCATCACAGCTTCATTTTCGGCCTCCAAAAGTGCCAACAGTTCCGCTTCTGTCTGTACCTTTCCATCTGTTTCCACGGGAGTTTCCTGCACGATTTCCTCCATTGGTTCCATAATCGCCGACTCCTCTTCCACCACCAACATATACGGTTCTTCCTTATTTCCCTGAATACCATACAAAGGCATAAGACTTTCCGTCTGTGTGCGAACCAGCCAGTTCCAACCACTTTCTCCCGCGCAATCAACAGCCGCAGGTATAAATTGAACATACATGGTCTCCTTTAATGCCAACGCCAGCTCCTGCTTTATTGCCTCTCCGAAGGCCATCGACTTTGTCCCCGAAAGTTTCTCCCCATCCGGAAATGGTTCATCCCACAACAAACCAATCATCCACAAGAAAAGGGCAAATCCAGCCAACCGCATGCCGAAACCGCCCCTCTGTTTTCTTTCATACACTGTACTATAATGTCCTTTGGTACATTCTCTCTTCAGTATATGAAACTACTTGTCTTTACAGACTATATTATTTTTTTCCATGGCAATATTAATCCCCTCCGACAAAGTAAAGCTGACACGTTTAATCACAGCATCGATGTCCTTCCCTGTCATATACATATTATTTAATTCAGCAAACGCAAGTCGACTGTCAAACTTTTTATCTGCTTCCTCATCCATCCACTTCTTCAATGCATCACCAACAATCGTAGCCGCATCCACAACTGTGGGTACTCCTACTGCAATTACCGGAACCCCAAGTTCTGCTTCCGTCAACGCATTTCGATGGTTCCCCACCCCCGAACCCGGTTGAATTCCGGTATTGGTAATCTGAATCGTTCGATTCAGTCGCCTTGTACTTCTTGCCGCCAACGCATCTATCACCAATAACAAATCCGGCTGCGTCTGCGCAACCACTCCTTTGACAATCTCTGCAGTCTCCATACCTGTTTTAGCCATAACTCCGGGTTCCATACTACTGACAAGATTCATTTTACTGCAATTATAGGCCGCTGTCCCATACTCTTTCACCACATGCCTTGTAATAAACAGATTGTCCACCACCTGTGGTCCTAATGCATCCGCTGTCACCTCCCTGTTCCCCAGCCCGATTACAAGCACTGACAATTCCTCCTTCTCACAGGGAATCAAGTCCAGCAACTCATTGGCCAGACACTCCGATATTTCTCTGTGATAGTCCTCATCCGGTTCCACCAGTGCCGGCGCCTCCATAGTCACATAAGTACCAATCTCCTTGCCCATAGCCTTTGCAGCATTTTTTGTATCTATCATAACCTTAGTAACCTGAATATCTATATCCTCCAAATAATACTCTTCCACACGCACACCATGCAATTCACTATCTGTCTCTGAAATACTTTCTCTGGCCTCCAAGGCCAAATCCGTTCTAACCAAAAAATTGTTCATATTAATAGCCATACCCTTTTTACACTGTTCTCCCATACAAGTTTTTCATATTTTTTGCATTTTTCAGGAAAATATGTATTGACAAATGCGATAGAATTGTCTAAACTACAATAGTATGTTTACCTTAGTCTTCCGTGTCTGACTATCGTGAAACAATAATAAAAATTCAGATATTGTATACAAATGGAGGTGTACGACTTGGCTAACATTAAATCCGCAAAGAAGAGAATTTTAGTTGCACGTGACAGAGCAGATAGAAATAAAGCTATCCGTTCCGGTGTTAAGACTGCTATCAAGAAGGTTTACGCTGCTATCGAGGCTGGTGATAAGGCTGCTGCTCAGGCTGAGCTTACTGCTGCTACCAAGACCATTGAGATTGCCGGAAGCAAGGGTGTTTATCACAAGAACAACGTTGCTCGTAAGGTTTCCCGTATCAGCAAAGCTGTAAACGAGATGGCTTAATCTTTTGTGCAAACCAATATAAATAATTTTAAAAGCACCCATACCGTCATGTGGGTGCTTTTTTGCGCGTTGCAATGAGCCATGCGCAAATTCGCAAAAATGTGCCTGTCGGGAGCTCGCTCACAGACAGACACATTTTTGTGAATCTGCATACGGCGAACGCCGCGACAGCCCCCAAAAGGCATTGCCTTTTGGGGGCTGTCGGCATGGTTCATGCGCTGTCGGCATGGCGCAAAGAAAACCAGCGAACAGTCTGCCCACTGGTTTTTCTATTAATTCCGTATCACCGTCTGCGTCCGCCACCTCCATGGCTACGTCCGCTACTACTTCTGTGACTTCCTCGGCTTCCGCCACCTCGATGGCTACTTCCACCTCCGCCACCACTACTACTGCTAGACACACGATAGCTGCTCACACTCTTACGGATAAACTGGTCAGATCTGGAACGAACATTCATCTGTCCATTTTCCACATAAGTACCGGCTACCGTCGTATCTTTCGCCTTAGACTGACTCAAATTCACTGCTGCATATATTCCGGCTACAATAAACGGTACAATAAAGGCCAGACAAAACCACGTAGGGTCTCCTCCCTGATCTCCATAACCAAATTTACCGTAATCAGCAAGCTCATCCACTGCTGCACAATAAGCTTTATAAGGATTCGACTCTATGTATCTATCCATTGCATCAAAAACCGCATACTCCTCCGTCGGCCCGATCGTCTCTATCATCTTGCCGGCAGTAGACAGCCAACTCCCCTTCTGAGAACCGTTTTCATCCTCGTACCAGTTATCCACCAGACACACGCCGTCTCCATCAGGCTTATTCCACCCAAACTTCCCGGCGTCATAAAAATCATCAGCATAATTCATCATATTGTTTTCCCACTCGTAATCACTAATACCCATGGGCTGATCCAATGTCACAATTACAATATCCAGAGTACCATAAGCTTCCTTCTCTGTTATGTAATTGCTTAAATCTTTTTCCTCCTGTGCCGTCAATACATCTGCATAATCAAACACTCTCTCCACAGGAGCCTCAGAATTATTGTGGGCATCGCTTTTCGTTCCTATACTTTTAACAACAAACGCACCAACAGTAACAACAAGCAAAATACCTGCCACAATAAACCAGCCGGCAAAATATTTAAAATACTGCTTAAACGCCAAATTCCTAACTTCTCGATTCATCTCTTGTTCCTCCTTACATCCATGGCAATACAGACATCCACATACTTACACACATCAGAATAATAAGCAGACATGCCCACAATGTACCTGCATATGCCCAAACCTTTGATGTAGAAATAGGGACGGAACCTACGATTTTACCTGTCTGACCATTTACATAAAAAGGATACTCTTTATCTTTATAGGTATACATATACTTCCAAACCGGAAGCAAACCATATTTTTGTGCCGCACTTTTCACCGTAATATTATTATTTACCTGACGCACGCTGGAATAGCCAACAACCTGTGACTTCGCAAGTGCCGACGCATCCTCACTCATCTGTTTACGCGCCCTGCCCTCAACTGCATTGCCCGGCATATTGTACTTCTCCGCATAAAATCCGGACAGATATTGAGGCTGAAAATCAACCAACTCCTTGTAATTATAAGGTTGCATCAAATCCATTACGTCATCCGGCATATCCACGGATGCATCCACGGGAATATCTCGGAAATTCACATCAATATTACGGCGAACATCATAGTATGAAGTTTCCGTATAGCGCATATCGCCACTGCTCCAACTGCGAACCTTCGTAGCTTCTGCCTGATAATCTGCATTTACATCATAATCATAGAACCAATAAGGCACATAGGTTCCTTGCATGGTATTTAAACGCACCTCAGATAAAAAGTCCGTAGGGGCGAATACTTTCTTTTTAAATTTATCACGAATAAGCTTCTTACAACTCTCTTTACCCATCTGAAAAGGAATCAGCATCTTGGGTAGATAGTCACCCTCCACCCGCTGTTCAAAAATCAGATAGTTATTACAATAAGGACATTGCGTAGCCGACGTATGCTCTGCCACAGGAATCACACCGCCACAATCCGGACATATACTCATATCCGTACTTGTTGCCGGCTTCATCTCATGACTCTCCTCACTATCACAATATGGACAATACATTTTCTTTTTTTCCGGACTGTAAACCACATTGCCAAAACAATTTCTACATTTAAAAATCATTATTCCTTCCCCCTAAGTATTTCCGTGAATACATCGATTATATATAACAGCCGGGAAAGTATTGGACTTTCCCGGCCATATCTATGCATTCTCTTAAGTCGTTATGCTTATATCAAGCAAATTACTGCATATCAACCACAATATGTCTGGGCTGACCGGTAATCATAATCGGTGTAAGCTCAGCCTGAATCAGCGGCTTAATATAGTTAACCATCTCCTGAGATACAAAGGTTCCGTCTTCGGTAATCCATTCCATGGGAACCTTCTTCTCAATATTAGCAATCTTGTGCACATCATACAAACCGGTAGTACAAATATAAGGATCGCTGGACTCTCTCTTCAAAGTAACCATCATACCGGTCTCGCCATCAAATGCTGCCTTAACCGCAGAACCACCTACCTGATAAGCCTCGGTAATATCCACACGGGAAGTCAAGTGACCTGCACAACGCTGCATGGTAGCAAGCTCAATTGCTCTGGACTTGCATCCAAACTTGCTTGCAACAAGGTCGGACAAATATTTTGCAGTACCGGACAACTGCTTATGGCCAAATGCATCCACATACTCGTTATGGTCACCATGTTCAAACACATACTTGCCATCTGCAGTCTTAATTCCCTCAGATACTGCCATAACAACTGCTTTCTTCTTCTCAAGAAGCTTGCCAACCTTCTCAACAAACTTATCGATATCAAAAGCAACCTCGGGCAGATAAATTGCATCAACACCCTCACAGTCCTCACTGGTAGCAAGTGCTGCTGCTCCTGTAAGCCATCCTGCATTACGTCCCATAATCTCTATAATCGTAACATTCTTGATATCATATACCAGACCGTCACGAATAATCTCCTTCGTTACGGATGCGATATATTTTGCCGCACTACCAAAACCGGGAGTATGATCTGTCACTTCCAAATCGTTATCAATGGTCTTAGGAACACCGATGAAACGAATAGGACTGTCAATTTCCGAAGCATAATCAGACAGCTTCTTAATCGTATCCATGGAATCGTTACCGCCAATATAGAAAAATGCGGAAATCTCATACTTTGCAAGCAACTCAAAAATCTTCTCATACATTGCCTTGTCCGCCTCGTACTCAGGCAACTTAAAACGACAAGAACCAAGAAAAGCTGAAGGTGTTCTCTTCAAAAGCTCCAAATCCAACTCTGATTTAATCTTCTCATCCATATCCACGATTCTCTCCTCCAAGAATCCCTGGATACCATGACGCATACCATATACCTTGTCTGCGCCCAAATCTTTTGCAGTCTTATAAACACCTGCTAAAGAAGAATTAATTACAGCGGTAGGTCCGCCGGACTGTCCTACAATAACATTTCCTAACATAAGTACCTCCTTTTGTATGGCTATATATTAGTTTTACTGCATTTTATTTTAGCACAAAACCAAAAGACATACAATACCCGACGGACAAAATCCATTTCATTCCGGCAAGTGTCAGACACTTCTTAGCTCACTTTTCTATCATCCATGAGCTCCTCTCCATCGACAACCGGAGTAATGACAGGCTTGCCATCTTCATCCAGAAGCGGTGTAAAACCTTCCATATATCCTCTATAGTGAAACACATAATTCACACCTGTTACACGGTCAACCCAAATCTCAGTTCCTTCCTTGTTACCCTCTGCATAAACTTTTATAAATCTACTTACTGTTGACATACCTTTCTCTCCTTTTCACTCTATAACAATTCAATCTATATTCGAGCTCCCCCCTCGACTATAGTGCTATTATATAGGATGCGTTGCCAAAGATAAATTATATATAATAGCACGATTTACAGAGTTAATGTGCAAAACAGGCTAAAACCATAAAAAAATGCCTCAAAACCATTTTTGACCTTTGAGGCATTTTTGTACCATTCCCAACTATGCAATTCATTCCGACTTCTTATTATCCTTCCATCTCCTATACACGACCTCACAATCATACTCCGGCGCAGCCGCTTCAGCCGCCTTGCAAATCGCAACAATTACCTCAAGCTCCTCTTCCAGCTCATCCGCAATCTGCTCCGGCACCTTCCCCTTCCTCAGCTTGCGACAAACCTGCTCCACCAACAAGGTATCCCTTCCAATCTCTTTACCAATCTTCATTCCATGGGCTTCGCCAATCTGCAATATGTTTATCCTCACAGCCTCCCATTCTTCTGACTGCTTTACCTCAGTCACGATATCGTCTATCTGTTTAATGCGCTCATCCTGTACGATAATCTCCGGATTATCAAGCCTTGTATCCTCCATATACTATAACAGACCGACCAGTTCCGGTCTGCCATTCTTGCTCTTCATATTCAGAAAAATCTTCGTGGTTCCATCTTCCAAATGTAGCCCTTCTACTTCTTCACACTGCTCAGTAAAGGTATACATCGCAAGGTTCTTTTTAAATATATCTTCCTGTGTAATGAAAATAATACACAAAATCCATATATGTTTTTTATTTAAAAAGCCCTGTGTTGCAATTCATATCACAACACAAGGCTTTACATTTACTTTTTTAAACTTACTTATTATAGTTAACGATTCGTCCGAAATCGGGCTTCAAAGACGCACCGCCTACCAATCCGCCATCGATATCCGGCTCAGCAAACAGCTCAGCTGCGTTATCTGCAGACACGGAACCGCCGTACTGGATACGGATAGCTTCCGCCGTAGCGTCATCATAAATTTCAGAAATACAATGTCTGAGAGCCTGGCAGACTTCCTGTGCCTGCTCTGCTGTAGCAACTTTACCTGTACCAATAGCCCAAATAGGCTCATACGCAATGATTGCTTTCTTTGCCTGGTCAGCAGGTACGTTTTGGAACGCAATCTTAATCTGCTGACACACCCAGCCAATCGTTATGCCCTGCTCTCTCTGCATCAGAGATTCACCACAGCACACAATAGGAATAAGGCCATGCTCGAAAGCTTTTAACACGCTCTTATTCACAGTCTGGTCAGTCACTGCAAAGTACTCACGTCTCTCGGAATGTCCGATGATAACATACTTTACACCGGCATCCACCAGCATTCGAGCAGAAGTTTCACCTGTAAAGGCACCCTTTTCCTCGTAATGCATGTTCTGAGCACCAATTACAATATTAGTACCCTTCGTAGCCTCCACCGCCGGAATGATATCTATAGACGGTACGCAGAAAACTACGTCCACCTCATCATTTTGCACCAGTGGTTTCAATGTTTCAATCAGTGTTACTGCCTCGCTGGGAGTCATATTCATCTTCCAGTTGCCGGCAATAATTTTCTTTCTTGCCATATGTTTGCCCTCGATTCTGAATTAGTCTGACTTACTACAAATGTTATTCACTTTTTATATTATAACTCTTTTATTTGCCCAATGCAAGACTTATTTGTGTTTTTTTTAACAAGCCTGTAAATTTTTTAACAAATTCACAGGCTTGCTCTAAAATCACATATTTACTTATTGTCTGCTGCCTCTACACCGGGAAGAGTCTTGCCCTCAAGGAACTCAAGGGAAGCACCGCCACCGGTAGAAATGTGGCTCATCTTGTCACCAAAACCAAGCTGGTTAACAGCTGCTGCGGAATCACCACCACCGATAATGGTAGTTGCATCAGTCTCTGCAAGAGACTTCGCTACAGCGATGGTACCCTTTGCAAGAGTAGGATTCTCAAACACGCCCATAGGTCCGTTCCAAACAACAGTCTTTGCGCTCTTAACAGCCTCTGCATACATAGCTGCAGTCTTAGGTCCGATATCACACCCCTCTCTCTCCTGAGGAATGCTGTCAATGTCATAAACCTCAACCTCAATAGGAGCATCGATAGGGTTAGGGAAATCCTTGATGGTAACAACATCAACAGGAAGAAGAAGCTTCTTGCCCAGCTTCTCAGCCTTCTCCATCATTTCCTTACAATAATCAATCTTCTCATTGTCAACAAGAGACTGACCAATCTCATAACCCTGAGCCTTCAGGAAAGTATATGCCATACCACCACCAATGATGAGGGTATCACACTTCTCAAGCAGATTAGAGATTACATTCAGCTTATCAGCAACCTTTGCACCGCCAAGAATAGCAACGAAAGGACGTACAGGATTCTCTACTGCATTGCCAAGGAAATCAATCTCCTTCTGCATCAGATAACCAACAACGTTCTCTCCACCCTTCTCGGTGATAAACTTGGTTACACCTGCAACAGATGCATGTGCTCTGTGAGAAGAACCGAATGCATCACACACATACAAATCAGCCAGGTCAGCAAGCTCCTTAGAGAACTCTTCGCCGTTCTTGGTCTCCTCTGCACCACGGAAACGAGTATTCTGAAGCAGAACAACATCGCCCTCCTTCATAGCCTCTACAGCTTTGGTTGCCTCTTCGCCGGTTACATTATAATCAGCCACAAATACAACCTCTTTACCAAGCTTCTCGGACAGGCTCTTTGCAACAGGTGCAAGAGACTCACCTTCGTTGGGGCCATTCTTTACCTTACCTAAGTGAGAGCAAAGAATTACCTTACCACCGTCATTCAACAGCTTCTGAATGGTAGGAAGAGCTGCGTTAATACGAGTCTCATCAGTAATCTCACCATTCTTCAAAGGTACATTGAAATCGCATCTTACTAAAACGCGCTTGCCCTTTGCATTAATATCATCAACAGACTTCTTATTCAAACCCATTTAAAAATCCTCCATTTATTCATTCTTGTAACAAGGGGCCCGGTCCAAAGACCGGACCCCCTAAAGTCCATGTCGTATAATACTTAAGCCAACTCGCTGAAGTACTTAATGGTACGAACCATCTGAGAAGTATAGCTGTTCTCGTTGTCATACCAGGAAACAACCTGTACCTGAGTGTTGCCATCTTCCATGGGAGCAACCATGGTCTGAGTAGCATCGAACAAGGAACCGTAAGTCATACCGATAACGTCGGAAGATACGATCTCGTCGGTGTTGTAACCGAAGGACTCGGTTGCAGCAGCCTTCATAGCGTCGTTGATCTGCTCCTTGGTAACCTGACCCTTAACAACTGCTACCAGAATAGTGGTAGAACCGGTAGGGGTAGGAACACGCTGAGCGGAACCGATGAGCTTACCATTAAGCTCAGGAATAACCAGACCGATTGCCTTAGCAGCACCGGTGGAGTTAGGAACGATGTTCTGAGCACCTGCACGGCTTCTTCTCTTGTCACCCTTTCTCTGAGGACCATCCAGAATCATCTGGTCACCGGTGTAAGCATGAACAGTAGTCATGATACCGGACTGGATAGGAGCCAGATCGTTCAGAGCCTTTGCCATAGGAGCAAGGCAGTTGGTGGTACAAGAAGCTGCGGAGATAACAGTGTCATCTGCCTTCAGGGTCTCATGGTTAACATTGTATACGATAGTAGGAAGGTCGTTGCCTGCAGGAGCAGAAATTACAACCTTACGAGCGCCGGCATTGATGTGAGCCATACCCTTCTCCTTGGAAGTGTAGAAACCGGTACACTCCAGAACTACGTCTACCTTCAGCTCGCCCCAAGGAAGCTTGGAAGCATCTGCCTCTTTGTAGATGGTGATGGTCTTGCCGTTAACAGTGATAGAATCCTCACCTGCCTCAACCTTATCTGCATACTTATATCTGCCCTGTGCGGTATCGTACTTGAGCAGATGTGCCAGCATGTCAGGGCTGGTCAAATCGTTGATTGCTACTACCTCATAACCCTCAGCATCAAACATCTGTCTGAATGCAAGACGGCCGATACGGCCAAAACCATTAATTGCTACTCTTACTGACATTTTAGTTTCCTCCTAAAATTTTAAAATTATTTTATCTTCTTTTGACAGCAGTCTCAAGGCGCCCCTAACAACAGGACTTGACTTGTCTTATTGTCAAAATTTTATCACGGCTATATTTTAACTGATTCCCTTTGATAATTCAAGATGTAAATCAAAAATATTTTCCAAAAGCTTCATTTTTTACATTTTTTTTATATTTTGGCCCCTTTTACAGCCTTCTGGTGGAACTTCTGCACATATTTTCCCTTCCCTTTTTCGCAAAAAAGTATCAACAAACACTTTTTTGCCAAAATACAGATGTCTTTTTATGAAAAAGTCTGTTATACTTTAGATAATATTTCATTAATTATCAGGAGATTCCTTATGAATGAAGCATCAACTTCTCCGATTATACAACAAAAAGCAAAACGTTTCCTGCTTTTAGATGCCTTAAGAGGTTTTACCATGCTCAGCATGATACTCTATCATTTTCTATGGGATTTGGTCTACATCGCTCAGATCCCTGTCCCCTGGTATCATGGCACGGGAGCATATATCTGGCAGCAAAGCATCTGTCAGACTTTTATTATACTGTCCGGCTTTTGCTGGTCCTTTGGCAGACAACCATTAAAAAGAGGACTGATTGTTTTTTGGAGCGGCGGCCTTATCACTCTGGTAACCATGCTCCTGATGCCGGAGAACCTGGTGTTATTCGGGGTACTGACTCTGATTGGTTCCTGTATGATTTTAATGATTCCTTTGGATCATATATTAAAAAATATCAAGCCGACACCAATTTTTGTTGCATTGTTTGCAACTGTTTTGATTCTGTTTATAGTACTACATCCCGCTTCGAACGGATATCCGGAGTATGCTAAAGGAAATTTACTTACTGCCTATCTGGGTTTTCCGGCAAAGGAATTTTATTCCACAGACTATTTCCCACTGTTGCCATGGTTTCTGTTGTTTGTAGCAGGATACCTGCTCCACAAATTATGTCTGCGGCTCGGCTGGCTGGAAATACCTGTTCTTAAGAAAAATTTATTTCCTCCGCTGACATTCCTTGGCAGACATTCGCTCTTGATTTATATGCTCCACCAACCCATACTATACGGTATCACAATGTTAATTATTTTATTCAAATAAAGGAGACTGACTATGCCTATACTTTCCGATTGTCACATGCATTCCCACCATTCAGGAGACTCTGATGCCTCCATGGAAGAAATGATTTT
>SVFL01000051.1 GCA_015056885.1 Lachnospiraceae bacterium
TAGATAGTAATAAACTGTAATTATGAAGGTGCTGAATACTTACAATAAAATCAAGAGATTTAAAAAGAGTATATCAAATTTTTCAATAAACTGCTATAATAAATATAAAAATTCATCGTAATTGTGAACGTATTGAACAATTACAATTCATAAATGTTTAGAATAGTTTTAGCATAACACAATGTCAAGTATGACTATCACACAGAAAGGCTACAACATGAATCAACGTAATTTTAATAACGAAATGGAAAGGATTATGTTAAATCCGACTAATAAAGGGAAACATTTGCTGCTGCACAGCTGCTGCGCTCCTTGCAGCAGTGCCGTGTTGGAACGGCTGCGCAGTTTTTTCAGAATCACCGTGTTTTATTATAACCCCAATATTTCCTGGGAAGAGGAATATCATAAACGCGTGGAAGAGCAAATACGTCTGATCCAAAGCTTCAACGAAATGGAGGATGTAACAGCAGGCGAGGCTTACAGCATCGATTATATAGAAGGGGATTATGAACCTGAACTTTTCTTTTCTGTGGTGAAAGGATTGGAACAGGAACCGGAGGGTGGCGCCAGATGTGAGAAATGCTTCGATCTGCGTTTGAAAAAGACCTTTGAGCTGGCGTCACAGCAGAAGGTAGCCGGAAGATGGGTGGATTTTGTCACAACTACACTGACCATAAGCCCATTAAAGAACGCTCCATTGCTTAATGCAATCGGGGAAAGGTTTGCTTTAGATTATACAATACCATGGCTGCCCAGTGATTTCAAGAAAAGGAACGGTTATAAGCGCAGTATAGAGTTGTCTGCAGAATATGATTTGTATAGGCAGGATTATTGTGGCTGTGCCTTTTCTAAAAAAGTGCTGTAGCTATCACAAGCGCTGAATAGTTGCAAAAAAAGTTAAAAAAGACGATATATCGTCCACATTTGTCGAAACAGTATGCTACACTGGTTATGTATTTGCAATGGCGGCCGAATTGTAAATGCATGATGAGTAGATTGGTAATTGCATAATGAGTATATATGTGGTAAAATATTACTAATGGTAAGGAAAGTTACTTGATATATCACAATATGCAAGTACGAATCTGGAAAGGATTCCGTAGCATATGGGGAAAAAGGATATTGCTACAAAAGATTATGTAAAGGACAATCGTGTATTTGCGGATGCCTTTAACCAGATGATTTACCAAGGAGAACAGGTAATAAAACCTGAGAAACTGCGCCCGATGGATACAGCATTGCCCGGTATTGTATACGGTGCAGATGGGACACAGGTAAAATTACCGGTGCAGAAATTCCGTGACGGAATAAAATGTCTTGCGGCGATGGAGGACGATTCTGCAGCATATCTTATTTTGGGTATAGAGAATCAGTCTGAAGTACATTATGCCATGCCGGTCAGAGATATGTTGTACGACGCATTGCAATACATGTCACAGGTGGAATTGATCGCCGAAAGACATGAGATGGCAAGAAAGCTTGCAAAGGCAACAAATCTGCCGCATGAGAGAGGAAAAAGTGGTAAAAGTGTGAAATCGCAGAAGACACCGAATGCAGGGGAATTTTTATCCAGCTTCTACAAAGAAGACAGATTGTGTCCGGTGATTACTGTGGTTGTACATTTTGGAACCGAAAGCTGGGACGGAGCCAGGAGTCTGCATGAAATGCTTGAGGTAAAGGATCCCAAGCTTTTGGCTTTCGTACCTGATTATAAGCTGAATCTGCTCTCACCAGCCGACATGACAGACCAGGAGTTAAATCGGTTTACAAGCAGTTTACGGGAGGTTATGTTATTTATTAAATATGCAAATGATAAGGACAAATTGAAGGATATGCTTCAGCAGGATGAGGGATTTCAACATTTGGATAGCAAAGCTTTAAATGTGATCAACACAGTTACAGGTGCTGAAATTGAATTTAGTAGAAAGGAAGAAGACGAGGTTATGATGTGTCAGGCAATGCGGGAAATCCGCGAAGATTTCAGACGTGAAGGACTAGCAGAAGGTCGTGCAGAAGGTCGTGCAGAAAAACAAAAAATAATAGTTTTTCGTATGCTGGAAAGAGGCAAGGATTCTTACGAGGAGATTGCAGAATTGACGGAAATGCCTTTGGATGAGGTTAAGCGTTTGGCTGCAGAGTGTGCCGGGGCAGTAAAAGAAACAGTATAAAGTGGACTGTATTTGCAGTCACGTAAATGGAGAACATTCATAAACAAAGATATCCGTTATCGGTGATAAGATTCCGATAACGGATTTTTGCTATAACAAACGCTTCAATACGGATACAGAATAGCAAGATGAGTAATTTTTGGAGCAAGATTTGAATTGTATTATAGTAAATAATGCTGTTTAATTATAAGTACAAACGTTTTTGAAAAACCCCCTGAACAAGGGTTTTAGGGATTGATACTTTATTGGGTCGCAAGAAGTATAAATCCCGCAATAAATATTTATATGTGGAGGAAAAACATATGAAAATCAAAGCTTTTAAGAGAGTTTTATCATTAGCTCTCGCAACTGCTATGGTTCTTACAGCATGTGGTCAGAAGCCGGCTGCTAATACCAGCGAAACTACCAAGGCTTCCGAATCTGCTCCTGCGAAAGAATCTGAAGCAGCTCCTTCTGAAGAAAAGAAGGAAGAAGTAAAAGAACCTGTTGCTGTCACATTGTATCCAAAGGATGCCAACCTGTTCTCCGGCGAAGTGACCGGTTACAGAGGAGAAGCTTTAGCTGCTCACGGCATCAAATTGGAAGTTTGGGCATACTCTGACGAGAAGACCACCGCTATGATGACTTCCGGTGACTTCCCGGATATGATGTATGTTACTCCTAGTACACAGCCTGACATTTTTGAAACTTTAGTTGCTACTGACAAGATCATCGATTACTCCGATTACGCTGAGTACTTACCTCACGTATTAGGTGATGAAGTGGTAAATGAATACATCACTTCCAATATTGATCACATCAGAGAAAACTGGAGTGCAGGTACAGGCGGTCTGTATGTCCTTCCTTTCGGTGTTGGTGTGAATAGTGGTGTGTATGCACAGCAGGGTACTTTCGATCGTAACACCCCGAAGCTGAAATGGGACGTTTACGAAGCAATCGGTGCTCCTGAAGTTACCGATATGTGGAGCCTGATCGATATCGCAGAAAAGATGTTAGAGTATCAGCCGACCTTAGAAGACGGCACCAAGATGTTTGGTACCTTCCTTGACAACGGCGACAGCAAGTACTTCAACAGCTTAACTCTGTGGATGACCTGGAAGGGTTCCAACGTATCAGGTACCCAGTACATGGCTGAGTACTTCCACAAAGACGGTGCTGTAGAATACATCTTGGAAGATGATTCCGTATTTAAAGAAGGTTTGAAGTGGTACAACGAACTTTACAAGAGAGGTCTTGTAGATCCTGACTCCATTTCTACTTCCAGAGCAGACCAGGCGCCGAAGCTTGACAATGGTTTCGCTATGATCCCAGGCGGTTCTTTACCGGGTTGGGCAACCAAGTACTATGAAGTATTCCCAAGCGATGCTACCCTGTACAGAAGCTTTACATCAGCTACATACACCGGCGGTTCTTCCATCGTGATCTTCAAGGATTCTGAAAACATTGAAACTTGCTTAGAGTTAGTTGATATGATGGCTGATCCGTATGAGTGGATGAAGGTTTACTACGGTCCGGAAGGATGTATGTGGAATGAAGACGACGGTGTTCTTTCCATCACAGATGAATTTGCAGCTTGGTTAAAGGAAAAAGGTTCTATTAACTTCTTCCCTATGCCTGATGGTACAGAATATTCCATCTTTAATACTTCTGTTTTATTTGCAAATGGTACTCCGCTTGCTGATCACGTAGATATCAATGGCGATCCTGTTCCTTACATCCCTACATCCTGGCCGGATGCACAGGCAATTACAGGTGATAATGACAACTGGAATGCTTGGAAAGAGACCATGGGTGCCGAAGATCTTTGGGATTACACAGAGCAGCACGGTATCGAAGTTATTCAGGATTCCAAGTTTGATGGTGTAGCATTCCCTACAGCTGATGACAACCAGTTACTTACTATTGCAGCACTGAAGGATGTAGTAGTTCCTGCTTGCTGGAAGATGGTATACGCAGAAGACGAAGCTGAATTCGAAGCAATCTGGGATGCTATGGTGAAGGATGCTGAAACCATGGGCGCTAAGGATATCTTTGAGTGGTTTAAGGCAAACTTTGTTCCTAACAAATAATTGTTGACAATTTCATAATTTGGGTTACAGGGACTGTTCACCCCGGTAACGTATACGGTCGTCCCCTTGTTTCCGGGGGACGGCCGTTTTGTCTGAACTATAAAAAGAAATGATTTGGAAACTACCGGATTCCCTTCGGGGTACCACCGTATTCTTTTTTGTAGGCCCGATAAAAAGAGGTGTAATCGTGAAAGCCTGCTTGAATGGCAGCATCTGTGATAGATGTTCCGGATTTGATGAGTTCCTTTGCTTTGATTAAACGTTTGGTACAAATATATTCCTGAATACTCAGCCCGGTATATTTACGAAATATTCTGCATAAATGGTATTTGCTGGTAAAAAATATTTCTGCCAGTTCGTCCAAAGTGATATCCTCTGTATAATGCTGACTCAGGTAGGATATTACGGAATTTACCGTAGTATTGGAAAAGTCAGAACAGGAATAACTGGTAATATTGCTAAGTAAGTACATGATTTCCACCAGGGTGGCTGTTAATACAGGCGTATCCTGCCCACATGTAAAATTATCAGAATATTTTTCAAAACGCATAAAGGCATCGTAAAGTCCGCTGGAACGAGTCAAAGCAGCCGGTATCTTATTGCCGGAGGCAGTGGAGGCTTTTAATAAATGGGTCTCATATTCTGTGCAATGATTGGCAACAAAGAATGACGGAGATACGTGGAAGGAAATCCGTCGATAAGGGAGCTGTCTGTTATGATATATTTGATGCAGCTCATGTTTGCGGATGACAACGATATCGTATGGCTGTACATGGTAACCTTTATTTTCTACGATACAGGTAATATCCCCTTCAATAAACATGTATATTTCATAAGCATCATGAACATGTAATGGAAAACAACTTTGATGAGGACTTGGACTGAATCCATGGGAAATAGCATAATGTTCTGTATGCATAAAAAGCTCCTTTGTTTGGCGTTTTGCAATAATGTATAATAGTACATATTAAAAATATCAGTATATTTGTAAAATGCAAAGATATAGTACTACAGATTGGGAAGGTATATGATTTTTGAGCAAATATTATGGTATATCATAAAGGGCCATTTTATTATAAATATCTTCGTAAATATTCTGCAGCAATAAAAGCATCCACATAGAAATCGTTAGTAGAGGCTTCTACACTGATGTCTCCTTGATAATTCATGTTCAAAAGAGTATGAATAATTATTTCATAATCTTCACCATCGTCTACTTTAGGATAGATACGGCCGCTGAAGTCCGGCAGAGTATGACTAATGTGAAAATGTATCAAACGATCACCGGTATTGGTCAAACAAGACCATGGTTCATGACAGGAATTCATATGGAAAGAATCTCCCAGAACACCGACACGAGGGGTATCAATGATAGAAGAAACAGCCAAGGCTTCAGAAACCAGATTTAAAATATTACATTCTTTACGACGCAATGGTTCAATGGCGATGTCAATGTCATACTTTTCTGCATATTCGCTGGCAAGACGTAAGAAATCAGCGATTTGCTGCCATGCGCGAAAATGAGACCAGCCTTCCGGAACCTTTCTGGCACCGCCGCTACCGAATACAGCTGTTTTGATACCAAGTGCGTGTGCTCTGGAAAGAGCTTTTTCCAGATAAGCCTTTAATTGGTTGGTATCATGTCCCGGTCCGGATACCGGAACAGTAGACGGAAGAAATCCGTTACATTTCAAGACGGGGATCGAAAAATTTGCAGATTTTGCAAGTAATGCTTCATAATCCTCGTCGGACATAGCATGTAGGCTGCTTAAATTGCACTCGATGAATTCAAAGCCAGCTTGTGCTGCAATTTCAATGTTGTCAAAAGATGTACATACTCCTAATTTCATGTTAAAAAACCTCCTAAGTTTGTAAAATGAATATTAATAATGCAATTGCATATTATTATCGTCCTTCTTTCGGGGAACAGCCAAATTCTTTCTTATAGGCTCGATAGAAGGCAGAATAATCATGGAATCCGGCAAAGGAAGAAGCATCACTGATACTGCTACCGGTTGAAAGTAATTCTTTCGCCTTATTCAAACGCTTTAAGCGTATATATTCCTGAATACTTAGCCCGGTGAACTTACGAAAAATTCGACAAAGATAGTACTTGCTTACAAAAAATTGTTCCTCCAACATATCCAAGTTGATCTCATCTGAAAAATGTGCGTTCAAATATGAAATTATCGCACTGACTATGGAGTTGGAAAAATCAGAATAAGAATAATCTGTAATCTGATTCAAAAGATATAGAATTTCAATGAGGACAGCGGTAAGTACCGGAGTATCATGGCCACACGAAAAATCGTTTGAATATTTTTCAAAGCGAATGAATGCATCATAGAGTCCACTGGATTTCACTATATTGGAAGGTATCTTATTGCCAGAAGCAGTAGATGCCTTTAGAAAATGTGTCTCGTATTCTTGACATCGATTTGTTTTGAAAAAAGATGGAGACACGTGAAAAGAAATCCGGCGGTAAGGAATTTGACGGTTATGATATACTTGATGTAACTCGTGTTTGCGTATGATGATAACGTCATAAGGGTTCACTTGGTATATTTTGTTTTCTACAATACAGGTCACATCCCCTTCGATAAACATATATATTTCGTAAACATCGTGGCTATGCATCGGAAAGTTATCTTGTTGGGGTACCGATGTGAGTCCGTGTGATATGGCATAGTGTTCGGTATGCATAAAGACTTCTCCCTTCTCAAATGAAATGTAATATGATTTCTGAAATCTAAAATAAAAGCAATTGTTTATGGTTGACATTTGCTTTGTCTAAAAATATTAATATCAGAAAATTCGAGATATTTAAAGTGGTTGTGGGACAAAACAGCAAGAAATGCAATTTATAGGTCAATAATTAAGTTGTTTTATGTTGTAAAGTGCAGTTTAATATAGTTATAAAGCAACTGCCAAACTGTATAAAGCTATATTATATACTTATAAAAAATTTCGGGTATGAGGAGGTGAGAAAGAGCCGGAAAAGCAGCTTGTGGCAGGTTTTAGTTATATGCTTTTGGGTATTCGATAAATGCCTATGATTTTTCAAGGGAGGAAAAATTAAATGAGATGTAAAACAAATAAAGTATTATTGTATAGCATTTTATCTGTGATATTATGCTGTGCTATGTTTATCGGTTCCACCATGGCATGGTTTACATCTACTGCCAGCAATAAAGGAAACCGTATTGAAGCAGGAGAATTGAAAATAGACTTGTTGATGGACAAGAATAAGGATGGAATATTCGCTGACCCTGAGGAGAATATTGGGAAAGGTGAAACGGAAGGTGATATTTTCAGTGTAGCAGCAGGTGGAAATGGTACTCTTTGGGAACCAGGGAAGACAGAAATTGTGTATCTTCAGGTGATCAATAACGGTAATTTGTCACTGAAATATAATATTGAACTGATATTAACGGCAAGTGGTTTGATAGATGCATTGGAGTATGCAATTATTCCGCTTACAGATACAGTAACAGTAAGTTCAATAGAAGCGTTGACTGATTGGGCCGGAATTGTCGGTTTGGGAAATGCAGGTACAGCTGAAATCGGTAGCTTGAATACCTTGTTGACAGATGAAACTGTGGCTCCGAATGGATTTTTGGAAAAGAAAGGGGACAATGATTCCTTTGCACTTGCGGTACATATGCGAGAAGATGCTGGAAATGAGTTCCAGGGCAAAGCCTTTGGTGTAGACGTAAAGGTAATCGCAGGGCAGGCTAATGTAGAATCCGATAGCTTTGGAAATACTTATGATGCAGATGCGCCTATGGCTCCGGTGAAAGATGTAGAAGAAGCGTTTAATTATCTGTCTAATGGTGATTTTGAAGAAACTGATGATGACGTGGCGACTGGATGGGCCAACAAAAATATATCAAATAACACAATTACCGTAGTAAATTCCGGAGCACCGAGTGGAGATAATTATTTGAAACTTGTACGAGATACAGGAAGTGAGCGTAATCCATATGTTTCACAGACACTTACAAATTTGGAACCGGGAGAAACTTATGTATTTACCGGTCTTGTCATGGATGTAGACGGAGCAACGTCGGATGTGGTTCCTGAGATCAGATTCTTACCGGAAGATGCCGAAGAAAAGGATCTTGGAAAAGTTACTTTTACATGGAATGGTACAGAACAGCTTCCTGCTGATCAATGGCAGACAGTAACAGCTGAAGTGACGATCCCTGGAAATACGACAACTGTTTATGTATGGCTAATGGCAAACGGATATGGTGAAATCCGTTGGGATAATGTAAAACTGGTAAAGAAAGACAATAACCTACTCAAAAATGGTAATTTTGAAGTTGTAGCAGATAGTGCGGCAAACGGATGGCAGAATGAGTCGCCGAGTGTCTGGGGAACCAATACATTTGTTGTTTCCGATAAAACTGTTGCAAAATCAGGTACAAATTATTTAAATTTGGCATCTGCTAATAGTGCACATATGGTAATTCAGACATTGGATGAAATTACTTTAGAGCAGGTGAAAGGCAAAACAGTGACATTTTCGGGTTGGTATACCGGTTCGACAACATCTGCAGTAGCAGGTTACAAGTTGGATATCAGTGTATCGGGAGGAAACCCTGCGAAAACGAACTTAGCTGTTGAGAGTGTCGGTGAGTGGACTCAGGTACAGGTAACATGTACAGTTCCGGAAGATGCCGCAGAGGTTACTCTTATGTTACGTAGCATGAATGCCGATGGAGATATTTATTGGGATGATGTAAAGCTTGTGATTACAGAAGATGCTGAATAGGGGAGGAGATATGAGAACAGGACAAAGTAAGAAAAAATTATTACTGAGCAGTATATTATCTGTTATGTTGTGTATTGTAATGTTCCTCGGTTCCACATTGGCATGGTTTACAGATAGTGCTGTAAGTGCAAATAATCGTATTGAAGCAGGCAGGTTAAAAGTCGATTTACTGATGGATAAAGAAGAAAACGGAAATTATGTATCTATCAATGACGAAGATGAGATTGGTGATATTTTTAGTATTGCAGAAGACTGCAATGGTATTCTTTGGGAACCGAATAAAACAGAGATTGTTTTTCTGCAAGTAGAAAATCAAGAAAGTCTGGCATTGACATATAACATAGCATTGGAAGTTACAGAGTTGAATGGACAGGTTAAGCTTGCTAAATCTTTGAAATATGCAGTTATAGATGGTGCAAAGGCTGCTGATTTAAGTGCAGTAACTTCCTGGACGGATATTAAAAACCTGACCAATGTCCAATTGGGTAATGTGACAGAAGGAACTATGATTGCTGCTCCTAATGGTAGATTGTCAAGTGGTGAAAGCGATTATTTTGCTTTGGCTGTACACATGGATGAAGACGCAGGCACAGAGTATATGAAAGGCGGTATCAATATTGACGTAAAGGTGACTGCAACCCAGGCGACAGAAGAGTATGATAGTTTTGGTAATACTTATGATAAGGATGCGCTCTTTGAGGGAATGACAGACCTGATTGTAAATGGGGATTTTGAAGACGTTAAAGCTGATGGAACCTTGGAAGCATGGGTATATAAATATTATGCTGATACAGATGAAATTCAGGTTAGGTCTGAAGCTGCAGAAAGTGGTGCAAACTATTTGAGTCTATATAGTTCCACAGAAGATAAATACGGACATCCATATTTGGAACAGGTACTTTTGGGATATGAAGCAGGAACAGAGGTGACATTCTCTGCATATGTTAAGAAGGCTTCAGAAACTTCAGTATATCCACAGGTGAAATTCCAATTCGCGAATGCAGTCAGCTTTTTAGGAGCAGAGGATTTTACATACAAAGAAGCAACAAATACAGGATGGACTAAAGTAGAATCTACCTTTACGATTCCGGAGGGGACTACCGAATTCGCAATATTGGTTCGCAACAGCGCAGGTGCAGTTGGTGAAGTATATTGGGATAATTTGCAGTTGACAGGTTATAAGGGTAGTGATAAAAATGCAGCACTTGGATCACAATTTCTAGCAATGTTGGCTGAAGAAGATGCACTGAAAAAGTTAGTTCCGGATCCGGAAGCGGAGTTGGGAGATAATTTGGATACCACTAACAGATTGACAAACGGAAATCTGGAAGAAAATGATGGACAGAACTTATTTACAGGTTGGACTTTGTTAGATGTATATCAAGAAATTGGATCTGTTGCAAAGAATGAAGGATATAACGGTACTGATGGTATTAGATTGAAGTTGGCAACAGATGCAGACGATGATCATGATAATCCATACTATCAACAGGATATATATAATATTGTACCTGGTGTTACATATCAGATTTCTTATAAATACAAATGGATCAGCGGAAATTGTCGTCCAACTTTAAAAATAGAATCTTATAGAAATCTTGATGGCGGAGAACCAGGACCGATTGTTTATGTTTCAGGCGATAATATTGCACCTGAAACAACTCAAAAGGATGGAGAATGGCATGAGGTTGTAGGATACTTTGATTTTGATGAAAATACAGAAGACGCCCGAATTTTAATGCGTATACTTGGAAATGCAGCCAGTGAATATCTGTTTGATGATATCAATGTAAGTATGTATAGCCAGCCGAAGGTATTTGACCTTGTGACAGATGATACATTCTATTATACCGAGAATCAAAATGGAAGTGCAACCTTTAAGGCTTTGATAAATACAAAATACCATCCGGATTATGCGGATAATCAGGTAGATTTTAAGGTGTATGATGAGCAGACATTAGTTTGGGAGTCTGGTAAAGTTACAGCTTCTGAAGGGCTGGCTTCTGTACAATTCCCACTGTCTCTTATGACCAAGCAGGAAAGTCCGTACAGAGTTATTGCGTCTGCTTATAATGATGAAGGAAAGTCTGTAGAAGTAAAGAGTCATGACATTTTCATATATGCTCGTCCAGCTTATATGACGGCTGATGGTTTGTATATGATTGAAGGTAAGGCAGATCAGATATTCAATCCGGTTTTTGGCTATCATACATACGGGGAAGATGATTACGCAAAAGCTGCATCAGGTGGTATTAACTTGTTCCAAATCGGCAAATATGATACTGCTGATGAATTATTGACTGAGCTTGATATGCTGAAGAAATATAATGCAATGGGTATGGTGGCATTGTACCATGGTTTGAGACCGGCGGGTGCAGAACAGAATATAGAAAGTACTATTAATGTACTAAATGATGAAAGAGTATTAAACCATCCGAGTTTGTTTGGATATCTGGTAATGGATGAACCTTTCTTAAATATTACGGATCCGATTCCGTCAATGGAAAGATCTTATAGATTGATTAGAGAAATTGACGATAATCATCCGATTCTAATGGTTGAGTGTAAGCCTGAAAAATTCAATATCACCGGTGGGTATACAGATATTCTCATAATTGATGAATATCAATTGGCAGCTACCAAGGCGGTTGCCAATACAACTTCCATTGCATACAAATTATTCAAGAATATAAAACCGATTTATACACTGGTTCAAACATATGATCAGAATGGTATATGGCCTACCGGAGCAGACTTGCGTAATAATAACTATCAGGCGCTAATTACTGGTGCAGATGCGATAGGTTATTATTCTATAAGTGATGCATGGATAAATGCTGAGGATAAAAAGATGGCAATCTGGGAGCGTGATGACAGCGGCGAACTTTGGAACGCAATTAGTTTGTTTGATAATACTGAGATGCCACTTGCCTATGCACACTTTGTAAGAGACGAGTCTCCTTGCTTCAACAAGGATTTAAGCGCTGATTCCCACTGGTATTACTCCTGGGTTGTAGGTAATGACATCTACATGGTAGTACTTGGCATGGTGGAAGGTCAGGCTACAGAGGTGACGATTCCACTTACCAGTAGCAACGGACAGATTACCATCGGTGAGTATACTGCAACAGTAGTAGCCGGTGAAGAGACCGGAAAGACAGGCAACGGTTCTCTGAACATGACAGTTGATGGTGTGGAAGCTGTTCTTTATAAGATCAGCCCAGCAGCAACAGTGGATTATTCTTCTCTAAATTAGTTGTGGTAAATACTGTGACATGGCTTTAGCAGCACAGTAGAAGATAATTATTTTTTGGCAGACAGCAGACTTTCAAAAGTGGGCTGTCTGTCAAAAGAAGTTTTATCAGATTGGAGGAAGAAGATGAAAAAGAATGGAAGCATCAAAGTGTTGATTGCAATAGTCAGTCTTGCATTTCTCCTGATTGGTTATACACCTCTCAACATTCATGCGCAGGAAACAAGTAACACTGCAGAAGAAACCACTTTGAAGTTGAGTGAAAAAAACCCAGAAGAAAATGTTTCCTTTCAGGTGGGAGATCTGATGCCCGGAGATGTCGTAGTGCAAAATTACCGTATAGAGGTGAATTTTGATGACGCTGTTATGGTGGGCTTTCAGGCTGTAGTTCGGGACGGTTACGATAAGCTTGCTGAAGTACTGAAAATGGAAGTGCAGGATGCAGATACCGGAGAGATACTTTATAAAGGTCTTATGAGGGATATGAATCCGTCTGAAGAACTGCTGTTATCCAAAGGAAAGGGTAAGCAGGAGATTTGTTATAAGATTATTGTAAGTCTTGATACATCTGCGGGCAACGAATATCAGGGGAAGGAACTTGTAGCAGATTTTAACTGGTGGACAAAAGAAGAAGAAAGAAGAATTGAAATCACTTCCCTTACGGAAGTGGCGGAGGGACTGCTGAATACACCGTTTCATACGATTGAGAAGATCAAGGATGAGCTGAGCAGAGTGCTGATATCAACCGGCGGATATGGCTATAACGTTGAAAATATGGCATTTTATGATGTCAGGCTGCAGCTTTGGAATGGTAGGGAATGGATAGATGCCACAGAAGAAAATTTTCCGATAGAAGGCATAAGGGTTACCTTGCCATATCCGAGAGGAACTTCCGGAGAGACCCATGATTTTACGGTAAGTCATATGTTTACTGTTGATTCTGTGCGCCTTGGTATAAAAGCAGGCGAGGTAGAGTATCCGCCTGTTACAAAAACAGCAGGTGGTTTACAGGTAACCTTTAAAGGATTATCACCGGTAGCAATAGCCTGGAAAGAATTGGAGACAGAAGACAGCAGTGATGTTGCAGACAGTGATATGACAGCCGGTGATACCTCAGGAAAGGATGCTGCAGGCAATGCTACGGAAACCGGGGATGGTAATAAAGGCTTGTTGTGGTTGATGGTTATGAATATTTCTGCTGGTCTGATTTATGTTTGTGGTTCAAAGGTAAGGAAGGAGGCAAAGCATGAACTTAAAAAGTAAAAGCAGGCAAAAAGCGATAGCAGGCATTACTGCAGCGATTGTCATGATTTTATGCTTTGGTATAACTACATATGCGCTCCTTATGGTTTCTGTATCTTTGAAGGATCATACATTTCAGACAGGTACAGTAGCAATCAATTTCAATGACGGTAAAAAGGTTATTGAAAAGGATGAGTTTAGTTTTGAACCGGGAATGAGAGTAGAGAAGGAGTTTTTTATTGAAAATACCGGAACCGGTGATGCATATTACAAAATTTATTTTGAAAATGTTTCCGGTAAGCTGGCTGAGGTATTAGAGGTGACTGTGAAGAAAGATGACACTGTGATTGCGAAAGGCATTTTGTCTGAACTGACACTTGAAAATGCAGAGAGTCCGGATGATTTACTGGCTGCGAATGAACGGAAAGAGTTTACGATTTCGTTTTATTTTCCAGAAAAAGCAGGGAATCAGATAACCGGTACGGATGTTACCTTTGATTTGTGTGCATTGGCTGTACAGTCCAAGAACAATCCAAATAGGCTTTTTGATTAGAGAGGAAACTGACTATGAAGAAAATATGGAACACAATCAAAGATGTGTTAGCCATAGTCGTTATGTTGCTGGCAGTCTTTATCATGATTTTCACGGTGATTTCCGTAAATATGTTTGATCAGAATCATAGAAGTATATTTGGAGTAAAGGCTTTTATTGTAAAATCGGACTCTATGAGCGCTACTGATTTCCATGCAGGAGATATTGCCTTGATCAAGGAATGTGATCCTGCGGAGATCAAAGAGGGAGATATTATTGCGTATATTTCCGAAAACAGTTCAAATTACGGTGAAACAGTAACTCATAAGGTTAGGAGACTTACAACGGACATAGCAGGCAATCCCGGATTTATTACATACGGTACGACGACGGATACGGATGATGAGGGTGTAGTGACCTATGAAAATGTATTGGGAAGGTACACGGGACATATTCCGAAATTAGGCACATTTTTTATGTTTTTAAAGACAACTCCCGGATATATATGTGGTATCTGTATACCGTTCATGGTGATCATTTTGTATGAAGTAATTAGTTGTATGCGGCATTTTAAGGCATACAGACAGGAACAGCTGTCTGAAATTCAAGCGGAGAGAAAGAAGCTTGAGGAAGAAAAAATTGCTTCAGAGGAAAGGTTAAAGAGACTGCAGGAACTTGAGCAACAGTTTGCAAAATCAGAAAAAGAGCTTTATGAGGAAGGGAGGCTGGACAGCAGTGAAGAAAATAGTTAAGAAAAATATAGCGGCTTCAGTGCTGACTGTAATATTATGTGCGGCTATGCTGTGTTCGGCTGCCTATGCATATTTTCAATGCAGTGTCGTGAGCAGTGGCAATCGGATTGAAGCTGCAAATTATGATGTTATCGTAACGGATAAGACCGGTAATCCCATTCAAGGAGCATATACCAGTGTGCTGGCTCAAAATGATTTGCAGGCTTTTACAGTCATGGCAAACGGAAGTGCCACAAAAGGGTATGCAGTGATTACCATAACAGATGTGGCGGCAACTGTTGCGGCCATAGAAGAAGTGGCAGAAGATGGTGACAATCAGACAGCAACAGTGTCCGAGAATAATAGTGGGGAAGGATCCGCTCCTAAGGTATATTATACACCGCAGTTGAAACCGGGTAGTGCATTTAAATTAAATGTTTATGTTGCTCCTGGATATTCTATTTCTTTTGACGGGAAATGGGGCACATATTCCGGAGAAGCAGAGGTTCTGACTTTGTCCGGAGATGAAGCTACTGGCTATATGGCAGAAATACAGCACTCCGCGACAGCATATACAACGTACACTGTACAGGCTACGGATACATCATTAGATGACATAGCTAATTTATTTAATATTTCCGCGGACGATATCGCAGCTTATAACGGTATTACAGTATTGCCAGCAGTGGGAGAAAATATCAAGCTTCCGGGAGTTACAGAGGAAGCAGTTACGTTGGTACTCGATCAGCGAAGAAGAGAAGCAGTAACAGTATATGCAGAATATACCGTAGCAGAGGGAGATACGTTTGAAAGTATCGCGAATGCTTTTGGTATCATAGCGGAAGACATAATGTTTTATAATAATATTACGGAACTTCCGGCTGTGGGAGAGATTATTAAGCTGCCAAACGTTACGGCAGAAGCGGTTACACAGGTTTTGGATCAACGAAGAAGAGATGCAGTGACAGTGTATGCGGAATATACCATAGCAGAGGGAGATACGTTTGAAAGTGTAGCGAATACTTTTAATATCTTAACGGAAGACATAATGTTTTATAATAATATTACGGAACTTCCGGCTGTGGGAGAGATTATTAAGCTGCCAAACGTTACGGCAGAAGCGGTTACGCAGGTTTTGGATCAACGAAGAAGAGATGCAGTGACAGTGTATGCAGAATATACCATAGCAGAGGGAGATACGTTTGAAAGTGTAGCGAATACTTTTGGTATCTTAGCGGAAGATATAATGTTTTATAATAATATTACGGAACTTCCGGCTGTGGGGACAATCATCAAGCTTCCGGAAGTCACAGAAGAGGCAGTTGCATCTGCATTAGGACAATCCGAGGAGAATATAGAATATGAAACGTATACAGTTCTTGAAGGAGATACTTGGGCGTCTATCGCAGAGGCTTATGAGATGGAAGTAGTGGCTCTGTTGGAATACAATGAGATGACAGAAGAAACCCAGATCAGTGCAGGAATGGAGTTAAAGATTCCAAAGAAGGCATCAGATGACAGTGATCATACAGACAATGATAGTACGGAAGGTGACAACACTGTAGGAGTTGACAGCGAAGATGATGACACAACGGGTGACAGTGATAGTACAGATAATGGTGTGGGGCAGACCGGAGAAGTAGTTACAGAATAGAGTAGTACTGAATTATAAATATAATTGGGCAACAGTGCTTTATTGGAGCGTTGTTGCTCAATTATAGTTTTATCGTGAAGAATTTGTAGTGTTTGGTATATAAAATATGTAGAATTTTGAATCCTTTTAATGTACAATAAGTAAAAATGAAAGTGAAAGTTTTAAAACAATGCAGGAGGATGTAATGATGGGCAGAAAAATCTTCGCAGAAAAAGATTACTATGTACTGGACAATAAGGTGGTCCCGTATGAACAGTTTCAATTATGTGTTGATCAAAAGGATGGTTTTACAATCCGTGACGAGTTTATTCCACAGATTATAGAACTGGCGGAAGCACTTTTGGGTAAGGAATATCCGATCCTTAAGGCAAGTGAGTACAGAAATTTTGTGCGAAACGGAAACCGTGATATTTACCAGGGTAAGTATTATATGAGGCGAGAGGATATTCTGATACTGGCTGTAGCGGAAGCAGTGGAAAGAAAGGGCCGTTTTACGGATCAGCTAGTGGATCTTTTGTGGATGATTCTGGAAGAAACCACATGGATCATACCTGCCCATAATTTTATGTTCCGTGGGAAAGAAGATGTCCGTACGGTATTGGAATTTCCGGTAAATTATAGCCAGGATGAATATTTTATTGATTTGTTTTCTGCCGCAACTGCAGGAAATCTTGCAGTGGTTTATTATTTATGTAAGGATATTCTGGATGAGGTGAATCCGGTTCTGAATCAGAGGCTTTTGTATGAATTGGAACGAAGGATTATCCGGCCGTTTTTAACACCAGCTTTTCATCAGCAGATGGTCAATTGGAGCGGAGTAGCCGGCAATAAGGTGGTCAATTGGAATCCTTGGATCATATCCAATATATTGCTTGTATGTGCACTAACGGTGAAGGATTATTATACAAGGGAAGCAGTAGTCAGAACAGCAATACCGATGTTGGATAGGTTCCCTAGCTTTTACGCTCCTGCAGGCGGCTGCGAGGAAGGTCCAAGTTATTGGGGCGTAGGAGTTGGCTCGTTCTTCGATGCCTTGCAGATTTTGTATGATATGACAGATGGTTATATCAATTTGTTTCAGGATCCGTTGGTCAAAAATATGGGTGAATATGTTGTGAAACTGATCGTGCATGGAGATCGGGTATTAAATTACGGAGACTGTCCTGCCAAACTGGAACCGGACTACTTATTATTGTATCGTTGGGGCATTATGTCCGAATCCAAATATATGGAAAGCTTCGGAGCAAGTAAGCTACAGGGAGAATTACCGCCTGCAGAGCAGTTTATACATAATTTCTTTAATCCGCACAGATTGCTTCGTGGATTGGCTGCAGAAAAAGCACCAAAGACGGAGTTTGCAGCTCCTATGAAATTCTGGCAGGAAGATCTTGGAATAGCTGGAACCAGAGAGTACGAGGAAACGGGCAGAGGATTATATTTGGCTATCAAAGGCGGTTATTCTATGGCAAGTCACAGTCATAGGGATTTGGGAAATATCTATGTATTTTCTGACGGTAAACCTATTTTCCTGGATGCAGGGAAAGGAAGCTATACCCGCCGCAGTTTCAGCGCCGAAAGACAAAAAATCTGGTCCGTACGTTCGGATTATCACAATGTGATTACCGTAAACGGTATGGTGCAGGGAATCGGACCGGATTGCCGTGCCAAAGATTATGTATATGATACGGAAAGCGGCAAGTGCAGCATGAATTTAACGGATGTTTATCCGGAACAGGCAGGTATCGAAACGTATGCAAGGAGTGCAGTGTTAAAAGATCATGTGATCACAATAGAAGATCATATAGTACTAAAAGAACCGGGTGAGGTGCAGTTTCATTTTATCTGCGACAGTCGGCCGGAACAAGAACCGGGAGAAGGTAGTTTCTTTGTGCTGCATGGACGCAGGGTAGATTTTGACGAGGGACTTTCATACACCTGTGAGGTGCTGGATAAAACGTTGCCGGAAACCAAAATCATACCGGGCTTATGGGATGTGGAAGATCTGTACAGAATTACATTGAAAAATAAGATGCCGGTGAAAACACATACCTATATACTAACCATACGATAAAGACAAAATGAATGCAGTCAGTAGCTACAAACAGTACGCTGACCGGATATATAAAAACTTAGGAGTATTTGATAACAATGAACGAACAGGCTTGGATCGAAGAGGTAGTTGCAAAAATAAAGAAAAAGGAGTTGGCAGTGGTAGCGCGCAATGCCCATAAGATTCCGTCAAAATCCGTGAATGGGACATTTAATGATCTGACGGGACATAATCATTGTTGGTGGACCAATGGCTTTTGGGGCGGAATACTATGGCAGCTTTACCATGCCACAAAGGAAGAAATTTACCTGGAAGCAGCGGAAGAGTTGGAAAGAAAGCTGGATGTGAATCTGATGAACGCAGAGAAAATGGACCATGACAGTGGTTTTAAATGGCTGCCCACTGCTATTGCCAATTATAAGGTGCAGGGGAAACCGGAATCCCGTAATCGAGGGCTTTTGGCAGCAGATAATCTGGCAGGAAGATTTAATCATGTGGGACGGTTTATCAGAGCCTGGAATGGTGGTGCGTACAAAACGGAGAGAACCGGTTGGGCGATTATCGACTGTATGATGAATTTGCCACTGTTATATTGGGCTTATGAGGAATTGGAGGATCCCAGATATCTGCAAATTGCTGCCATGCATGCGGATACTGTGATGAAGTATTTTGTGAGAG
>SVFL01000131.1 GCA_015056885.1 Lachnospiraceae bacterium
CCAAAACCGGCTTGCCATAAGAAGGACACTCCTCCTGAATTCCGCCACTGTCCGTAAGGCACAAATAGCATCTCGCCTCAAAATTATGGCAGTCAAATACCTCAATCGGCTCAATAATATGAATCCAGTCACAATCTCCCAACTCCTCATCTGCTGCCTTCCGGACAACAGAATTCATATGAATCGGATAAATCGCCTTCACATCCGGATGACTATAATCCTCTACAACCGTGTGCTGCATCGCATCAATTACCGTATTACTGCTTCTCCTCATGCACTTTTCTCCAAATATCCCTCACTTCTGTCCTATATTTTCGCTCACCCATCTCATTCAAAATAGCTTCAATCTCCTTAACAGACATCGTGCAATCCACTTTTTGTGCAAGCAATTTGACCAAATCAATCCCGTTCAATATTTGTAATGAATACGAACCTAACGGCATTCGTCTTTTCGCAATACTCCGAAGCAAATCTATGTCAGAATCCTCAGTCAAAATAATGGGCAAGCGTAAAAATGCCGCCATCAACATCAGATGCACATCACCTATATTACTTCCTTGTCTATGTATATTATAAATGGTCTGCCCTCTGCCCAACTCCAGTTTTGCCATTGCCTTTGAACTTCCAATTGCCTCCAGCGCCTGTCGCAGCTCCTCATAGAGCACACCAAAATATGCTTCATACAATTCCTTTTCACAGGCATCCCTTTGGAACTCGTTATAGCAGCCTACCCGCAAATAACCCTCTTTTACCAATCCTTCATAATATGAGTATAATGCCAACTCATGCTCATAGACATACGGATGAACCACCGGAATGTATGCCAGCTCTGACAGCACCCGTTTAATATTTTCTACTCGCTTTCCTTCAGCAGATAATTTTTGAAGAAAACAAGTATCAACAATTACCTCATTCTTCTCCATTATTATCTCCTGACATAGAAATATCGATTACCTCATCCATTCCGGTAACATCAACGATATCAAAATCCTTCTTTATCTTACTGATTGCATATCGGTCCAATAGCCCCTTATCTTCTGCAATTTCCAAGAGATTTCTAAGCCCCGGAATCGTCTTTTTTGATGTCACTCTATCTAGCATCGTATTCTGATCTTTCGAAAAAGCACTTACCCATTCTTGTATCATCACTTGATTATCCAGCAAAAATTCTCCAACACTCGGACTTGCTATATCTGTTTCTATCATTCTTCTGCGCACCGATTCATACGGAACCATGTAGTCGTTCATCTGCATAACCATAACGCGAACCAAATCCTCAACCTTCACTTGGTTTGGAATGAGTTTCTGTTCTCTCATGTGTGCCCAAAATGTTTTCTTAAACTCATCACCGGGCATCAATAATTCTGCAGCAAACCTGTTAATAATTCTTTCCTCTTCATCAATTGTTAACGCTTCTGTTTCTCCTGCTGCTTCCCAGACTTCTAATGCAACTCCCCAGACATGCCCTAACTCATGTGCTGCAGCAAATACCTGATCCGCAAGAGGCTTTGCGGTATTGATATATACAAAATCCTCTAGCCTATCTTTTACAAATCGTTTCGTGTGAAAACCACAATTCACTTCGTTCTCCAACGGATAGTACACGACAACGCAAAGCTTTTCCAAAATACCAAAAATATCATCCTTTATTGTCATGTTCTGTAACAAATAATCTTTTCTTATTCTATCAATTACCGCCGGAATCTGTTCTACAATTTTTCCCCAATTCATACACGCCACCAAAAAAGGCTGTACATTCGTACAGCCTCCCCTTTTACATTACCTCTCTGAGTTCCACATATTCATCCATCAAATCCAGCACCTTGTCAAGATTCTCTGAATTGCTAAAACCTTTCATATACTGTAAATCCGGAACCAAGTTGTCTGTCTGACTGCTAAGTAAACATTCTTTTGCTATTCCCAATAAATCTGAAATCCGGTCCAGTTCAACCGGAGGGACAATAATTTTTCCTTCAATTATATTCCATACATCTTTAACAGAATATCCCAAACGCTCTGCGAAACTATCAGGGCTAATGTTAGCTTCAAGCATAAACGTACGTATATTCGCGCCAAGCCTTCTTCCCACGCTAGCCATAATAACCTCCTTTGATAACCTTATGCCATTATCCAATATCTGCGAAAAGCTTAATGATTATAACACTCAAAACTCCTTCGCGTCAAACACATTCTTCTATACTGTATATATTATATCACATTTTCGTTGTTTGTTATCATGCTTTAGACAACTTTATTACACTTTGTGTGTAGAAAATCAAATGTAAAAATTGTATAAAGTTAACAATAAATATTCCTTCTTACTTCCACTCCCTATACTCTTTCCCCTCCAGCACATCCGCAATTCTCTCACTTGCATACTTATCCTCTCCCTCTTCCACGCCCTCCGGACGCTCCGTCGTATCACGCATTATTCCTCCACCCCAGCCACAAGCCGGTCAAAATCACTCTGATACAACCGATCTTGAATTACCCGGTATTGCTCAAACTCACTCTCCGCAAAAGACTTTG
>SVFL01000052.1 GCA_015056885.1 Lachnospiraceae bacterium
TCTGATTACATTATTATATATTTTTCAAAAATCTACAATAGGTAGGTTTATTAAAGTTACCCATTTTTAGGAGTAAAAGTTTTCTCAAAAACTTTTAAAAAGTACTTGACTTACATTAGCAAGATTCCTGCGGGCTTTCAGACTCACCAGAAGCCTGAAATTTCACTTGCCTCAATAATATCTTGTAGCCAATTAACATATTCATCCGTATGTTCACAAGAATAATGTCCGTGACCTTTTTCAATACGATAATTTGCATAGGGATACGCCTTTTTTACAAGTTTGTAGCATGTCTTATATGCCTTTTCATCTTCACCATAAAAGAAATAGGTGCGTTTCTGCATAGCTTCATCCAATGCTGGAAAATCAAATGTATAACAACATTCTACTTCGTTTTTAAGAGAGTTTTTCGTTAGATATGGTGCTATTGTTATCAACGACTCTATCATTGGTTTTAAACTATTGATTTTATTTCCGGCAAATTGCTTCAGAAACTTCATATTCATAGCTTCCTCTAATGACTTATCTCTAAATATTTTAATCATTGTACCAAATTTGAGCCGCATAAATGCCTTATATGCACGTGATAGACGAATCATAGGCGCACCATCAAAAAACAGATTGTGCACTGTAATCCCTTCATCAGCAAGTTACCTGTAAAGTTCCATTCCTATTTCTGTTCCCATGGATTGTCCATAAATCATATGAATCCGTTCAATCCCTAGCTGCTGAAGATATTTCTTAATTTCACTTGCCTCATTTTGTCTCGTAGTAAAATCTTTGGAGTCTTTGTAATGACCATTATATGTAGGAACGATGATATAATAATCTTTCGTTCGTGAGTAGATATAGTCCAAGCATTCCTCAGGCCAAAAAGAACCTGTCAGCATTACCACTATAGGATTGCCTTCATTTGCTAATCTATTAAATTTCATACATTTGACCCTATTTTTTTAATTATATCATCTAAAAGCAGAAAACCAAATTTCTTTTAATAAGATTTTTCCACTTTTTTACCATGCAAAACAAGCCATTTCCGGGCATTAAAAAACCTCCAAGGACATTCCTCAGAGGTTTCTCTAGCGGCGCTCGTCAAATCTGCATGCAAGCATGCGTTTTTCCTCGCTACACGCGTAAAATAAAAAAACACCCTTTCACTACCGACGTGAAAGGGCGCTATTATAATTCTTCAGATATCACCAAATAATCACCTTGTAAAATGAAGTGAATCCTAAACATCAAAAAAATTCAGTCAACCTGGGATAATTATATTTGTGCTGTTTCTGTTTCCAAAATTATCTCCTTTTTCTTGTCAAAAGAAAATAAACCAAATCACTCTGGACTACTAAAACTAATTGACATAGTATTAAATCCTAAATAATGTACTGACAATTCAAAGCCTTTCTTATTGTCACCATTATAAAAATCCTTTCCATCTTGATTGTTTTCCGTGAAACCTGCAGCAATACATAATTCCACATAATCTCGATATTCCTCAAATGTCGTATTTCCAATCTTAATATTGAAATTATCATCGTGCTTCCACTCATAGTGTCCTATTTCCGATTTCGGTAACGGTAAACCTGCATTAATCGCATAATCTGGTAATTCATATTCACCAAACTCAACAGGACATTTTAAGTCTATACTCATATACTCGGTCAAATGTGCAACATGTAATTTATAACCATCTTCATTGTAAGCCCAAAAAGATGAACCCATTTTCTCTACATCTATATTAAAACCATATTTATCTTCACATTCCTGTATATAAGAATAACAATCCCCTTCTGTCATTTCATATACATCAATGCATAACCATTTCTCACTGTTGGAACCAATATCTATTTTGTTTGATTTTGGCTCTGGAATCATATTTCCAATATCAAATATACTCCACTGAATTGTTTCATATTCTGGTTCTTTCTCTTTATTACTACCTACATTGGCCGAACCACATGAACGCATGGTAGGAATAATTAGGACTATCCCTATAATTGCAATGAGAATATGTATATATCTCTTCTTTTCTTTGATAATATTCATTCCCATACACCAAGCAAAACCAAAACACCCTGCTTGTATCAAAGACAATATACCTGTTAAAATACGTCCCGATGAAAAATAAAAATACGTAAATACCGCAGACAATAAAAACGCAATTATTAGAAACTTAGCCCATTTTCCCTTCTTAAATTTCTCCACCTGATCTTTTTCTTCTTGTCTTTGTTCTCTTTCACTTTCTATTTGATGAAGTCGATCAGTACTCTTAATCCTCTCTATCTCAATCTCTTTATGTGCCGAAGTTTTAATTCTTTCAATTGTTATAGCATCATTCTCAATAATGAGCGTTTGGTGACCGCAATATGGACATGTCAATACAGTTTTGTCACTATCGACCACAAGCATTCCATTGCATTGTTCGCACTTCAATGAGATTTTTTTGATTGGTTCACTATTTTCTACTGCAGCACCACAATGAGAACAAAAGGCTGCATCTTGCTGAATTTCATTATTACATTTTGTACACTTCATGCTAATTCTCCCCAAAAACTTATTTTGTAATGGACATTTACAACCGATAATGAAACATTATACTACTCCTTCAGACTTTTTTCTACTTATTTTTCTCATATTACCGCTTCCATAAAAATACATATATAGTCATGCATAAAAATTACTCCACACAAAAAAATCTGCCAAATAGAATTCCCTCACCCAAAATCGAGTTCCTCCATATTTAGCAGACTTTCAATTCGCGCTATTCATTTGCTACAGACCCTAAAGTCGCCTTCGGCAACTGCACCACCTGTTGTACCTTTCCATCTGTAGTAACCTTCTTTCTAACAGCGATATAGTAACGCTCTGTAGTGCTTTCAAGGTCCCCTATGTAAGCAGCAATCTCCTTAACACGAGCTCCCGCCTCATACATACGAGTTGCACGTGTTCTTCGAAAGATATGCAAGCCACCCTTAAGCTCCTCCAAACCCGCATGTTTAAATATCGTTGCCACCCGGTGTTCCAGATTGGTTGCAGTGTTACCCTTGCCAGTACGAGTTGTGACTACCAAAGCTTGCTCACTGTCATCTGAAGACTCCATCTTAATCAGATACAATATCTGCAACACCATCAGAAATCTTTGTAAATATATAATCCGGATGGTCTTCTATATACAATGAATTTGCATCAAATTGAATATATTCATAATCCATATCATCGGCATACAAATATCCATCATTCAAATATACTCTAAAGGGCTCTAAATCATACCAGCCTGCATCATAATAGGAATAATCGTTATCAGGAGTAAACTCAAAGCTCATTACATATTGGTCAACTGTATTTTCATAAAAATCATTGTCAATGTATTCGCCAAAGTATAGCAAAGTTCTACCATATAAATTTTCATGTTCTCCAGGTATCAGCGCATATGTTCCATGCAAATTCCATTGAATACCACAAGTATCATCCGGATAGGTTCCACAATACATCCAATCACCAGTAGTTGAATCATACCTACATTCAACCGTAACATTTCCGGTTATTGAATACACTTCTCCCTCGCTACTCACATCAAATATTAAATACTCCAGTCCTTCATCCAGATATGTTGTGCGGTCAACATATTTTGCTGTTTGATAACAGGGATTTGATTCCAACACTAAACTGAGTGCATTCATTTCGTCCACTCCCGATAACGGACTATAGGACACGTTATATACATAACTACTACTATCATCCAAACACCATCCACCTTCGCTATAGTAGCCATACAATAATTCAGCTTCTCCATTCATTTCTGAATAACCATCGTTTGCAGTGAATGAGCAATGAATATAATCCATATTATTCTCAGTATCGCTATTTCTCTTGATAATTTCGATTTCAGTGACCTCATATGGAATTCCTCGATTGGCATTTCTGTAATCTGTTGTTAAACTTGTATTATTCAAATCTTCAATTATACCGCTTTCAGTTCTCGGACTCGCTGCTCCACATCCGGACAGAAGCAATACTGACAACAACATCATTAAAATTTTGAACTTACTCATACTTTTTCCTCCTTAGCAATTACTTTCTTTGAGAATTTGTCTTAGACGTCTTTCTGTGTACCAAAATTCAGAGGCAATTTTTTTGACATTAGTGCCATTATTAGTAGTCTCTATCTGAGCAACAATGAAATCCTTGGTATATAACTTTTTAGGGAACGTGATTTGCTGCCCCCGAAAAGTACGGTGCAATAAAATAGTTGCTTCAATGCCCACTACATCCGCTATATCCTTATATACCCCAGCAAAATCTGATGTACTTATTTCCATCTTTTTCGTGCCTCCTTCCTCTGAGTGGATTTTCTAAATTATACGCTTTTTCAATCGCAAATGTATCTCGGCATTTTCCTTGTATTTTTCCTTACATCGTTTGCTCTCTGCCCAACACTTATTTGCCCAAAAATAATATATAAATCTATTATTCAACTTTTCGATAATGCACCTACAAGAGTCCCTTATTATATTTTCTGCATACAAAAAGAACCCTATAGTCAAACTAATGGGTTCTTTCCATACTGCTTATTGCAATTTCAAAATACTTTATGTGTAAGAATATTTTGCTCATCCCCTATCTTAAGCAACAAGCAAAAATACTACCGCACTGATTACACAAACAACACTTGCAATTTTTAATATCTTCTGCATTTTCAAATTTTTATTATAAGCCTGCATAGCATCAATAACTTCTGTTCCTTCTACTTTCTGCTGCAAAAACTGATATATATTATCCCAATCAAAAGCAACTTTTTTACGTTTTGATTTAGACATTCGTCCCCAATTTACAATTAAACCTACGGTTGTGCATTCATTTTTATCCGCAGCGATTTCAACCGGGTACGAATACAGTTTTGTTTTATAAACGACACTTCCATCCTCTCCCAGTACCACTGATTCCTTTTCAGGATATTGGGTTCTGTTAAGCAATTCTACCACTGCTTCTGTAGGCATATTTCTTTTTAGGTTGTACCCTTTCAACCATTTTACAGAACTCTTCGTTCGTGCGATGCTGTTCCCCAAAGTAAGCACTATCACCACCAACGCACTAATTCCCAAAATTGCCGCTAAAATAGTATCCATCTTCTTTTCCTCCTTGGTCCTTTGGTTTTTACTAAATATACTCTTTTTCAGCAACAAATGCACTTGCCAATTATCCTTGCAAATTTCCTTATTTACTATCCGCAATACGACTCTTTGAATAATCCGGCTTCCGTGTCTATGCTGTCCGGCGAAAGGAAACCGCGATTCCGGTTTTAAGGAAACCAGCATTCCGGAGGTGGAAACCATTAATATAAATACCTTAGAATGTAATTATGCACCCTTTGGTGTAAATACATTTTAAGGAGGTCGATATCTTGACCAAGTATCGAGAGATTCTGAGATTGTCAAATCTCGGACTTAGCCAACAGAACATCGCCGACAGCTGCGGTGTTTCTAAAAAGACGGTTAATCGTGTCCTCAAGAAAGCTAAGGAATTAAATATTTCATGGCCCCTTGATGCGAACGACACCAATGAAGTTCTTGCAGAGAAGTTATTTCCCTCTGCGAGTAAATCAGTGGCATCCAATAAACGTATGCCAGACTTTGCGTATATTCGCAAAGAGCTACTCCGTAATGGAGTCAGCAAAAAGCTTCTATGGACCGAATACATGGAGGATTGCCGAGCTAACGGTGAGGAACCACTCATGTATTCTCAATTCTGCTATCACATCCAACAAGATGAGCAGAAGCATCGTGCAACCATGCACATCAATCGAAAACCGGGTGAACAGGTTGAAGTAGATTGGGCAGGTGGCCCTGCTGTTATCATTGACCCGGATACCGGAGAAATCATCAAGGCTTATATATTTGTTGGCGTAATGACTTACAGTCAGTATGCATACGTGGAAGCCTTTCTGGATATGAAGCAGAAATCATGGATTCATGCTCATGTTCATATGTACGAGTATTTTGGCGGAGTCGCAAGGATTCTCGTACCGGATAACTGCAAAACGGCAGTTATTCACAATGGTGGATTTAAAGACCAGCAAATCAATGAAACTTATCAGGAAATGGCTGAGCACTATGGAACTGCTATTATTCCGGCTCGTGTCAGGTCTCCAAAAGATAAGCCGAATGCTGAAGGAACGGTAGGAAATATCTCTACCTGGATAACAGCAGCACTTCGGAATGAACAGTTCTTCTCCCTTGCCGAATTAAACCGTGCAATCAGAGATAAGCTTGAACTGTTCAACCAAAGGCTCTTTCAAAAGAAAGAAGGTAGTCGGCGAAGCTTATTTCTTGGGGAAGAAAAACCATTGCTGGCACCATTACCTGCTACCCGATTTGAACTGAGTGACTGGAAAACAGCCACAGTCCAGTTCAATTATCACATATCTGTGGACGGAATGCTATACTCAGTTCCGTATGAATACATCAAAAAGAAAGTTGATGTAAGGGTAACAGACACCACTGTTGAAATTTTCTATAACCATAACCGCATTGCTTCCCACCGTCGTTTGAAAGGACGCACCGGGCAGTATAGAACCATTACGGAGCACATGCCGGAAGACCATCAGAAATATCTGGAATGGAATGGTGACCGTTTCCGTAAATGGGCTGAGCGGATTGGCATAAGTACATACACTGTGGTAAATGCAATACTTACCTCTAAAAGTGTGGAACAGCAGACATATCGAAGCTGTATGGGACTTTTAAAGCTTGCAGAGAAATATTCAGAAGCGAAGCTGGAAGCTGCCTGTAAAAAGGCTCTTTCCTTTACAGCCTCGCCCAGTTATAAGAGTATTAAAAACATTCTCGTAACAGGGGCAGACAAGCTTGTAACAGCATCAGATGATGCAGCAACCACCACACATAAAGCACGTGGCATCACAAGGGGTGCCGACTACTATCGGAGGTAAATACATATGACCAATCAGAGTACAATTGACAAATTAATTGAAATGCGCCTTACTGCTATGGCAGATGCATTTCGTAACCAGACAAACGATCCTGCTTTCAAGGAAGTTCCCTTTGAGGACCGGTTCGGTATGTTGGTAGATATCGAATTTAACAGCAGAAAGAACAATCGTCTTAAGCGACTGATTCATAATGCTGGATTCGATCAACCTGAAGCAAGTATCATGGATATTAACTACTCTTCAGGACGCAAGCTCAACAAGGAATTAATTAACAGACTTGCAACTTGCGAGTATATATCTGAACACCGGAATCTTTTTATTACCGGTGCAACAGGCTGTGGTAAGACCTACATGGCCTGCGCCTTTGGAATGGAGGCATGTAAGCAGTATTACAATACCAGATATGTCCGGCTTCCAGACCTGCTAATTGATTTAGAAATCGCAAGGTCTGAGGGGAACTACAAGAAGGTAATGGCAAAGTATGCAAATCCACTGGTACTGATATTAGATGAATGGCTTCTGCTGAAACCTACTGAATCGGAACAGCGTGATATTTTTGAACTGCTTCACAGAAGACGCAAGAAATCTACCACCATCTTCTGTTCCCAGTATGAGTTTGAGGACTGGTACGACCAACTTGGTGGTGATGCAAGTCCACTGGCTGATGCAATCATTGACCGCATCGCTCACGACAGTTACCGTATCAACATCACGAGTATTGATGCTGCTCATGATATCTCCATGCGAGAGATTTATGGCTTAGATAAAACCTTACGCGAGTAAACTCGCACTTAGCGGTTTCCGTGTGCCGGACTGACGGTTTCCGTCACTCCGGACATGCGGTTTCATCGCACAAGAATATTCAAAGGTTTTAAAACAATGGCAATTTGGCTTACATGCGCAGTACTGGGGATAATAATAGTATTATTGCTTGCTCAAAAGATACAATGGGATTATAAAGTAGGGATTTATAGCGCTTTAATTTTATCGTATACATGTGTGTTGTTTTTGCCTTCAATGCATGAACGCTATGGATATTTGTACGAAGTATTGGCAATTATTGTTTTATTCATGAATAAAAAGACCATACCGCTTTTCTTTTCATTGATGTATATGTCTATGTCAACCTATGGATACTATCTGTTTCAAACAGAAATAGATATACGAAAGTTAGGAATATTGAATGTTGCTATATACCTATTGTATTGCTATGTTTTATGGAAGGACATGGTCAAAGCGCAGGCGAGTAATGAGATATTGTCAGAAGGAGAAAAATAATGTTACCTGTTTTATATGTAGTCATTCCCTGTTACAACGAACAAGAAGTTCTACCGGTTACCAGCAAAATGTTTTTGGACAAGTTAAAATCGTTAATTGATTCTAAAGCTATTGCTGATGAGAGCAGGATCCTGTTTGTGAACGATGGAAGCCGCGACACGACATGGGAGATTATTAAGCAACTGTCTTCAGAAAACAAGCATTTTATTGGTATATCACAAAGTCGAAACAGAGGACATCAGAATGCGGTACTTGCCGGATTGATGGAGGCAAAGGATTGTTGCGATATCACGATTTCGATTGATTGTGATGGACAAGATGATATTAATGCAATGGACGAGATGATTTCCGAATATAAAAAAGGCAATGAGATTGTTTATGGTGTTCGTTCGAACAGAGATACAGATACTTTTTTTAAGAGATTTACTGCACAATCTTTTTACAAGGTCTTGAATACGATGGGAGTTGAGTCTGTTTATAATCATGCGGATTACAGATTGATTTCATCAAGAGTCCTTCAAGAGTTTGCTAATTTTGAAGAGGTAAATCTATTTTTGAGGGGAATGATTCCACTTGTTGGATTTCAAAGCACTTCCGTGTATTATAGCAGAGCTGAACGCTTGGCTGGAGAATCACATTATCCATTGTCCAAAATGCTTTCACTGGCTGTGGATGGCATTACCAGTTTGTCAATTAAGCCGATAAGATTGATAACGGGAGCGGGAATATTTGTTGCATTATTAAGTTTTGTTGGAATCATTTGGGCAGTTGTGGCTGCTATGATGGGAGCGACAGTGTCTGGATGGGCAAGTACTATATGTGTAGTATGTTTTATTGGTGGAATTCAGCTTATTTCGCTAGGAGTTATTGGTGAGTATATCGGTAAGATATATCTTGAAACCAAACATCGCCCTAGATATATTATTAGCGAGAGAACATACTGATAAAAAAGTATGTGACTGGGGCATATGGAAAGGATTATCTATTCTATCTGTGTCTGGTATTTGGGATTTATTTGCTGGCGTCAGAGAAATGGAAAGAGGCAATTAGTCTGGTGGTGACGATGGTTGCTGCCGGTGGGCTTTCAGTGCTGATTTTCCCGCCTATGATTGAGCATATGTTTGGCTCCGGTCAGCGGGGGCAACAATCCATGCGCAATTTCAAAGAGTCTTCCATAGAAGATTTTATAAGCAGATTAAAAGGTTTTTATGGGTTTTTGAATGACCAGATTTTTGGTGGTTTATTAACTTACATAGCAGTAGTCTGTCTTTTGGGGATTGTGATATATTGGCTGAAGGATAAGCCTGCTAGTCAGAAACCGAGAAAACAGCACAAGAAGTCCAAGAAGCACAAGCTGCAAAAGCAGGTGGTCACAGGGCAAAAGATAAGATGGATTTTGCTGGTTGTCCCCGGTATGCTTTATTTTATCACGGTTTCTAAGATAGCAGTTTATATTACGGAGCGGTATCAGCAGCCTGTTTATGCGGTGTTAATAGCCGGTATTATCGGGTTGGTTTGTCTGGTAACAAAAAAGATTTTCACAAAGAAGTACCGAGTTATTCTGGTGCTGTTACTGGCGGTAATGACGATTAACAGCTGGCGAAATGCTCCATGGGGGAAACAGCAGAAGGCAAGCGAGCCTCTGCTAAATATGTCGGAGACGCATGCCGCATTAGATTGTATCTATGTATATGACGCGAGATGGAAGGTACAGCCTTCATTTTGTGATGTATCGCAATATAATAGTGTTACTTTCTTTAAAGAAAAGAATTTGGGCATGTTAAATGATTCTGAGTGCAGAAATAATGCAGAGTTTATTTTGTACATTACCAATTCCTGCAATCATCAGGCGGTTTTGGATAGTGTAATTGCGAGCTGCCCGGCAGTAAGTGGATTTGAACAATTGGGCTCATGGGGATATGTAAATGTGTACCGATTGTATGGAACTGTTTAATGTATAGAAAACCCAGCTGTGTACTGACCATTGCATGATAATCAGTACCCGGCTGGGTTAGATTTTATAGGATTTTATTTAGGATTGTCGGCTGGCAGCTTCAAGTTGCGCAATGCGAGCCCGCAATTCTGCATTCTCGGCTTCAGCAGAAGCAAGTTGATTCTTAACTGTACTAGCTTCTGTTTTGGCGGCAACAACTTCTTCTTTGAGGGCAGTAGCTTCTTGCTTGAGGGCAGCAGTTTCTTCTTTGAGAACAGTAGCTTCTTCTTAATGCAGATTTTGTAATTTATATTCCCAAGACAAATGCACTTTTTGCTACCAGTTTGGCAATTATTCCATTGCAGCTGTTCGGTTATTATGTAAGTGTAGCAAGGGGATTAGATGTGGATAAGCCAAGGAATCTGGCGAAGAGTGTGACTGTAGAATAATAGAGTATGAGGAAAATTTCCCAAATGGACGTAAATTAAATCTTGCATATGCTTTGCACAGGTGTTACAATCTGTGTAAAGCATATTTTCTTTTTTGTAGAAGTTTGCATGCATTCGTTTTCAAACTTCATGCATATCCTGGCAGTAATGCCGTCAGACCTTAATTCTGAAGGAATTCTTGAAAATCCATGCTTTCATTTCACAATTACAATATAAGCAGGGGTTTGGGAAAACCCTTGCGGAATAAGGAGGTATATATGGAGTATACAGAATATTTGCCGGAGTTGGAACGCAGGTATAAGGACTCGGTTTTCCGAATGTTGTTTCGCAGGAAGAAGGCTTTGCTGAGTCTTTATAATGCAGTAAACAAGACTAATTTTACTAACGTGGAGGATATGGAGATTGTTACCTTGGAGAATGCAATCTACATGGGGATGAAGAATGATGTGTCCTGTGTGTTTGATTTTGAATTAAGTCTATATGAGCATCAATCCACAGTGAATCCCAATATGCCTTTGCGCGACTTGTTCTATGTGGCGAAGCAGCTGCAGAAGATAGTGGAGCAAGAAAAGAAGGATTTGTACAGTAGCAAACCAATTCAGATACCGGCACCCCGGTTTGTGGTGTTTTATAATGGGAGTGCTAACATGCCGGAATGGGAGGAATGCTGTTTGTCTGATTTGTTTGCGAAGCAAATGGAGCGTCCGGAGATGGAATTGGTTGTAACGGTTTACAATATCAATCCCGGTATGAATGAGGAACTGCTGGAAGCCTGTCAATTGTTGAAGGAATATATGTTGTTTACCACGAAGGTTCGTGAGAACCAAAAGACTATGGAACTGAATGCGGCTGTGTATAAGGCAGTTGATGATTGCATTCGGGAAGGGATTCTTGCAGATTTTCTGCGGGAACAACGAGCGGAGGTTATTGAAATGTGCATATATGAATATGACCAGGAAAAACATATGCAGCTTATCAAGGAAGAAAACTGGGAGGATGGACATGCGGCCGGACTTTCGGAGGGACTTTCACAGGGACTCTCGCAAGGCAGAGAAGAGAATTTAATTGAAAATGTGAGAAGCTTGATGAGTAGTATGAATTTGACTGCAGAGCAGGCATTAAATGCGCTGTCGGTGCCCCAGAAGGAGCATGATAAGTATTTGGCGAAGTTGTAGGAAATCCATAATAGAATCAAACCATCTTAATTCAAGTCAATTAGTTCTGATTCATTCAAAATTAATCAAAGGCAGTTCTGCCGTCTAATCACTTGGATATAACAAATTGCATAGGGCGGAGGACTGGTAAAGCCTCCGTGGAAGGAGGTAAACATGGGAAAGTATGATGTTGCCATGTATGAGTATATGGAGGATGAGGAACGGTTTGCGGATTTGGTGAATGTAGTGCTGTATGACGGCAATCAGGTTGTGTTGCCACGGATGCTGAAGCCTGCCGGCGAGCGCATAGGAAAGAGATACCGCGATTTGAAGAAGCAGTTGAAAAATGGTGACTGGCTGGCACTTGTGGCAGTGGAGAACCAGGAGAGTATTGATTATTCCATGCCTTTCCGTATGATGGAGTATGATTGTCTGGAATACCGGAGACAACTACAGCAAATCAAACGTAAGCGCCGAAGGGATATTGAGGCAACCGGAGATAAAGTAGACGAATGGTCACTCCGTCTGCGAAAGGAAGACAAGCTAAATCCTATTCATTCCATTTGTCTGTATCATGGAATGGATGAGTGGAATGGTCCCAAGAGTCTTAAGGATATGATGAATTTTGAGGGTGCGTTGCCGGGTTGGGAGGAGACATTCCATAATTATGGAATGACGATTCTCTGCGTCAACGAATTAGATGATTTTTCAAAATTCCGGACAGAGTTGCGGCAATTTTTGGAAGTGATTCCCTGCCGCGGAGATAAGAAGAAACTGAGGGAATTGTTTGCGCGTGAAGAATACAAGCATCTGGATAGGGAGACGGCAGAGGTGATTGCAGTTTTTACAGATAATAAGAAGATGCTTGAAGTGTTAGAGGAAGAAGAGAAGGAGGAGTACGATATGTGTAAGGCGTTGGATGATTTAATTGCGGATGGTAGAGAAGAGGGCAGAACAGAGGGTAAGGCAGAGGGTAAGGCAGAGACTTTGTTGGAGGCTATACATAATTTGATGAGTAGTATGAGTTGGACAGCAGAGCAGGCTATGGCAGCACTTTTGGTTCCGTTGGAAGAGCGAGGAGATTATTTGGCGAAGTTGTAGGAAATCCATAATAGAATCAAATTATCTTAATTCAAGTCAATTAGTTCTGATTCATTCAAAACAGGTCGAAGGCAGTTCTGCCGCCTAATCACTTGGGTATAACAAATAGTATAGGGCGGAGGACTGGTAAAGCCTCCGTGGAAGGAGGTAAACATGGGAGAGTATGACGGTGCCAGGCATTGGAAGAGTTGGTAGCGAATGGCAGAGCAGAGGGCAGAGCAGAGAATTTATTGGATAATATAAGAAAGTTAATGCGTAACATGGCCTGCACAGCAGAGCAGGCGATGGATATTTTAGAGGTTCCCATTGAGGAGCGGGAAGAGTATCTCGCGAAGTTATAACATCTTAAATTTTCTGCACAAATTCCCTGTCAAGTCTTGACTAATTGTTTGAAATGTATGACAATAGAAAAAGAGATAGTTTCTATTTCAGAAATTACAACAGAATAAAAGAACAAGGAGGACGGACCAATGGCAAACAGATTTGTTTTAAACGAAACTTCCTATCATGGCGCAGGAGCGATTTCTGCGATTGCAGATGAGGCGAAGAGCAGAGCTTTTAAGAAGGCTTTTGTGTGCTCAGATCCTGATTTGATTAAGTTTGGTGTTACCAAGAAGGTTTTGGATGTGCTGGATAATGCAGGACTGGCGTATGAGGTATATTCCAATATTAAGCCCAATCCCACTATTGAGAATGTGCAGAGCGGTGTGGAAGCTTACAAGGCATCCGGTGCAGATTATATCATTGCAATTGGCGGCGGTTCCTCCATGGATACTGCGAAGGCAGTGGGTATTATCATTAATAACCCTGAGTTTGCCGATGTGAGAAGTCTGGAAGGTGTTGCACCTACCAAGAATAAGTGTGTTCCGATTATTGCTGTACCTACAACGGCAGGTACGGCAGCTGAGGTGACTATCAATTATGTAATCACTGATGTGGAGAATAATCGTAAGATGGTTTGCGTTGATCCTCATGATATCCCTGTGGTTGCTGTGGTTGATCCGGATATGATGTCTACCATGCCCGCAGGTCTGACAGCAGCGACCGGCATGGATGCTTTGACTCATGCAATCGAGGGTTACATAACTGCCGGTGCATGGGAGCTTTCCGATATGTTCCATCTGAAGGCAATTGAGATTATTGCACGTTCCTTGAGAGGCGCGGTTAAGAATACTCCCGAGGGCCGTGAGGGCATGGCTCTGGGTCAGTATGTTGCAGGTATGGGCTTCTCTAATGTAGGTTTGGGAATTGTTCACTCCATGGCTCATCCTTTGGGTGCTTTGTATGATACTCCTCATGGAATTGCCAACGCAATTATTCTTCCTACGGTTATGGAGTATAATGCAGAAGCTACCGGTGACAAGTACAAATATATTGCACAGGCAATGGGCGTTGCAGGTACGGAGTCCATGAGTGTGGAAGAGTATAGAAAGGCAGCAATTGATGCAGTGAAGCAGTTGTCTGTTGATGTGGGAATTCCTACAGATTTGAAGGATATAGTCAAGAAAGAAGATGTTCCTTTTCTTGCACAGTCTGCTTATGATGATGCGTGTCGCCCCGGTAATCCCAAGGAGACCAGTGTGGAAGACATTACCAAACTTTACGAATCCCTTTTATAATGCTCTTATAGATAATGTATTTTTATAATGCTGCGGCCTTCGGGCCGCAGTATTGCGTTGGGGAAACTTATTTGTTAAAAAACTGTAAAAACTCCGGCGTGTCTTGCAAGTTTCTTTTGGATGTTATATCATTATAGAGATATACATTTGAGAAAAGGATGGTTTAAATATGAGCGATGTTTATGTAGAATGTCTTGTGCAGGCAAAGGGGTCGAAGAGTACGAAGATTTTTCAGGTTGTTTTGATTATTCTCACAGTACTTTGTTGTCTGGCCATGGTGATTTTTCCGCCGATTGTGGTGGTAGCGGTTCTCTTGGGAGTAGCTTCTTATTTTGTGGGAACTTTTACACAGGTAGAGTATGAGTATTTATATTTGGATAAGGAGCTGACCATCGACAGGATTATAGCGCAGTCCAGACGTAAAAAGGTTGCTACTTATTCCATCGACCGTATGGAAATTTTTGCCCCTGAAAATTCTTACCATTTGGATAATTATAAGAAGCGTGATGTCAAAACAGAGGATTACAGCGCGGCAGAAGCAGAGGTCCGTTATTGCATGTACTATGAAGGTGGTGCAAAGGTAATCTTAAGCCCCACGGAGGATATGGTAAAAGCGCTGAAAAATGTGGCTCCGAGAAAGGTTTTTAATGACTAAATTGCGGCTTGACAGAGGCGTGAAACTTTGATAAACTCATAGGAATCGAAAGATATTTTTAGAAGACAAGCATATAGGAGGAAAGAAAATGGGACAGATTATTGGCGAAGGCATTACCTTTGATGACGTGCTGTTGGTACCTGCTTATTCACAGGTTATCCCCAATCAGGTGGATTTGACCACTCAGCTCACCAAGAAGATTAAGCTGAACATTCCGATGATGAGTGCAGGAATGGACACCGTTACCGAGCATCGCATGGCAATTGCTATGGCAAGACAGGGAGGTATCGGTATCATCCACAAGAACATGTCTATCGAAGCACAGGCAGAAGAGGTTGATAAGGTAAAGCGTTCAGAGAATGGTGTCATCACAGATCCCTTTTCTTTGACTCCCGAGCATACATTGGCAGATGCGGATGCACTTATGGCAAAATTCCGTATTTCCGGCGTGCCCATCACTGAGGGTCGTAAGCTGGTTGGTATCATCACCAATCGTGATTTGAAGTTTGAGACCGATTTTACCAAGAAGATTAAAGAGTCTATGACCAGTGAAGGTCTGATTACTGCTCCCGAGGGTACTACTCTGGAGGAGGCTAAAGCAATTTTGGCTAAGGCCAGAAAAGAGAAGCTTCCCATTGTTGATGAGGATTATAATCTGAAGGGTCTTATTACCATTAAGGATATTGAGAAGACTGTTAAGTATCCTTTGGCAGCAAAGGATTCCCAGGGCAGACTTCTGTGTGGTGCAGGTGTTGGTATCACTGCAAACGTAATGGAGCGTGTAGAAGCTCTGGTAGCAGCTAAGGTTGATGTGATTGTACTTGACTCCGCTCATGGTCATTCTCAGAACGTACTTAATTGTTTGAAGATGATTAAGGAGAAGTATCCTGATTTGCAGGTTATCGCAGGTAATGTAGCTACCGGTGCTGCAACAAGAGATTTGATTGAGAACGGCGCAGATGCAGTTAAGGTTGGTATCGGCCCCGGTTCCATCTGTACCACTCGTGTGGTTGCAGGTATTGGTGTGCCTCAGATTTCTGCTATTATGGATTGTTATGCAGTTGCTAAGGAATATGGTGTGCCCATCATTGCTGATGGTGGTATCAAGTATTCCGGTGATATTACCAAGGCAATCGCTGCAGGCGGTAGTGTCTGCATGATGGGTAGTATGTTTGCAGGTTGTGAAGAGAGCCCCGGAGAGTATGAGCTGTTCCAGGGAAGAAAATACAAGGTTTATCGTGGTATGGGTTCCATTGCTGCTATGGAGAACGGTTCCAAGGATCGTTATTTCCAGAGCAATGCCAAGAAGCTTGTTCCTGAAGGTGTAGAGGGACGTGTGGCATACAAGGGTAGCGTAGAGGATACGGTATTCCAGCTTATGGGTGGTCTGCGTTCCGGTATGGGTTACTGTGGCGCTGCTAATATCGAGACCCTTAAGGAAACCGGTAAATTTGTTAAGATTTCCGCTGCATCCTTGAAGGAGAGTCATCCTCATGACATTCATATTACCAAGGAAGCTCCTAACTATAGTGTAGATCAGTAAGTTGAATGAAAATAAGTATAAAGGGCGTCCTGCACATGTTGCGGGACGCTTTTAAATTTCGCAGATTACGGGCATATATTATCCGGGGCTGCAGAGATGAGGCATGAGATGAATAAGAATGATTTGACAAGTGGCAAGATTAGCAAAACAGTGATGTTATTTGCATTGCCGTATTTACTGTCCAGTTTTTTGCAGGTTTTATATGGCATGGTGGATTTGTTTGTGGTGGGCCTTTATGATACGCCGGCCACCACTACAGCGGTGTCTGTTGGTAGTCAGGTGACGCATATGCTCACAGTAATTATTGTGGGATTTGCTATGGGAACTACTGTGAAAATCGGTAGAGAGGTTGGACAGAAGGACGATGCTGCGGTAGGCAAAACTATCGGTAATACAATTGTGTTGTTTGGTGTGTTGGCGTTTGTTTTGACAGTGGCGTTGCTCCTGATGACCCGAGGGATTGTGAATGTAATGAAGACGCCCTCAGAGGCTGCGGAAGAGACTTTTTATTATTTGTTGATATGTTTTGCGGGGGTGCCTTTTATCGTAGCGTATAACGTCATTAGCAGTGTTTTTAGAGGGCTTGGGGACACCAGGCATCCTTTGTATTTTGTTGCGGTGGCATGCGTGGTTAATGTAGTGCTTGATTTTGTCTTTGTGGGAGTATTGGATTTAGGGGCAGCAGGAGCTGCTTTGGCAACTGTTTGCGGACAGGCGGCAAGTGTGGTGCTGGCACTTGCATTTATAAGACGTATTTTGCCGGATATTAAGCTTTCACGCAGTGATTTAAAGCCGGATAAGGCGGTGATGGGGAAGCTTTTGCAGGTGGGAGCACCTGTAGCTATGCAGGATGGTTTCATTCAGATTGCATTTATTATAATAACGGTGATTGCCAATTCCAGAGGACTTGTGGCAGCCGCTGCGGTTGGTGTGGTGGAGAAAATTATCGGTTTCCTGTTTCTGGTTCCATCGGCGCTGTTGTCTTCTGTTTCTGCCATTACAGCTCAGAATATGGGTGCTGACAAGCCGGAAAGAGCGGTGGGAGCGCTTCGCTGGGGACTTGCCATAACTATGGGCTGGGGATTGTTGTGTGGTATATACTGTCAATTTGCACCGGGGAGTCTGGTGGGATTGTTTGTGAAGGAGGCGGAGGTGGTATCTGCCGGATGTGATTATCTGCGCAGCTATTCGTGGGATGTGTTTTTTGCTGCCATTCATTTTTGCTTCAGTGGATATTTCTGCGGTTGCCAGAAAGCGCAGTATTCTTTTATACATAATGTAGCTTCAATTCTTGTGGCTCGTATTCCCGGGGCTTATCTTGCCAGTGTATGGTTTCCGGAGAATCTGATGCCCATGGGAGTGGCGGCGCCTCTTGGTTCAGCCGTTTCGGCAGTCATATGTATAGGTTTTTATTGGCATATGAACTTCGTGCAGAAAAGTATTGGTAAAAGCGCATAGAATGTTTAGATAAATTTTATAGACTTTGGAGAAAATGCACGAAAAATATTGACTGTTTGTAAGAAATTTAGTAACATTGACTGTATAGCGTTTTGAAGAGAGAAGGCTTCAAAAGACTAAATTTTAACAAACGAAAGGGAGTTACAAAGTATGGAAACTCTACTGATTTTAGTTATTGCTGCAGCGCTTGTAGCATTAGCTTTCGCAGCATTCAACTTCTCCAAGGTGAAGAAGATGGATGAAGGTACAGACAAGATGTCTGAAATCGCATCGGCTATCAGAGTCGGTGCAAATGCATTTATTACTTATGAGTACAAGATTATTGCGGTTGTTGTGGTTATTATTGCCGCTCTTTTTGTACTGATGTCATGGCAGTCCGCAATTTGTTTCCTGATTGGCGTGCTGATGTCCGCAGCAGCAGGTTGGATTGGAATGAAGATTGCAACTTATGCGAATGTTCGTGTATCTAACAAGGCTCGCGAGACCAAGAGCATCGGTGAGACGGTTAAGGTTGCTTTCCGCGGCGGTTCTGTAATGGGTCTGTGTGTAGGCGGATTTGCTTTGTTGGGATTGTTCCT
>SVFL01000053.1 GCA_015056885.1 Lachnospiraceae bacterium
TAGAGAAATTTATTTCTCTTAAGACCCCTTAGAGACTATGAGGTAGATAGGAATGAGGTGTAAGCACAGCAATGTGTTCAGCTGACATTTACTAATCGGTCGAGCGCTTAACCAAAGGTTTAGGTAAAACTGTTATCAGTCTTGTAAGATTTAAGAATTTTCGTGTTCGGTTTTGAGGGTACAAAATATGAAATTAAGTACTTATGAGAATGTAGAGCTCAAAAGTACTGTATTTTCATTTTAGGGAATCCTCAGTAATTTATTTTCCTCGATAGCTCAATGGTAGAGCACTCGGCTGTTAACCGAGTTGTTGTAGGTTCGAGCCCTACTCGGGGAGTAAGAGAAACAAAGTTAAAAACTTTGTTTCTCTGATAAGTTCATTGCAAGCAATGAATTTACTTAAGAAGGGTATCACAAGTGATAATTCTTCAAAAAGTATCGCAGGCGATAAGGCGAAACAAACGGCTCCATGGTCAAGCGGTTAAGACATCGCCCTTTCACGGCGGTAACACGGGTTCGATTCCCGTTGGAGTCATCATTCAGTAACTGAATGCATATAATTAAATATGGCGTGATAGCCAAGTGGTAAGGCCCCGGTCTGCAACACCGTCATCGCCGGTTCAAATCCGGCTCACGCCTCTATTCAAAGATGGGAGAAATGTTGATTTTACAGCGTTTCTCTTATTTTTATTACATTCAAATTTGCTTGTAAAAGTTTGTAAATACTTTTTTATCAATCTAACAGTGCTTTCATGGTATTTATAGTTGATTCATCAGGATTATTTTTTCTGATGTAGTGCCATGTAGTAGCTGTGTCTGCGTGTCCTAATAATGCAGAAATTTTAGTGATACTAACACCTTGTTCATAAAGCATCGTTGCTACAGTGAATCGGATTTGATGACTGGAACGATATTTTATTCCCAGTTTTTGACAGGTACGTTTCAGTTCCATGTTGAAGGTGTTGAGAACTAACTGTCTGCCATCTCTCATAAACAGATACTCTGTATCCGGATATAAGCATCTGGTTTTTTCAACGATTGCAAGCGCTTTATCTGTCAGAGGAATTTGTCTGAATCCTGTTGATTGATTTCCCTTGATACGTTCTTCGTTGGTAAAGCCTTTGGCAATGATGTTCATTTCCTTATCAAGTTCATAGGTACCACGCATACTACGATTGATGTGTAAGAGACCATTTTCAATATCACTGTATTTGATAGCAAATAATTCTCCAATGCGGACACAGAGGTAAAAATCTAACTGAATTGCAAGTGCATATATATCTTCACGGTCAGCTAAATATTCAAGAATTCTTTTGCGTTCTTCTATGGTGTAATTGTCCTTGCTGGTATTCTTAGGCATACATCGCTTGCGGAATTGCTTTAAATCAACATCAGAAAGGGGATTGTGAGGAATCAGCTTCAAAGATACGGAATGCTTGAAGATTCCATTCAGTACAACAGTGATATTTGTTAATCGTTTGGACGTAATAGCAAAATCAGCGGTAATGGAATACAGAAAATTTTCCAAGTGTTCAACAGTGATGTCCTTGGTGCGCAATGTTGCTAATTCTGAATCAGCAATATAGCTATTCCATTCATTGGCATTTTCACGTATTGTTTTACTGTTGGTTTTAATTTCCTGTCGCCAGAGCATCCATTCTCTATAAGATTCTTCAAGAGTACGATTCTGTGCACCATAGAAATAATCATATAGTTTCAAGAGCAGAGCATCACGATTATTGGCAGTAAATTGCTTGCGCTTAATAACTATGTAATATTGATTGATTTCTTCACGATATTTAATTTTTGTTAAATCACAGTGTTGAGATAATTCTTTTTCTAATTTCATATGCTCATACAATTCTGCGATTCCTTCTAGGCTCATATTACTAGAAGTGTTTGTAGTTTGCAAGAGAGATTGTGAAAGTGGAGGTAAATTGTTCATGTGTATGTAAATACACCACGTGGTTTGCCTTTCCTGTATTTAGATGTGCGCTTCATCTATCTATAGGATAGCCTACCGCATATATTAAAGTCTTTCAGGTTTCAGGTAGCAAAGTGGGGATATGGAAGAACACAGATAAAATGAACACAGACACAAGAAAAAAGGGGAGCGTGTGTTGAGAAGAAGGTGGGGGAAAGCTAGGTAGAATGCGGGTTTGCGAGATGTGAACACAGAACACAGAGGTTCACGGGTAATACTAACCGTGAACTGCCCCACTGCGTGGGGTGGGCATGGTCGCGGAGGCGCTTTACGGCATCACGGACTTGGTACTTCGCCTGCGCTCCGTACCTACGCCCGAACAATGCCTACGCCCCTTAGCGACGTAGCCCAAAGTATATTAATGTAAAAAAAATTTACATGTGTCCAGGCAGTGAACCATCATCAGGATCTAAAGGTGCAGGTTCACGTGTACTGCCACCGCTGTGAGGGTCATCTCCACCGTTGTTGCCGCCGCTGTTACCACCATTGTCACCACCAGAGTTACCACCGTTGTTACCACCAGAGTTACCACCAGAGTTACCACCGGAGTTGCCACCGCCACCAGTTCTTGCTGCTTTTACGAGGTCCCAGAAGGTGTCAATGTTAAGGTTAAGTGTTTCTTCTTTTGACTTATTGATTAAATCAGCGTAGTAAGTGATTTCTTCATCTGACATTCCTAAGGTTGCTACAGTGCCTTCTCTAACTTCAGGTTGCTGTACTACAGGGTCTTCGATGACTGGTAAAGGTTCACCTTCTGTTAATCCACAGGTTTCGCAAGTTTTGGGTGCTTCTGTGGTAGCTTCAATCCACTTATGACCAAGTGCATCACCTTCTGTAGTGGAACACACAGAACAAGTTTTAGCAGTAGTACAGGTAGCATCTACCCATGTATGCTCTGCAACAGTTCCTTCTGTTTCTCCACAAACAGTACAAGTCTTTGCTGTGGTACAAGTTGCATCTGCAAAAGTATGACCTAAAGCAGTACCTTCTACTTCGCCACATTCGGTACAGGTTTTAGGAGTAGTGCAAGTTGCATCTGAAAATGTATGCTCATGTCCACATGCAGTAAATGCAAAACAGGACATGATTGCTAATGATAAAAGTAATTTGTTTTTCATGTAAAATAGTCTCCCTCTTTTGTTTGTAAAGTGTTTGTAGATAATTGTACTATCAATTATTTGAAAATACAAGTTAAGTATTTGGCTATTATTATGGGAATTGTCCGGCTAACATTTTTTGTTGAGAAAAAGAGAAAATTCGGTTTTGTTTGTAATTTGATTGTAATAAAGGGAAGGAACCGCAGAAACCTCCTATTCTATGTGTTTTTTTAGAGTGGTGAAACGTTCAAATCCGGCTCACGCCTCTCTAAATAGGAGAAATGTTGAATTTTCAATATTTCTCTTTTATTGTGAATACAAGTAGTAAGAGCTGGCAACCATGGCGGTTGTCAGCTCTTTATAATGTCAAAATAATAGTTGGTTTAGAGATTAAAAGGTAGGAATGCCATCACGATTGCAATTACAATGGCAGGCAGTAGATTCGCTACGCGTATCTTTTTGCCCCATACCAGATTCACGCCTACGCAGAAGATTAGAATATTTCCAACCAAAGATAAATTAGCCAGTGCTGCATCGGTCATGAGTGGTTTGATAAATTGGGCCAGCAGGGTAATTCCTCCTTGGAAAATTGCCACCGGGATGGCCGAGAAGGTACAGCCCTTACCCAAAGAGCAGGTCATAACCAGAATAATAATAAAGTCTAGTACTGCCTTGGTGGCAAGGATGGAATAGTCTCCAAAGATGCCGTCCTGTATGGAGCCTACGATAGCCATGGCTCCGATGCAGACCGTGAGGGAGGCTGTGACGAAGGCTTCTACAAATTTTTTTTCTTTGGAGTTGCCGGATTTAATCTTCAGCCATTCGCCAAAACGTTCTATTTTATCTTCCAGATTCAAGAGTTCTCCGAAGAAGGTTCCTATAGCAAGGGATAAAACTACAAGCATTGCATTCTGGCTGACAACTGTGTCATTTTCTATTTTCAGCATTCCTTCTAAAGAACCTGAAATTCCAATAAAAAGCACAGATACGCCACAGGCTTTGCTGAGACTGTCCTGATATCGATCAGCTAAAAAGCGACCAAACAATTTGCCAAACAGTCCGCCGGCAAGAATGCCGGCTACATTAATAATCGTTCCAAGTCCAATCATGATAAACCTCTGTATTTAAGTTTCTTCTATATATAGAGTATAATCAAGAAAGCTAATCTAATTGATTAGTCAATTGACAGCAATTTGGGCAAAAACTTCTCCAATCGGCTCTTGAATCAGTAAATCCGCATGCTTGTCTCTGGGAGTGGGAGCCTTGTTAATCACAACCAGCTTATCTCCTTTGAAGTAATCAATTAAACCTGCTGCGGGATAAACAGCCAGTGAAGTTCCTCCGATAATCAAAACATCTGCTTCGTGAATATATTTTATGGAAGTATTAATTGTCTTTTCATCCAAACCTTCTTCATAGAGAACAACATCCGGTTTTACCGGCCAACCGCACTTCTCACAGACCGGTACACCGGTGGAGTTTATAATGTAGTTTATGTCATGAAAGGCATGGCATCTCTCACAATAATTGCGGAGTACGGAACCGTGAAGCTCCAGCACCACCTTGCTGCCGGCAGCCTGATGAAGACCGTCAATATTCTGCGTTATTACAGCCTTGACTTTGCCTTTTGACTCCAGCTCTGCTAACTTTAAGTGAGCTGCATTTGGTTTAGCATCAGTAAAAAGCATTTTATTGCGATAGAAACGATAAAATTCTTCCGGATTCTTGCGATAAAAGCTGTGGCTCAATATTGTTTCAGGAGGGTAATCGTACTGCTGATGATAGAGGCCATCAACACTTCGAAAATCAGGAATTCCACTTTCTGTGGAAACGCCTGCTCCACCAAAAAAGACAATGTTGTCATATTTTTGTATAATCTCATTCAGTTTTTGAATTGCTTCTGTCATAATAAGCCTCCATTTCTTGAAAACTGCCGTATATTGATTAACTGATATTCATAAAATCTATTATAACACGTAATAAAATCTTAAGAAAGGCTCTATTGAGATGTTTGAGGAATCTATGTTATAGTAGGTTTATGGGTAAGAGAAAAAATACAAAAGAAAACTTAATACCGTTTGAGAAGAGTAAGAAAATTATCCGATTAGAGAGAAGAGGACCGGAAGGTAAGGGGAGAATTATTGGTGCCTTTATTACGGCGGTACTGGCAGTTTTGTGTGCATTGTATTTTTTTGCAATATACTTTGTTATGGGATATGGATCAAAATTTTTCCTGATTTGGGCGATGATGGCGGCAGGCTTTGGCGTATGGTCATTCGTGTTGTTTTGCCCAAAGATTTTAGAAAAGCTGCCGAAGTGGTTTAAGAAGATATTTATGGGGTGTGTGATAGCGGCTTTTTTGTTGTTTGTTGGAGTGGAAGGATTTGTGTTTAGTCAGGTGGGCGCAAAAGCTCCGGCCGGTGCAGATTATATGATTGTGCTGGGAGCTCAATGGAAGTCTACGGGACCCAGTTATATGTTGAGACAACGTCTGGATAAGGCTGTCGAATATCTGAAGGATAATCCTGACACGGTTGTCATTGTTTCCGGGGGACAGGGGGCGAATGAGCCCATCAGCGAAGCGGAAGGAATGGCCGGTTATCTGGAAGCGGCCGGTATAGAACCGGAACGCATTCTGAAAGAAGATGCTTCAACGAGTACGGATGAGAATTTGGATTTTTCAGCAAAATTTTTGGATAAGGAGAAGGACAGTGTGGTGCTGGTGACCAGCAACTATCATGTGTTCCGTTCCATGAAATTGGCGGAAAAGAAGGGATACGCAGATGTGGAAGGTTTGGCTGCGGATTCTCATTTGGGAATGTTGCCAAATAATCTTTTGCGTGAGTTTTTTGCAGTGATAAAGGACTTTATTGTAGGAAATATATAGGAGTTGAGAAAAGATGGATATTCAGGTTGGAGATGTTTTGAAATTAAAGAAACCTCATCCCTGTGGAAGCAGTGAGTGGGAGGTTTTGCGCATCGGAGCAGACTTTCGCTTGAAATGTAAGGGCTGTGAGCATCAGATTATGATTGCAAGACGCCTTGTAGAAAAAAATATAAAGGATATTCTGAAAAAAAATTAAGCAAATTTTGTAAAAAAGCTTGCATTTATGGGATTTTCATGCTAACATATATCTTCGTGATATATTAATTCCTTGCTCACACATGAGAGGTGGGCCAGAGACCAAAAGGAGGTAACAAGCATGAACAAGTATGAATTAGCCGTTGTGGTTAGCGCTAAGATCGAAGACGATGAGAGAGCTGCAGTTGTAGATAAGTGTAAAGCTCTTGTTGAGAGATTCGGCGGTACCATTACCGAGGTGGACGAGTGGGGCAAGAAGAAACTTGCTTACGAAGTTCAGAAGATGAAAGAGGCTTTCTATTATTTCATCAGATTCGAAGCTGAGGCAACTGCTCCTGCAGAGATCGAGAGCCGTGTTCGTATTATGGACAACGTTATCAGATTCTTGTGCGTTAGACAGGACGAGGCATAAAGAAAGCGAGAAACAACTATGAATAAAGTAATTCTTATGGGACGTTTAACCAGAGATCCTGAGGTAAGATATTCTCAGGGTGAAAATCCTTTGGCTATTGCCAGATATACACTTGCTGTAGACCGCAGACAGTCCAGAAGCAATAATGGTGATGAGCAGACCGCTGATTTTATCACCTGCGTAGCATTTGGACGTACCGGTGAATTTGCGGAGAGATATCTTCGTAAGGGCACCAAGATTGCTGTAACAGGTCGTATTCAGACCGGCAGCTATACCAACAAAGATGGTGTTAAGGTATACACAACTGAGGTTGTTGTAGAGGACCACGAGTTCTGTGAGAGCAGAAATGCAGCTGCACAGAATGATGGCGGTTTCGGCGGCTTTAATGGCGGCAATAATGGTGGATTTGGTGGTGGCGCGCCTGCAGCTTCCGGCGCAGGTGATGGCTTCATGAACATCCCCGACGGCATCGACGAGGAATTACCGTTTAACTAAGATTGATTTTAGAAGGAGGTAATAACATGGCTTACAATAAAGCAGAGAAATCCGATTCTCCTATGAGAAGAAAAGGCGGAATTCGCAGAAGAAAGAAAGTTTGCGTATTCTGTGGTAAAGATAATGTGATTGATTACAAGGATACCGCAAAGTTGAAGAAGTATGTTTCTGAGAGAGGCAAAATTCTTCCTCATCGTATCACCGGTAACTGCGCTAAGCATCAGAGAGCTCTGACTGTTGCTATCAAGAGAGCACGTCACGTAGCACTTATGCCTTACGTTCAGGACTAATCAGTTGACTATAGACCAATCATCCGCGAGGGTGGTTGGTCTTTTTTTCGTATATTTGATTTATGGTAATGTTTGGACATGGATGGAAGGCATTGCTTTTTATAGTAAAAAAGGATAAAATCTTTAATGTAGTATTGAATATAAATATGATATATGAAGCGGTTGTAGGGAGATGCGGATGATAGATAAAAGAGGAGAAAAGAGAATATTGGCAATGTTGCTGACATTTGTTTTGCTGGTGTCCACTCTATATGTGGATGCTTTGGGAAGTGTGGCAGCAGAGCTTTATCATACAGATAGTTTTGACGGAACCGATTTGGGATACGAAGCAGAAATACAGTATAATGCGCTTGTTGAGAGTGCAGATGCCGGAAGTAATGATGGTTCGGATGTGGGAAGTAACGACGGTAACGATGTTAGTGGTTCTGATATTAGCGGTAACAATCAACCTCTTCAGGAGGAAGCATTTCTTGTAAAAGACAGCAAAGGAGAGGTTTTCGGTGCATATGATAACTGGGATGCCCTTGTAGCTGATTTCGCGGTTAAAGGTAAGGTTTCTAAAGAGTATATTATATCGGTACTTCCCTCGGCGGTAATCGGTAAAACAATGCCCTCACAGACAGCCGGTCTTACGCTGACGGCAGCGGACAAGAGGCAGAGTGTACTTAATTTTGCGGCAGCTACTTTTAATATGACAACACCTCTTGTGGTGGATGCGGGGACTTTGTGTGTAGCCGACACAGAGAGTGCGGTCAATATTAATACTAAGGGAAAACAGTTGACTCTGATAGGGGTACAAAAGCTTGGAACACTAAAGGGAACTTCTAAAGGAAGTCTTGTGGTGAAAGGCAATGTGGCGCTACAGGGGCATTTGCAGACCTTCCGTAATCTGACTGTGGCAGGCACACTGCAGGTAGGTGGGAATGTTTCCGGTATAACCAATCTTGTAATGGAAAAGGGAACTGTTTACTTAACGCCCGGAAAGAAATTTACAGTTACTAATGTGAACACCGTAGCGGGCGGTGTGTTGGGATTCCCCACAGATGGAACAACGCCTGTTGTGAAGATTAATGGCAATGTGAGTGGTGTGTTGGCGCTTAAGCAATTTGTGCAGACCAAAGGTAATTATGTGGAGCGTGAGTTTGCGGCAGGAAGTAAGCTTTTGACGGCATCTAAGGCCACTGCGGAACAATTCAGCCTGGCGGGAGACAAGCAGGTTTGCTATAAAAAGGGAAGTGTTTTCTATGTAGGCGCAGAGGTTTTGGAGCTTTACAAGGGAGAGAAACATCTGGGGACCTATGCCCAATGGAATGATTTAAAGACCAAAATTAATAATCTGAAGGATAAAACAGCAGGTTATCGGGTAGTTCTTTTGGAAGATTATGTGGTAAACGGAGCTTTGTCCATGCCTGCAAAGGGGCGTTACGCAAGTCTTTTGTTGCAAAATGGTAAAGGGAGTCCGGTAAGTCTGAAGGCTACAGGAAATCTGTCTTTGACTGCAAATTTGATGCTGGAGCCGGGGATTGCTTTGGAGGCCAAGCAAATCAGCGGTGCTGCATGGAATTTGAATTTGGGAGATAACGGTTCTGTGGTTGCCACCGGTAATCTTACGGTGAAAAATCTCACATTGGGCAAGGGAGCACAGGTGAAGGCAGGCGGCAAGCTCACTGTAAAATCTGTGTTGGAGGCTGTCGGAGAAAACGAGCTTACTCTGACCTACAAAAAAGCTGCCGCTATTAAGGATACTATCGCTACAGATAAAATCAATATCAAATTGGTCGATAAGTCAGGGAGACGTGTTAAGGCACTTACCAACACAACTGTAATGAGTGTTACCGGTAGCAGTTATGCTACACAGTATTGTCTCTTAGATGATAAGGATAGCGAACTGGCTCTGTATCGCAAGGGTAGTGCGATTAAGGTAAAGGGAACAGTAGCCACTCCGATTACATTATGTTATCGGGACGGTGAGGAGAAAGTAAGTCTTGGCGACTATGCGACGCTTACAGATGTAAAGAATGAAATTGCCCGCAGAAAAATAGGAAAAGGTGAATATGAGGTTCATGTGGGAGAGCAGGTTTTTGTGAAAGGAGCATTTCCTCTTCCCAAGACAGGAACTTATAAATCCATCACATTTACCGGCGAAAAAATTCGCATCACGGGAGCCATGGCTCTGACGGGAGATATCACTGTTTCTAATGAAATAGAGAGGATAAAGAGTGAGCAGGATGTAACGTCGCTTCCTCTTACGGTGAAACTGTCAAAGTATACATTATCTTTGTCTCAAAGAGGAATAAAAAATCTTTCTATAGTTACCGGTGTTGCAGGTTCCGGATTGACAATCGGCGAGGGTGTGCAACAGAACATTGAAGGGAATCTGAAAGCAGATGCATTGACTCTGGCCGGTGCATTACAGGTAAAAGGAGATATTGCGGTAATAGATATTTATCCTCAGGCCGGCAATCGTTTGGATTATGATTTGACTCGGAATATTACGATTAAGGGAAGTGTATATGGTGCTAAGAATAAGTTGCTTCTGAATCCTTTGCGAAATGGTAAGTCCATTTCTTATGTAGAAGACATGAAGGTGCTTCCTGACGCGCCTAAGGTTGTAGTGAGTGGCCTGAAATTGGTGCAGGAGACGGAATGGGTACTTTATCGGGAGAGTGGCGCTGTGCGTTTGGGGAAAGCGCTGTTGACTGTGTTTGAAAACACTTCCGATTACAGCGCTGTGCAGGGGGCGGAAATCAAGGATAATCAACGCTTTGCACGAGTGTCGGATGCGGTGGAGTATGTGAATGCGTTAGAGGGAACAGATTATGTGATTCGACTGGATGCGAACATTTCCTCCACGGATTCTCTGAAAACTCCTGCTAAGAGCAAAAATGTAGTGATATGTGGAGCTACAGGAGAGCGCAAGGAGTTAAAGTTTACCGGAAATATTGTGGTTGATGAGGGTAGCCTTCACATTCGGGATATTGTGCTGGATAATGGCAAGGCAAACGGCCCCGGCGTGATTTTGATTAACGGTGCACAGATTCATCTGTGTGATGTGAATGTGAATACGATTACAGCTCCGGCCAAAACGTCTGTAACGTTGGAAGGGGAAGTGGATATTAACGGTTCCATTGCCGGAGCCTGTGATATGACACTTAAGGAGAATGCTGTGATTCGTGCAGATAACACCATTACAATAAATTCAATGACTCTACATGGAGCATCAAAGGGTACTGCGCAGCTTCGACTTCAGGTAGATAAGAAGATGACGATAAATAACGCAGTATCCACTCCCGAAGAGGGGCAGTTTATTATTAATCGTGTGGATAAAAATAATGAATTGGCAGAGCTTAGCAAAGGAACGGTTATGCTTACAGCATCCTGTGCACAGGCTTCTCAATTCAAAACCAACAACATCATGCCCGGAACATTCAGGGAATGGTTCCTTATCAAAAACGGTAGTGATATACAAACCGCCGAGGCCACCCAGGGTGACGGTGAATGGTCAGGAGATTTCCTTTAAGGATTTGGGTAATGGTTATAGCATATTACGCAAGGGGCGGCTGTTTTTGTACCGATGTACAGGGATAAGTATTGCTAAGTATCTCCCTTTATTTTATTGAAAGTTTCCGCAAACGTCGTATATGCGCCATCCGTGGCGCGTATACGACTTCTGCGAACATCGTGTTCGCAGATTGCTGGATTTCAGATGGAGATACTAAGCAATTCTAATCCCTTCCCAAAGGTACAAAAACAGACACCCCTTGCGTATATACTAATATACATTACAAATTCCCTAAGGACACAAATGAACAATATGGGAATCCTCATCTTCGACACATTCGACAGAACATTTGTGAATATGACAAATTAAGTGGTGGCATACTGTTAAAACTTCTGTTATAATGTATCGTAGGGGCATGTGGAGTCCGTGCCCTTCGGAGGGTTACACATGAAGAAACGAATTCGATTAAAGGGCCGTATTAAAACCTTTTTAAAGTTTGGTATATATCTTGGCCTTTTACTTTGTGCAGTAGATACTGCGCTTTTTATGATAGATATGCGTGCCGGTCTGTTGCTTGGAGTTTTTATTGTTTTCTACTTTGCAGTGACATTGACACTTTATTTTTATAATAAACCTGTTATTATTAATGAACTGGTGAGTTTTGCTACGGAGTATGGACAGATTCAGAGGAAACTTCTCAGGGAGCTGGAGATTCCATATGCACTTTTGGACGATACCGGTAAGGTGATTTGGTCTAATATTGCATTTGATAATGTGATACATCAGCCTAAGGGGTATAATAAGTCTATTACGGGTTTGTTCCCTACCATTACAAGGGACAAGCTTCCGGATGATTCCGGTGTGGATGAAACCCAGTATGACCTGCAGTATGAAAATAATGAGTTTGTTGCCAAGTTTAAGAAGATTTCCTTGAAGGAGATGGCCGAACATAGTGACATGATTGATGCAGAAGGGTACAATGGTTATCTGATTGCCATGTATCTGTTTGATGAGACTGCGCTGCATATTGCATTGCAGGAAGTAGATGACCAGAGTCTGGCAGTGGGTATGATTTATCTGGACAACTATGAGGAGGCATTGGAGAGTGTCGAGGAAGTAAGACGTTCTCTTTTGATTGCTTTGATTGACAGAAAGGTCAATAAGTATATCTCTGCATTGGACGGCATCAGCAAGAAGCTTGAGAAGGACAAGTATCTGGTGATTCTGCGTAAGAAAGCAATAGCACAGTTGCAGGAGAGCCGTTTTGATTTGTTGGAAGAGGTTAAGACCGTTAACATCGGCAACGAAATGGCGGTGACAATGAGTATTGGTGTAGGTCTGGATGGACTCAGCTATGCTCAGAATTATGAATTTGCCAGAAATGCAATTGATTTGGCTTTGGGACGTGGTGGTGACCAGGCGGTTATCAAGACGCCCGAAAGCATTACCTATTATGGTGGCAAGAGCCAGCAGGTGGAGAAAAATACCCGTGTAAAGGCTCGTGTAAAAGCCCATGCTTTGCGTGAAATTATTACCGGTAAGGATCGTGTTTTGGTAATGGGACATCGCATGCCGGACGTGGATAGCTTTGGTTCTGCAGTAGGTATTTATCGTATAGCAACTACACTTGGCAGAAAAGCACATATTGTCTTGGATGAGGCAACTACAGCAATTCAGCCCTTGGTTGATTTGTTTAAGGACAATCCGGATTATGATGAAGATATGATTATCAGTGGTCAGCAGGCAATTGAGCTTGCCGGTAACAATTCTGTACTGGTGGTTGTAGATGTAAACAAACCGTCTATCACAGAATGTCCGGAGCTTTTGCGTTGTTGTAAATCCATTGTGGTGCTTGACCATCATAGACAGGGAACGGAGACTATCGAGAATGCAACACTTTCCTATGTGGAGCCTTATGCGTCCTCAGCATGTGAGATGGTATCCGAGATTTTACAATATACATATGACAATATTAAGATTCGCGCAGAGGAAGCGGATTGCATGTACTCCGGTATTATGGTGGATACCAATAATTTTGTGACCAAGACAGGTGTGCGTACCTTTGAGGCAGCAGCATTCCTGCGCAGAAACGGTGCGGATGTATCCAGAGTGCGTAAGTTGTTCAGAGAGGATGCACAGGAGTACAAGGCAAGAGCAGATGCAGTGAGTCAGGCAGAGATTTACAAGCAGTATTTTGCAATCTCTATTTGTATGGCGGATGATTTGCCCAGCCCTACGGTAATCGGCGCACAGGCGGCCAATGAGCTTTTGAACATCAGGGGTATCAAGGCGAGCTTTGTGCTTACGGATTATCAGGGTAAGATTTATGTCAGTGCCCGTTCCATTGATGAAGTGAACGTACAGATTGTGATGGAGCGTATGGGTGGTGGCGGTCACATGAATGTGGCGGCGTGCCAGATGGAAGGCGTAGGTATTGTGGAAGCCATTGGCGCACTGAAGCATACCATAGATGATATGCTGGAAAAAGGTGAGATTTAACGAGAAAGGACGATAGATATGAAGATTATTTTGTTACAGGATGAGAAAAAGCTGGGTAAGAAGGGAGACATTATCGAGGCCAGCGAAGGATATGCAAGAAATTATATTTTGCCCAAGAAGATTGGTGTGGAGGCAACTCCCAAGAATATGAATGACTTAAAGCTTCAGAAAGCCAATGATGCCAAGGTTGCCCAGGAACAGTTGGATGCAGCTAAGGCGTTGGCTGCGGATCTTGAAACCAAACAGATTATTGTAAAGATTAAAGCCGGCGAGGGTGGCAGAACCTTCGGTTCTGTATCAACCAAGGAAATTGCGGCTGCAGTGAAGGAGCAGTGCAATCTGGAAATTGACAAGAAGAAAATCCAGTTGCCCGAAGCTTTGAAGAATTTTGGCAGCTATGAAGTAAATGTAAAGCTGCATGTACAGGTAACCGCTAAGTTGACAGTGAAGGTAGTGGAGGCTTAAAATGCCCGCAGTGGATGAAAGTATTGTAAAAAGAATAATGCCTCACAGTATGGAGGCAGAGCAGGCGGTTATTGGTTCTATGATTATGGATATTGAGGCAGTTACGGTTGCCTCAGAGATAATCACCGGTGAGGATTTCTACAGCAGACAGTATGGAATTTTGTTTGAGACTATGGTTGAGATGTGTGAGGAAGGACACCCGATTGACTTGGTTACCTTGCAGAATCGCCTCCGGGAAAAGGATGTTCCGCCGGAAGTGGCCGGTTTGGAATTTGTAAGAGAGTTGCTTACATCAGTTCCTACTTCTGCTAATATTAAGTATTATGCCAATATTGTTGCTGAGAAGTCTTTGTTGCGTAAGATGATTAAGCTGAACGAGGAGATTGCCAATACTTGTTATGCCGGCAAGGAGAGTCTTGAGTTTATCATGGAGGATACAGAGAAGAGAATGTTCCAGCTCCTCCAGAGGCATGATACCGGCGATTTTGTTCCGATCAGAACGGTTGTAATGAATGCCATGGACAAAATCGAGAGTGCTGCCAAGAATAAAGGAAGTGTTACCGGTATTCCTACCGGATTTACAGATTTGGATTATCGTACAGCAGGTATGCAGCCTTCCGACTTGGTGCTGATTGCAGCCCGTCCTTCCATGGGTAAGACGGCGTTTGTATTGAATATCGCTCAGCATGTGGCTTTTAAGAAACATCTTCCCGTTGTGATTTTCAGTCTGGAGATGAGTAAGGAGCAGCTGGTAAACCGTATGTTTTCACTGGAGTCCAGTGTAGACGCTCAGAAACTGCGTACCGGTCAGTTAAATGACCAAGACTGGGAGCGGTTAATCGAGAGCGCAGGTGTTATCGGACGTTCCAAGCTGATGATTGATGATACACCCGGTATCAGTATTTCGGAGCTGCGTTCCAAGTGCCGTAAGATGAAGTTAGAGCATGGCTTGTCCATGATTATTATCGACTATTTACAGCTCATGTCCGGTAGTGGGCGTTCAGAGTCCCGACAGAACGAGATTTCTGAAATTTCCCGTTCATTAAAAGCGGTAGCAAGAGAGTTACAGGTTCCGGTGTTGGCGTTGTCTCAGTTGTCCCGTGCGGTAGAGCAGAGACCTGATCACAGACCTATGCTTTCTGACCTGCGTGAGTCCGGAGCGATTGAGCAGGATGCGGACGTAGTAATGTTCATCTACCGTGATGATTACTATAATCATGATACGGACCGCAAGGGTGTGTCGGAGATTATTATTGCTAAGCAGAGAAACGGTCCTATCGGTACGGTAGAACTGGCCTGGCTGCCTGAGTACACCAAGTTTGCTAATTTGGAGCGTGCGCGTAAGTCAGAGGAATTTTAAGTAAATACATATAATTTTACGAAAGAGAATGAGACGGATAAGCTCATTCTCTTTTTGTGTCTATAAGAAAGGAGAAAAAATGGACAACTATTTATTGATTTCAGATGCGGCAAAAGCGGTTTGTGTGGAGAGTCATGTGCTGCGCTATTGGGAGGAGGAATTGCAGCTTCCCATCAAAAGAAATGAACTGGGACACCGGTATTACACCAAGGAGGATGTGGAACGATTCAAAAATATTAAGGATATGAAAGAGAGGGGATTGCAGTTGAAAGCAATTAAAATGATTTTGAAAAATGGAAAGTTGGACATGCTGGGTCAGAAAACAGAAGATGTAAGAAGCGGAAACAGCCCTATAGAGCCTGTTAAAGAAACTGTGGAGGAGAAGAAGGCGGGACAAGTATTAAATGCTGCTGTAGGTCCTTTAAATGAGTCACAGATGGAGCATGTGCAGTCGGTTGCTTCTGAGACAAGAGAAGAGAAGGCCCAGAGACTGCAGTGGATTATGCAGCAAATGATTAAGCAGGCTGTGCGAGAGAATAATGAAGAGCTTGTGCAGAGAGTGAAGGAGAGTGTTATCAAAGAGCTTGATTATCAATTCCGTATGCAGGAGGAAAGAGAAGAGGAGCGTGCCCGCATAGAAGCGGAACGATCTGAGAATTATTATCGCAAGATGGATGAACTTCTGCGCAAAAAGAGTAACCGCAAAGTTATGGGGAATTTAATTAAAAAAAAGGTATCTCAAAAATGAGATACCTTTCCTGTAAAATCTAATGACTAACAGGGGAATTATTCCTCTGAAATAGTGCCAACAGGGCACTGACCTGCGCAAGAACCGCAGCTGATGCACTTGTCTGCATCAATCTCAAACTTGCCATCACCCATGCTGATAGCGCCAACAGGGCACTGAGCCTCGCAAGCACCACAAGCTACACAAGCATCACCGATTACAAAAGCCATGATAGTCTCCTCCTTTTGCCATTTGATAAATTTGTATCAAATACTTTTCTCTATTGTATAACAAAAAGAGGGCTATTTCAAGTGGGAAAAGTAAGAAAACTTATTTATTCTGCATTTCGGCGCGGCGTTTGCGAATGCCGTCCAGGATAACCTGTTTTTTGTCAATCAATATTGTTTTGTCCATAGGCGGGACACCCTTTAACGGATATTCCAAACCAAGTTTTTCATATTTGTTTTCGCCCATGGTATGATAGGGGAGTACGTCCAATGCTTTTAAGTTGCTAAACTGTCCTATAAAATAACCCAGGTCAAAGAGGTATTTATCATCATCCGTGTAGCCGGGTACAACTACATGGCGAATCCACATGTCTACATTTTTTTCCTCCAAGTAAGCAACAAATTTCAGGATGTTCTCGTTGGGTTGTTTGACAAGTTCTTTGTGCTTATCGGGGTCGATGTGCTTAATATCCAACATAACCAAGTCAGTGAGCTCCATCAGGCGGTCCATTTTGCTTACAAGAGCTGTATTTTCAGGGTTATAGGCAATGCCGGAGGAGTCGATACAGGTATGGATATTTTTCTCTTTGGCAAGAGTAAACAGTTCAATGAGGAAATCTACTTGCATAAGAGGTTCGCCTCCTGTTACAGTGATGCCACCGCCATTGGCATAGAAGGGGCTGTTGCGCTCATATTGTTCTATGATGTAGGAGGGCTCCATGAGAGTGCCGCCGCTCATTTCCCACGTGTCGGGGTTATGGCAGTATGCGCAACGCATAGGGCAGCCTTGTACAAATACAACAAATCTGGTGCCGGGACCGTCAACAGTTCCAAAACTTTCAAGTGAATGAATTCTACCTTGCATATCTGAAATCCTTTCTTAAGTCATAAATATTCTAATCGAGATTATTTCTCAGGTGCTTTCTAAGTATACCATATTTTTAAGTAAAGAAAAAGACCCGGCTAAAAAACCGGGTCTTGAATATTGTTCCAATAATCTGGCTAAATTAGATAGCCTCGTGGAAAGTACGGGAAATAACATCAGCCTGCTGATCGGGAGTCAGCTTGATGAAGTTTACAGCATATCCGGATACACGGATAGTAAGCTGAGGATACTTCTCGGGATGCTGCTGAGCATCCAACAGGGTCTCTCTATTGAGAACGTTTACGTTCAAATGATGGCCACCCTTAACAACATAACCATCAAGTAAGTTTACAAGGTTATCAACCTGTGCTGCATTTGCCATTGTATTATCCTCCTTCTATATTTGTCCGAGGGTCGGATATCCGACCCCGGACAGGAATGTTTACATTTGAGGCAAGACTACTTATAGTCGTCCAAGCCCTCGTGAAGTGTCGGTACACTGCAGGCTAACGGTGTTCTGGAACAATCCGTACAACCCATTGTCTGAACGTTAGCTGACTGTTTTTCTTCTGTATCAGTAGAGACATTTACGTGTCCTACGCCGTTTGCCATGCCGGAATCCAGCATTTTAACGAGGTCATCAATCATCTGTTTCTCGTCCATAGTGTGCCTCCTATTATAAATGAATCTTACTTATTCAGATCAAGCTCGATATCAGGCGACATCTCGCGCCAAGGCTATAATCTTACTTGTTTAAGTCAAGCTCGATGTCGCCAGCGAATACCTGATCTTCCTTACCAAGAGCACCGGGGATGATGGTGAAGGTATTAGAAATACCATCCTGAGCATCCTTGAAGGGCAGCTTGGATACAGAAGACAGAGATGCTACTGCACCATGAGTATCACGGCCGTGCATAGGGTTAGCACCGGGAGCGAAAGGCTGTCCCTTCTTACGTCCATCAGGGGTATTACCGGTAGCCTTACCATAGGTAACGTTAGAGGTAATGGTCAGAATGGAAGTTGTAGGAACACCATTTCTGTAGGTGTGATGTCTTCTGATAGCAGTCATGAACTTATGAACGATATCCTGAGCAATCTCGTCAACACGATCATCGTCGTTACCATACTTAGGGAAGTCGCCGGTGGTCTTGAAGTCAACGATAACGCCGTCCTCATCACGAACAACCTCAACCTTAGCAAACTTAATAGCGGAAAGAGAGTCAGCTACGATG
>SVFL01000054.1 GCA_015056885.1 Lachnospiraceae bacterium
AGACTACTTTGACAGAGAAGTTTTTGCTCTATGGAGGAGCTATTAATCTTGCGGGTAGTGTAAAGGGTAAGGCTACCGCACGCCATGCAGTTTCTGACTGGATGCAGATTGAGAAGGAGAGAGGTATTTCTGTAACTTCCTCTGTATTGCAGTTTGAATATGATGGATATTGTATCAATATTTTGGATACACCGGGACATCAGGATTTCTCAGAGGATACTTATCGTACTCTGATGGCTGCCGATTCAGCTGTGATGGTAATTGATGCATCTAAGGGTGTTGAGGCTCAGACCAGAAAGCTGTTCAAAGTCTGTGGTATGAGAGGCATCCCTATTTTCACGTTCATTAATAAGTTGGACAGAGATGCCAATGATACTTTTGAACTTTTGGATGATATTGAGAAAGAACTGGGCATTGCCACCTGTCCCGTGAACTGGCCTATCGGTTCCGGTAAGGCTTTTCAGGGCGTTTATGACAGAGAAACCAAGACTGTGATTAAATATTCCGATACCGAGAAGGGTACCAAGGAAGGTACGGCTACAGAGGTTCCGGTTGAGGATGAGAACCAGTTGCGTGAGCTTATCGGCGACGAGGCTGCGGACAAGCTGCTTGGAGAAATTGAACTTTTGGATGGTGCAAGTGCAGAGTTTGATTTGGAGGAGGTTCAGGCAGGCAAACTGACACCTGTGTGTTTTGGTTCTGCGCTGACCAACTTTGGTGTGGAAATTTTCTTAAAGCATTTCCTGAATATGACTACAGCACCTTTGGCAAGAAAGGCTGATATTGGTGTGATTGAACCTACAGAGAAAGAGTTTTCTGCATTTGTATTTAAGATTCAGGCAAATATGAATAAGGCTCATAGAGACCGTATTGCGTTTATGCGTATCTGCTCCGGCCGATTTGATGCCAATGAGGAAGTGCGCCATGTGCAGGGCAATAAGGTTATGCGTCTGTCCCAGCCTCAGCAGATTATGGCGGACGAGCGTAAAATCTTAAGTGAGGCTTATGCAGGAGATATTATTGGTGTGTTTGATCCCGGTATCTTCTCTATCGGTGATACCATTTGTATGCCTAAGGAGAAATTCCAGTATGAGGGTATTCCTACTTTTGCACCGGAGCATTTTGCCAGAGTGCGTCAGGTGGATACCATGAAGCGTAAGCAGTTTGTAAAGGGAATTGAACAGATTGCCCAAGAGGGTGCTATTCAGATTTTCCAGGAGTTTAACACCGGTATGGAGGAAATTATCGTGGGTGTTGTTGGTGTGCTTCAGTTTGAAGTGCTTAAGTATCGTCTGGAAAATGAGTACAATGTAGAAATTCGTTTAGAGCCCCTTCCCTATGAGCATATCCGTTGGATTGAGAATAAAGATGAAGTGGATTTGGCTAAGATTACCGGCACTTCCGATATGAAGAAGGTTAAGGATATGAGGGATAATCCTTTGCTTTTGTTTATCAATTCGTGGAGTGTGGGTATGACTTTGGACAGAAATCCGGGACTTGTACTCACGGAATTCAGCAAAAACTAATATTTCAGAATAGGTAGTCAGATTAAAAAGGAATCGATTATATGAAAAAATCCCACGGAGGCGTTTTCTACAAAAGCAAAATATATATGTTGATAGTGCTTTGTATGTCTTTGGGGATGACTGGCTGCAGTGTCCATGAAGTGATGGAACAAAGTGGTGATGAACTCTTTGAACAGATGGAGAAGGAAATCGTTTGGGAGACAAGAACGCTTTCTTTGGAGGAAATCGAAAGCAAAGATGTTTCCGGGCAGGTCTCATCCAATGATGGCGTTTGTTCAAATGATGTTACGGACTATGTGTGTAGTGTATCCATGGGAGATTGTCTTTTGTATAAAGGCGGAACTGCCTTTGCCAAGAAGAAACTAACAGAATCGGAGCAGATTTGGTATCAGGATATGGAGCAGATTCTAGGCAATATGCAGGAGAAGGTCAAGCTGTCAGAAACGGGGCTAAAGGCCGGGCTGGATGAGACGGACGTAGACCGGATTTTTCAGTGTGTATTAGATGACCATCCGGAACTTTTCTATGTAGAGGGGTACAGTTATACCAAATATACGCGTGGAAACAGAACGGTTGCCATTGAATTTACAGGTACCTATAATCAGGACAAAGATACCATATATGAACGCAAGCAGGAGATTGAAACTGCGGTGACAGAGGTGCTTGAAGGTGCAGGGCAATTGGAAGAGGATTACGAGAAGATAAAGTATGTCTATGAGTTTTTGATTAAAAACACGGACTATAATCTGAAGGCAGAGGATAATCAGAATATCTATTCTGTCTTTGTAAACCGGTCTTCGGTCTGCCAGGGTTATGCGAAGGCGTTTCAATACCTGATGCATCGTTTGAATGTAGAGTGTGCACTGGTGCAGGGCAATGTTATCCGGACAGGAGAAGGGCATGCATGGAATCTGGTAAAATCAGCAGGAGCATATTATTATGTGGATGCTACATGGGGAGATATTTCCTATGAGAGCAATAGCGAATTGGATTATGACAAAGAGGATGTTCAGAGCGTTTCGGATAACGGACGAGCGGATGAAAAAAAGCTTCCCGGGGTAAGCTATGATTACCTGTGCATTACAACAGAACAATTGAACAAAACCCATCAGCCGTCGGAACCGGAATTGTTGCCGGAGTGTAAGGCTCAGAGGGACAACTATTATATTCGTGAAGGTGCTTTTTTTGCGGATTATAATGAGGAACAGCTGACTAAGCTTGTGGATAGAAAGCTTGCGGAGGGAAGTAATGTCATATCTTTGCGGTGCAAAAATGAAAGCTGTTATAAGGAGATGTATGAAGCTTTGATTGACAGGCAGGAAATGTTTACTTATCTTGCAGGAAGCGGGATACAGTCTTTTGTCTACAGCAGCAATGACAGTCAGTTTACTTTGACATTTTTTATGATGACAAGTGAGGAGTAAATGTGGTATAATCGATATAAGCTATAGCCTGTCAGGCGAATGGGAAACGGAGGATGTAAAATGGAAAGAGAGATCGATAAGAACACCGTTGTGCTAAAAGATGAGACCAATGTTGGAGAAGTGCAGATTGCCGATGATGTTGTGGCAATGATTGCTACATTGGCAGCAGCAGAGGTGGATGGCGTATATCCCGTAGGTAATGCAACAAATGATTTGATGTCCAAGGTAGGCGTGAAGAAGCTGACTAAGGGTGTGCGTGTTGATTTGCAGAAAAACAACGTGAATGTAGATTTGGCTATCAACATGGATTACGGATACAATATTCCCGGAACCTGCCAGCAGGTGCAGAACAAGGTTAAAACTGCTATTGAAAATATGACCGGTTTGGTGTGCAATAATGTAAACATTCGCATTGCCGGCGTTAATATGAAAAAAGATAAATAAAGGATAAAGTTATGATGGGACGACACGAGCTGAGAGAGCAGGTATTCAGATTACTGTTTCGTGTGGAGTTTAATACTGCACAGGAGATGGAGGAGCAGATTGTACTTTTTGCGGAGGATCTGCCTGCGGAGGATACGGTGCGTGCTGCAAGCGAGAAGGATACAGCATATATTGTGTCCAGATGCAGCAGGATTCAGGATAAAATTGTTGAGATTGATAAGATTATTGATGATAATACGGAAGGGTGGGACACCACCCGAATGGGTAAGGTAGAGCTTACTGTGCTTCGATTGGGAGTCTATGAGATTATGTTTGATGATGATATTCCCAATTCCGTAGCCATTGACGAGGCTGTTGGTCTGGCCAAGCAGTATGGACAGGAGAATTCCGGTGGTTTTGTCAATGCAATTTTAGGTAAAATAGTGAAAACAGGTGAGAGCAATTCGTAACGTATATACGGTTGGACAACTGAATGCTTATGTAAAAAATATGTTCACGCAGGATTATCTTTTGCAGTCACTCTTTGTAAAGGGAGAGGTTAGTAACTGTAAATATCATTCCTCTGGACATATTTATTTTACTTTAAAGGATGGAAAGGGTACCATAGCCTGTGTTATGTTCGCAGGTCACCGTGCAGGCTTGAATTTCCGTTTGGCGGAAGGTCAGCAGGTGATTGTGGGTGGCACGGTGGATGTTTATGAGCGCGATGGAAAATATCAGCTCTATGCCAAGCAGATTGTGCTGGATGGTGCAGGACTTCTTTATGAGAAGTTTGAACAGCTGAAAACTGAGCTGGCGGAATGCGGTATGTTTGCTCCGGAATATAAACAACCGATTCCGAAGTATATTCGGACGCTTGGTGTGGTTACTGCAGACACCGGAGCAGCCGTAAGGGATATTATTCAGGTTGCGGGCAGACGCAATCCTTATGTGCAGATTATCCTATATCCGGCTATTGTACAGGGAGAGGCAGCGGCAGAGAGCATTGTACAAGGTATCCGTGCCCTTGAAAAACAGGGAGTGGATGTAATGATTGTGGGCCGCGGAGGTGGTTCCATAGAGGATTTGTGGGCTTTTAATGAGCGTATGGTAGCTCAGGCGGTGTTTGACTGTTCGGTTCCTATTATTTCGGCGGTTGGCCATGAGACAGATACAACGATTATTGATTTTGTGTCGGATTTAAGGGCTCCTACTCCGTCAGCGGCTGCAGAGCTTGCTGTGACAGATATCAGAGAAATTCTAAATGAAATGAATAGAACCGGTCAGCGATTGCTTCAACTTATGGAGCATCGGGTGGATGCAGAATACCGGCATTTAGAGCAGTGTCGGATGCGTTTGAAATTCTATAGTCCGGCCAGCCGTATCAGAGAACGCAAGGAGCGAAGTCGCAGACTGGAGGAACAACTGCAGAATAGTATGGAGCAGTTGATTCGCAGAAGAAGGCACAGTCTGGATTTATATATTGAGAGAATGAAGGGGCTTTCTCCTCTTGAGAAGCTTAAGAGTGGTTTTTCTTATGTGGAGGATGAGAGCGGTAAAAATATCCGTTCTGTGAATGGTGTAAATTCCGGACAGGAGTTGATAATCCGGGTGCAGGATGGAAATATTTTGACAAAGGTGCAGTCAACAGAGCCGGTTAGTCGGTAGCAAGCGGATTTAATGAATTGTCAAGTCTGTTGAACTGATAGGGAGAGCATATGGCAGGGAAAAAACAAGTGGAAGAGACTCCGCTTACATTAGAAGAAAGTTTTGAGCGTCTGGAAGAAACCATAGCGCGTTTGGAGGATGAGGATATTTCTCTTGAGGATGCATTTGTTGCATATAGTGAGGGAATGAAGCTTCTCAAAAACTGTAATGAGCAGATTGACCGTGTGGAAAAAAAGGTGCTGAAGCTTGCAGAAGATGGTGGGCTGGAGGAACTGTAATATGGAGAATACGAATCAGAGTTTTAAGAAAAATTTAGAGCATAGAGTTGCTGCAATTGAGTCTCTTTTGGACAAATATTTACCGGTTGCAGGAGAGGCTCCGTCCATAATTGTGGAGGCGATGAATTACAGTGTGACAGCCGGCGGAAAGCGTCTGCGTCCCATGCTGATTCAGGAAACGTATAAGATGTTTGGTGGACAGGAGTCTTTTGTGGAGCCTTTTATGGCGGCTATGGAGATGATTCATACGTATTCGCTGGTGCATGATGATTTGCCGGCCATGGATAATGATGAATATCGCAGAGGCAGGAGAACAACCTGGGCGGTGTATGGTGATGCCATGGGTATTCTGGCAGGGGACGGACTTTTGAATTATGCTTTCGAGACAGCAATGAAAGCATTTGAAGAATGTAAGACTATTGAAGATTATACAAAAGTTCGCAGCGCACTTGAAGTTTTGGCCCACAATGCAGGAATTTACGGCATGATAGGCGGTCAGGTGGCAGATATTGAGGCGGAGGACAAGCCCGAGCTTGTAACGGAGGAGCGTCTGCAATATATTCACACACATAAGACGGGAGCTTTGATAGAAGCCTCTATGCTAATTGGTGCAATTTTAGCAGGTGCATCCAAGGCAGAGCAGGAGCTGGTATCTAAGTGTGCCATGGATATCGGTCTGGCTTTCCAGATACAGGATGATATTCTGGATGTGGTTGGAAACAGTGAAGAGCTTGGTAAACCTGTGGGCAGTGATGCCGCAAACGGCAAGCAGACCTATGTTACTTTGAAAGGGTTTGATCGTTCTGTTGAGGATGTGGAGAGACTTTCTGATGAAGCGGTGGAGATATTACAGAAACTTCCCGGTGACCATGCATTTATGGAGTCATTGATAAGTTACTTGATTGCCAGACGTAGTTAAAGTCCGGTAAGACAGGAGAAAATATGTTACTGGAAAAGATAGAAAATCCCAATGATATCAAGAAAATTAGAAAAAGTGATTATGAGACATTGGCGGAGGAAATCCGAGAGTTTCTGATTCAGAAAATCAGTGTAACCGGAGGACACCTTGGCTCTAATTTGGGTGCAGTGGAACTTACAATGGCGCTACATTTGTCATTGAATTTGCCGGAAGATAAAATTATTTGGGATGTGGGACACCAGTCCTATACCCATAAGCTGTTGACCGGACGTAAGGATGGATTCGATGCGTTGCGTCAGTATCATGGTATGAGCGGTTTCCCCAAGAGAAAGGAAAGCGACTATGATGCCTTTGATACGGGACACAGTTCAACTTCTATTTCTGCCGGACTGGGACTTGTAAAGGCACGAGATATTAAGGGAGAAAAGAGAACCATTGTATCGGTTATTGGAGACGGTTCTCTCACAGGCGGCATGGCCTATGAGGCGATGAATAATGCTGCTAAGCTGGATACTAATTTTATCATTATTTTGAATGATAACAAGATGTCTATATCCGAAAACGTAGGCGGTGTATCCAAGTATTTGAATAATATTCGTACAACGTCCGGGTATTTAGATTTAAAGGAAGGCATTTATAATGCATTGTCGGCTACAAAGGGCGGCGATGGTATGGTGAAGGGAATTCGTCGTGCCAAGGCAAGCTTTAAGCAGCTGGTAATTCCCGGAATGCTTTTTGAGGACATGGGTATTACCTATCTGGGACCTGTGGATGGTCATGACATTGAAGGTATGATTAAGATTATCAAAGAGGCTAAGCGTGTTAAAGGAGCTGTCATGGTTCATGTAATGACCCAAAAGGGTAAGGGATATGGACCTGCGGAGAAACATCCGGCGAGATTTCATGGAGCAGAGCCTTTTGATATTGAGACAGGTATTCCTTCCAAGAAGAGAACGGAAGCCAATTACACGGATATCTTTTCCACAGTTATGTGTAAACTGGGACAGAGAGATGAGCGTGTAGTGGCAATCACGGCAGCAATGCCGGATGGAACAGGGCTTAAACGTTTCCGTAATATGTATCCGGACCGGTTTTTTGATGTGGGTATTGCGGAGGAGCATGCGGTGACCTTCGCGGCAGGACTGGCAGCGGGCGGTTTGAAACCTATTGTGGCGGTTTATTCCTCTTTTTTGCAGAGGGCTTATGATCAGATTCTGCATGATGTATGTATTCAAAATCTGCCGGTGGTATTTGCCATTGACAGAGCCGGACTGGTGGGAAGTGATGGGGAGACTCATCAGGGAATATTTGATTTCACATATCTTTCCGGTATTCCCAATATGAATATCATGGCGCCCAAAAATAAATGGGAACTTTCTGACATGATGAAATTTGCGGTGAATTTTGAGGGACCCATTGCACTGCGTTATCCCAGAGGTACTGCGTATGCGGGATTACAGGAGTTTAGAGCTCCTGTTGAGTATGGTAAAGCAGAGTGGATTTATGAGGAATCAGAAATTGCTTTGTTGGCAGTAGGCAGTATGGTTAAGACCGCGGAGGATGTACGAGACAGACTGAAATCTATGGGGCATGATGTAAGTCTTGTGAATGCACGTTTTGTAAAGCCTATTGACGAGGAGACAGTGCTTAAGGCGGCAGAAAACCATCGATTAATTGTCACTATGGAAGAGAATGTGGCATGCGGCGGTTATGGCGAGAAAGTGCTTGAGTGTCTGTATTCCCATAAGGCGCTGAATGATAGTTGTAAGTGTATTTGTGTGACACTTCCTGATGCTTATATTGAGCACGGCAATGTGGAACTTTTGAAAAAAGAAATCGGTGTGGATGCAGACAGTATCGTAGGCCGTATTACAGAGGAATTGAAGTAGCATGAAAGAGCGTTTGGACGTTATTTTGGTGAATGAGGGGTATGCACCTTCCAGAGAGAAAGCTAAGGCCATTATTATGTCCGGTAATGTGTATGTGAACGGACAGAAAGAGGATAAGGCGGGCACTTCTTTTGATCTTGCAAAGATTAAACAACTGGAGGTGCGCGGAGCAAGTCTTAAATACGTGAGTCGTGGCGGGTTGAAGCTTGAGAAGGCCATGGAGCAGTGGGAATTTAAACTGGATGGGCTGGTGTGCATGGATATTGGTGCTTCTACCGGTGGTTTTACGGATTGTATGTTGCAAAACGGTGCCACAAAAGTATATTCCGTGGATGTAGGACATGGTCAGCTGGCATGGAAGCTTCGCAATGATGAGCGTGTGGTGTGCATGGAGCAGACCAATTTCCGATATCTGACAAGAACAGATATTCAGGATGATTTGGATTTTGCCAGTGTGGATGTATCTTTTATTTCGCTGACGAAAATATTAATACCGGCTCGTAATCTGTTAAAGACCGGCGGTGAGATGGTGTGTTTGATTAAACCACAGTTTGAGGCCGGTCGTGAGAAGGTAGGCAAAAATGGTGTGGTTCGAGAGCCTAAGGTGCATCAGGAGGTTATCTGCAAGATTGTGGATTATGCAGCCAGTATTGGATTTGAGGTGTTGCATTTAGAGCATTCCCCTATCAAAGGACCCGAGGGTAATATCGAATATTTATTACATATCCGAAAGGCTGCTGAGATTTCGGAGGAGGTATTGGCACTTACAGAACGCGATGCTGAGGAGCAGTTAAAGGAAATACAGGAAAATAAAAGGGGACTTTCCCAAGATATAAGCTGGACCAAACAAATTGCTGAAATTGTAGAGCAGTCTCACAAATTGTAAGGAGGTAAGCATGAAACATTTTCTGATTTACACCAACAAAAATAAAGACAAAAATCTGGTAAACACGATTCGTATCAAGAGTTATCTGGAATGTATGGGGCAGAAGGTTACCCTGAAAATCAAAGAAAAAAGCTGGACAGAAGATAATTCAGAAGAGTCGGAGGAGGCCAAGGATATTCCCACAGACGTGGATTATATGATTGTTCTGGGCGGTGACGGTACTGTGCTTCAGGCAGCCAGAGAGACCAAGAAGTTATTTATTCCGATTGTCGGTGTGAATCTGGGTACTCTGGGCTATATGACTGAGATTGAGATGGCACATATTGAGGAGGCTTTGGATCAGTTGATTGCAGGAGATTATACGAAAGAATCCCGCATGATGCTGAACGGAAAGGTGACTTTCCACTGCGGAAAACCCTGGGAAGAGGGATGGGCATTGAATGATATTGTTATTTCCCGTAGGGGTTCTATGCAGATGATATATCTGGATATTTATGTAAACGGACAGTTTTTGCATCGCTATAAGGCAGATGGAATGATTGTGGCTACTCCTACCGGTTCTTCCAGTTACAGCCTGTCAGCAGGTGGTCCGTTGGTAATACCGGATGCGAAGCTGATTATGCTCACTGCAATCTGTCCTCATTCCTTGAATCACAGAAGTATTGTGCTCAAGCCGGAGGATGTAGTAGAGATTGAGATTCCCACCGGTAGAGAGGGTCAAAAGCAGACTGTGGAGGCCAATTTTGACGGAACTCATAAGATTTCCATGTGTACCGGGGATCGTATCCGCATTGTGCAGTCAGAAAAGATTACAGAGTTTTTGCGCTTAAATCAGGTAAGTTTTATGGAAGTGCTGCACCAAAAATTCAGCGAATAAAGGATTATTCATAGTATGAAGAAACGCAGACATGCAAAGATTATTGAAATTATAGAAAACCAGAATATTGAAACTCAGGAAGAGCTTGCAGCCTGTTTAAAGGCGGCCGGTTTCGATGTTACTCAGGCGACTGTCTCCAGGGATATCCGGGAGTTGCAGTTGTCCAAGGTGTCTGATGGAAAAGGAAAACAACGGTATGCTGTACTGGGCAGAGATGACGGATTCATGGGAGACCGGTATATCCGTGTGCTGCGGGAAGGATTTGCGACAATGGATATTGCCCAGAATCTGGTGGTTATTAAGACTGTTGCAGGTATGGCTATGGCAGTAGCTGCTGCTTTGGATGCTATGCGTTTTCCGGAGGTTTTGGGATGTATTGCCGGTGATGACACGATTATGGTGGCATCCAGAACCACAGAGGATGCTACAAAGCTGACACACAAAATACAGGAGATGTTGGATAAATAATCCGGAGGTGCTTTGGAGAAGGCGCAGAAGGAGAAGAAAATGTTACAAAGATTACATGTAAAGAATTTGGCACTGATGGAGGAGACGGAGGTGGAATTTACCCCCGGACTCAATATATTAACCGGTGAGACAGGGGCCGGTAAATCTCTGTTAATCGGATCTGTTAACTTGGCACTGGGCGCAAAGTTTGAAAAAGATATGCTCAGAGAAGGCGCAGAGAATGCACTGGTGGAGCTGGTATTTAGCTGTGAGGGAGAGACGGTTAATGCAAAGCTTTCCGAGATGGGATTTGAGCCGGAGGATGGCATGATTATCATCAGCCGCAAAATGCAGCCCGGAAAAAGTGTATGTCGGATTAATGGAGAGACGGTGACTGCCAGACAGGTAAAGGAACTGGCGGAAGTCTTGATAGATATTCATGGTCAGCATGAGCATCAGTCGCTACTTCATAAAAAGAAGCATATGGAAATTCTGGATGCTTATTGTGGCGAGGAGTATAGAGAACCTGCCGCGATGGTATCCGAATTATATGAAAAATGCAAAGAACTTGAAGAAAAAATTGAGACAGAAGCAATGGATGAGTCTGCCAAGGCTAGAGAACAGGCATTGGCGGAATTTGAGCTGCAGGAGATAGACGAGGCACATCTTACCGAAGGTGAGGATGAAGAGCTGGAACTGCTTTATCGTCGTATGAGCAACAGTCGTAAGATTAGTGAAAGTCTTGCGGAAAGTTATCGCTATTCCGGAACAGACAACGAGGGCGGTGCAGGTGCAGCATTGAGCAGAGCGCTTAGGGCATTGCGTGCGGTTACTATGTATGATTCGCGCCTGGAGGAGCTGGAGAGTCAGCTTTCTGAAGTGGACAATCTTCTTGCTGATTATAACCGGGATATTGCAGAGTATATTAGTGATAGTGAGTTTGATGGTGAAGAGTTTGCTAAGGTTGAAGAAAGACTTAACACAATCAATCGACTTAAGGGCAAATATGGTAGTTCCATATCGGAGATTTTGGCCTATGGTACTTCCAGACAGGAGCTTTTGAACAAGCTGGCAGATTATGATGCATATATGCAGAAACTTCAGTCGGAGCTTGCAGAAACGAAAGGTGAGCTGCAAGAGGCTTGTGGGAAGTTGTCGGAGGTGCGCAGACGCAATGGAGAGCAGCTTACATTGCAGCTGAAAGAAGCTTTGGTGCAACTGAATTTCCTGACAGTAGAGTTTGACACGGCAGTGCGTCCGGGCGGAACGGTTACTGCTAAGGGATATGATGATGTGGAATTTATGATTTCTACCAATCCCGGAGAGCCTTTGAAATCACTTAGTCAGGTGGCAAGCGGTGGTGAATTATCCAGAGTAATGCTGGCGATTAAGACGGTACTGGCAGGCAGGGACGAAATTGATACTTTGATTTTTGATGAGATAGATACGGGTATTAGCGGTCGGACTGCATGGAAGGTTGCCGGGCAGTTGGATGTGGTGGGTAGTGCTCATCAGGTACTTTGTATTACTCATTTACCCCAAATTGCTGCTATGGCAGATGCACATTATGTCATTGAAAAGAGCAGTACGGACAGTCGAACCATTACAGATATTCGACAGATAGAAGGGGAGGAACAATTGGCAGAGCTTGCCAGAATGTTGGGCAGTGATGAACTGACACAGGCAGCACTTTCCAATGCAAAGGAGTTGCGTGAGCAGGCATTGGCCGGTAAGCATGCGCATTAATTTTGAAAAAAGTATTTCGTGATAAATGAAAACTGCAAAAATTTCGCATACTAGGAACAAGAATGTGAATAGGAAAGCGAGATGAGCAGATATGAAGAATATGGATACAGATACTGACAGCGTCAAGAGACAGGCGGGCAGCGAGACAGTTATTTTTCTGGAAAGCTGGCGAAAATGTGTGCGTAGAAGGAGAGTCTACCGCATAGGCCTGTATGTGGCGCTGTCTTTGTGTTGTGCGGTTTTATTTGGATATGGATATTATTTGATTGATCGGGATATTCCGTCTGTGATACATGTACGTGCCGGAGAAGAACAGTCATTTGATTTGGATGTTCCTGCAAAAGCGGAGTTGGTAAGTGTAGGTTCTCTTGGAAAGAGTAATATTCCCAAGGGAGAGGTTATTATTGATTTAAGTGAGCCTGTGACACTTAAGGCTAACGGAACACAAGAGTACTCTATGGAGGTCAAGCTTTTTGGGTTTCTACCCTTTAAGCAAGTAGGAATTGAGGTTATTGAGGATTGTGAGCTGATTCCCATGGGAATGCCTGTTGGTATTTATATGGAGGCCGATGGTGTTCTGGTTATCGGTGTAGGTGAGTTTAGGGGGCAAGATGGTCAGAATCGAGCCCCTGCCAGAAATATTCTACAGACCGGTGACTATGTCCGCAAATTAAACGGCGAGCCTGTAGCAGATAAAGAGACATTTATTGAAGGCATTGAAGCCAGTGAAGGTGAACCCCAGGTAGTTACAGTTGAACGCAAAGGTGAATTGATTGATTTGGAAGTAAAACCGGTTCAGGACACTACAGGAGCCTATAAAATCGGAGTCTGGGTGAGAGACAGTGCGCAGGGAGTGGGTACCATGACCTATGTGGACTGCGAGGGTAATTTCGGTGCGTTGGGACATGGAATCAGTGATGTGGACACCAGTACCCTTATGGAGTTGTACGATGGTACACTTTATCGGACAACGATTCTGGATATTGAGAAAGGTTCAGCAGGCAATCCCGGTGAAATGACTGGAATGATAGTGTATACCGATGAAAATATTCTGGGAGATATCAGTTATAATGGGCAGGAAGGTATTTTTGGTTGTTGTAATGAGAAGGTTATGCAGGAGGCAGATCATGAGGCACTTCCCATTGGTTTAAAGCAAGAGATAGAAGAAGGCCCGGCGCAAATTATCTGTACAGTGGATGGTGAAACGAAATATTACGATATTGAGATTACTGATATTCATCTGGATCATGATAATATCAACAGAGGTATTGAACTTACTGTTACCGATCCGAAACTTTTGGACATTACCGGTGGTATTGTTCAGGGAATGAGCGGCGCCCCCATTATCCAGGATGGAAAGATTATAGGAGCAGTGACCCATGTACTGATACAGGACAGTACAAGAGGGTACGGGATTTTTATAGAGAATATGTTGGAGCATTGAGAGATGTAGGACAGAAGTAAAAGGCTACGATGCAATGAACCGATATTTGGCGAAAGCCAAACTTTCTATGTATTGACAGAGTACTACTTTTCATGCTCTAATCATAGTAGGATAGAATTATGAAAAAATATTTGGAGATTGATTAAGACGAGATGGGAGGTTGAGGTATGATTGAGAACAGAGAATTGTTTGCCAAGATAGCGGAATCACTTATGGGGGACTATGTGAGAGTTTATCTTGTTAACACAAGGACTAATGAATATCGCCGATATCTTGTTGATCAGAACTCCCATTTTCTGAACGAAGAACAAAAAGGCAATGATTTTTTTTATGACTTAGCAGCGAATATAAGACAGATGGTATATGAAGAGGACAGACATTTCTTTCTGGCTGACGATTTAAAAGAAAACCTCTTAAAACAGTTTCGAAACGGCAACCGTCAGAGCTTTGTATATCGTCTTGAGATAAATGGGAAACCTGTATACCATAACATGCGTCTCATCCATGAATATATGGATGGGGATGAGTATTTTATCATCGGAGTTCGGAATGTAGATAAGGTGGCGCGTAAGCAGATGTATGCGGATGAAAGAGCATACATTGATACAATGACCGGTGCAAGGAATAAGAATGCTTATCGGGAATTAGAAGAAGAATATCAGCTTCTAATAAAGAAGGACGAAGGTCTGAGATTTGGGATTGTCGTATGTGACGTGAATAACCTAAAGATTATCAATGATGCTATGGGGCATAAGGCTGGTGACGAGCTTCTGCAGTCTGTTTGCACTCTTCTGTGTAATACGTTTTTGCATAGCACGATATATCGTGTCGGAGGAGATGAATTTGTGGTGATCCTAAAAGACAGGGATTATCGAGAACGAGTAGAACTGTTCAATGGTTTGCGGCAAACGATTATCAATAATCAAAATACTGGTGAAGGACCGGTTGCGGCAACCGGGATGTCGATTTATAAAAGGGGAATAGACCAAAAGATATCAGATGTATTTGAACGTGCAGATGAGGAAATGTATAATGATAAGAGAAGTTTGAAAGAACGTACGGCAAGGCTGAATATCGATCAGGTGGGACCCGACGGGATACAGAAAATACCGGCAATCAGAAAGGCACGTCTTGATTCATTTTTTAGCGTACTTCATGTGGCTGCAGCGAATGGATATATCTTCTTTTGTGATATACGATATGATTTTTCACGCTGGGATAAGCAAGTAGTGGATAATTATGGGCTTCCAGCAGAATATATGTACAATGCAGGCGGAATCTGGGAGAAAAGGATACATCCGGATGACAGAGAATATTATCATAAGCGTGTTGAAGCGGTTTTTAGTGGCGATAAAGAAGAGTTTGAGCTGAGCTATAGAGTAAAAGGAATCAATGGTAATTATAATCCTTGTACATGCAGAGGACTTTTAATAAGAAATGAGCATGGGGAACCGGAGTATTTTGGAGGTGTACTCTTTATTCGCGAGGGGGATGCAGAGGTAAAGATTTCTGAAAAGAGAAAACAACAACTGAATTCGCTGTTTGAGGCGTTTTCCATTATTGCGGATAAAAGTAATGTATATTTGTGTGATATGGATTATGATTATTCCAGATGGTCCAAAGGACTTGTGGAAGAATTCGGGTTGCCTTCAGAGTATATGTATGATGCGGCGACTATCTGGGAAGAACATATCCATCCGATAGACAAACAGGCATACCGCGATATGATAGATAGTTTGTTTCAGTATAAAACAAGTGGGTTTGATCTGCAGTATCGTGCAAGGAGAGCGGACGGAGAGTATGATATCTGTTCCGGTTTGGGTATCTTGATTAAGGATGAGAATGGTCAGCCGGAGTACTTTGGAGGGGTAATTCGTAATCATAGACAACATAGTCATATAGATACTTTGACAGGACTGCGTAATCAGTATGGCTTTTTTGAGGATATTTCCAGATATATTCAAAACAGGAGAGAAGTAAGGATAGCTGTTTTGGGTATTAGTAAGCTTGCAGAGATTAATGCGGTGTATGGATATAGTTTGGGGAATATTGTGTTGCAACGCTTTGGAAGGTATCTTATGGAGCATGTGGGCGATCGAAGCGGTACATATCACCTTGATGGATCTAGATTTGCGGTGATTACAGAAAACCAGACATTTGAAGAGTTGAAAAAGACATATGATAAAATTAGGGCTCATTTTCGTGAGGGACTGGTTGTTGATGGAATATTTGTTGCTCTGGAGTTAAATGCATCAATGCTTGTGCTGGATGATTATGATACGGATAATCAGACTGTCTATGCATGTCTCAACTTTGCTTATAAAGAGTCAAAGAGCGGTAAACATGGGGAACTAGTGGAGTTTAGGAATGATTTTAGGACTGATGAAAGGTTAAGGATAGAACAGCTTCATGTAATCAGGAATTCCATTACCAAGGGATATAGGGGATTTTATCTTTTGTATCAGCCGGTTGTGGATGCGGATACAGAAGAATTGATCGGAGCGGAGGCATTGTTGCGCTGGAAGAATAAAGAGTATGGAGTGGTTCCGCCGGATACATTTATTTCTTTACTGGAAAGTGATCCTTTGTTTCCGGATCTGGGAGAGTGGATTCTAAGGACGGCTCTTGAAGATGCAAAGAAGATTCTGTGCAAGAAACCGGATTTTGTGATAAATGTAAATCTGTCCTATGTGCAGCTGGAGCAGGAAGATTTTACAGACAAAGTATGGAATGCATTGAAAACAACCGGATTTCCAGCGGATCATTTGTGCTTTGAAATAACGGAGCGTTGCAGACTACTTGACATGGATCTTCTGAGAAATGTCATAATCACGCTTCGAGCGGGTGGAGTACGCATAGCACTGGATGATTTCGGAACCGGTTATTCGTCCATCGGATTGATGAAGAGCTTGCCTTTTGATACGATCAAGATTGATAGAAGTTTTGTTCAAAAAATAGAAGAAGACGACAAAGAAAGAAAACTGGTAAATAATTTAGCTGATGCCGCCAGCATTTTTGGGGCAAAGGTGTGTGTGGAAGGTATTGAAACCTCCGGAATGCGTGACATACTTAGGGAATACGGAATACATAGCTTCCAGGGGTATTATTACTCAAAACCTATTGCAAAGGAGGATGTAATTGAGAAATATTGCGTATAGAAGTATTCTGTTTGTGGAGAGCTATGATTATCAACGTTGAAAAATAGATAAGGTTTGTGAATTGCATATACACCTAAAGCAACAGTACAAGTTTCAATTGGAACAATTGGTGCAGATAATCCATATAAAAAGTTATTCTCAAAGTAGAAGTAAACTTTCAGGTTTACGAAGTGTTAATTTAATATGAAACATGCAATTAGCCATTATGAAGTGTGGGTTCTTTGTAATGGCTATTATTATTTTGTCCCTTACTTGACACATTCAGATCTTTATTGAAAACATGTTGGAGCATGATAACTAAATAATAGATTGAAAGCAGACAGATACAAAAATATTTGTCTGCTTTGTTTTTATCTAAATATATTATATTAGGAGGAGTTTGTATTTCTCATGCCCCTTTCTTTGCTTTTAGACATATTTAAAGGGCATATCTGCGGAATGTTCGCAAATAATGCCCTTTAAACTTCTTTATTATAGTGTTATATATTGACATTTTACTGAAAATATCCTATAAAATAAATAGATATCTAACTATAAAGGAACCAACCGCTGCATCTTTTGGTACGGACCATTGGTTCCTTTTTTTGAATAACTCGCCAAAATGGTGCATCGTTCAACCGAATTGATTGGCTGTGTAAAATAATAACGGAAAAGGAGAAAACATGGAAAAAGGGAAAAGATGGTTGGCGGCAATAATCATTGCCGTAGGATTGTTCACATTATGCGGATGTAATGTAAAAGAAAAATTGACTGCGGATTATGCAAATCAGTTTCAGGCGGCAGATGCATTTCTTAATGGAGAAGATGTGGTTGGAAAAACAATGATTGTGGTTGCAGAGTTTCAGAGTTACGGCATGATTTCCAGAGAACCCTATCTGGAAGAACGGCTAAATGTTGACGTGCTTCTTGTGGAATGGGATGATTCTCTGGGCAAATATGTAATGTGTGGTGAAGACAATATTTACAGCTATATTAACGAGGGGGATATCATTAAAGTGGAAATTGTTGAAGTAACTGACCATTACGAAATTAGTTTTTTATGTATCCCGGTGGAAGAATAAAAAGAAGATTTTATCGATGGAAATTGAAGAAGGCCGGTCGGCCTTCTTTTTTGATGATTTATGTTGTGGTGTGTGATATAATTGGTGAGGAAAATTTGAATTTTTCGGAGGAATATTTATGAGAAAGTGTATACGATGCGGAAGCGAAATGAAAGAAAACTGTGCCATCAAAATTAAAGGTGCAGGATACGGAATTGTTATGTCATCTGATGAAAACAAACTTTTTGGAGGTAGAATGGGCGAACCTAAAGTTGCA
>SVFL01000055.1 GCA_015056885.1 Lachnospiraceae bacterium
GGGGAGAAAGAACTATTACCTGATTGACACTAGGACAATTATATCATGGGCTTAACTAAGCCTATTGAACAAAATAAATTAAGTTATCAAGGTACATTTATGTATCTAAAAAATATTATACGAGGGGAATATGCATGAATATCACCAGTGATATCAAATATATCGGTGTAAATGATCACACAACAGATTTGTTCGAGGGTCTGTATCGCATTCCGGAAGGGATTTCCTACAATTCCTATATGATTGTGGACGAGCAGATTGCGGTTATGGATTCGGTGGATGCAGGATTTACAGAAGAATGGCTGTGTAATATGGAGAATGAGCTTAACGGACAGCATCCGGATTATCTTATTGTGCAGCATATGGAGCCGGACCATTCAGCCAATATAGTGAATTTTATCAGGAGATATCCGGCTGCTAAAATTGTGGCATCAGAGAAAGCTTTTACCATAATGGAGAATTTTTTTCATACGGATTTTAAGGATAATCAGATGGTGGTGGCAGATGGAGATGAACTTTCGCTGGGGCGGCACAGGTTGGTGTTTTATGCGGCGCCCATGGTGCACTGGCCGGAGGTTTTGGTGACTTTTGATACTACGGACAAGGTCTTGTTTTCTGCGGATACTTTTGGCAGATTTGGGGCCCTGGATGAGAATGCCGGTGAATACGTGGACAATGATATAGAGGATTGGAAGGATGAGGCCAGACGTTATTACATCGGTATTGTAGGAAAATATGGTGTTTTTGTACAAAAACTTTTAGCAAAACTTGCTAATCTTGGAATTCAGAAAATTTGTCCTCTACATGGACCGGTGTTGACCGAAAATCTGAATCACTATATTAATTTGTATAGCATCTGGTCTGCTTATCAACCGGAGGAGGAAGGGGTGCTGATTGCCTATGCTTCCATCTATGGCAACACGAAGCAGGCAGCGCTCTTATTGGAGGAAAAATTGAAAGAGAACGGTTGTCCTAAGGTAGTGTTGCGGGATTTGGCAAGATGCGATATGTCAGAGGCGGTAGCGGAAGATTTTCGTTACAGTAAGCTTGTTTTGGCTTCCACTACTTACAATACGCAGATTTTTCCGCCTATGAGAGAGTTTATCAGTTGGCTTAAGGAGCGCAATTTTGCCAATCGTACAATCGGTTTTATGGAGAACGGAAGTTGGATGCCTATTGTAGCAAGGCTTATGAAGGATGAGTTTGAGAGAGGTAAAGGACTTACTTTTGCAGAGAATACGGTGCGGATTCTCTCCGCGTTGAATGAGGAGAGTGAGGCGCAGATAGAGGCGTTGGCAAAGGAATTGTGGAGAGAAGTTTAATGAGTTGAAGTGGTAAGGAATTCCCGATACAAAGGGATTTTCTTAATATTAGCATGATGATTGTCAGGAGGTTTTGGTTATGAAGTATGTATGTGATGTGTGTGGATGGATTTATGATGAGGAATTAGGTGCACCGGAGAGTGGTGTTGCACCCGGCACGAAGTTTGAAGACTTGCCGGAGGATTTTATCTGTCCTTTGTGTCAGATGGGCAAACAGTTTTTTAGCGAGGTAAGTGAATAGTGGCAGAGGCAAAAAAATATGGCGGCCTGACGGAGAAATTAAAATCCGGCAAGGAATATTATGAAATCCGCCTGGAAAGTATAGGCGGTCTGGGAGCCAATCTGTGCGGCAAAATGCTGGGTGAGCTGGGTGTGAAGTATCTGGATTTGAACAGTAGCAGTTTTTCCAGTTATGGTTCCGAGAAAACAGGTACGCCGGTAAAGGGTTTTATCAGATATTGTAACAAAGAAAAGGAAATTCGTGTGCATTCTCCGGTGGTGGAGCCGGATTTACTGGTGGTATTTCATCAGGCACTTATGAAGGATACATCTGTCTGGAAGGGCTGTGGACAGGACACTGCAGTGATTGTGGCATTGGAGCCCGGGCAGGAGAAGGTGGATGGCTGCTGTGGCGTATTTTATGGTCTGGAGGCCCAGCGTATCGCTATGGAGACGCACTCCCGAATCAATGTAGTGATGCTGGGAGCAGCTCTTAAGGTGATGGGACTGGAGACTCCGGAAGTAGGTGAACAGATTTGCAAAGATACTTTGGGCCAAAAGTATCCTGATGCTTTGGAGGCGAATTTACAGGGAATTCGCAGAGGGTTTGATGAGGTGCGCATGCTGGAGGTGGCAGCGGAGGGAAATTGTTCATGCGGCAGTTCTTCCCCTCAGGAATGGGGCTATGAAACGGCTCCCATAGGTGGTATTAATCCCCGGTTTGGCAGTACGGTTGTGGCGGATTTGTCCCCTTCCCGCCAAGGCTACATTCCTCTTTTTATCAAGGAACGTTGCATCAATTGTGGTCTGTGTCATTCCACCTGTCCCGACATGGTGTTTCAGTTTGAAAAAGGGGAATATAAGGGGCGCGAAATGATGGTCAATCAGGGTCTTGACTATTATCACTGTAAGGGCTGTCTTCGCTGTGTAGATGTGTGTCCGGTGAATGCTTTGGTGCGAGGCGTGGAGGCGGAGCATCCGTACAAGGATTATTTTATTACCAATCAGGAGCTGGTGCGCAAACCGGAGTATTACGAGGAAGCAGGTCCGGACGGTTATATCACTTCGGAGTCCTATTTAACAGAAAAAAGAATGGAAGGAGGGGAAGTCTAGTGAACAAGCAGGTTGTAGAATATGCTTCCGGTAATGAGATGGCGGCTATTGCCATCAAGCAAATCGGATATGATCTCATGGGTTATTATCCCATCACCCCTTCCACTCAGATTGCGGAAAATCTGGATATCATGCGTGCAAACGGCGAGACAGATATGGTTATGGTGGCTGCGGAGGGTGAGCATAGTGCGGCGGGTATCTGTTATGGCGCCTCTGTGGCAGGTGGTCGTGTTATTAATGCTACCAGTGCCAATGGTCTGCTTTATGCTATTGAGCAGTTTCCGGTGCAGTCCGGTACCCGTTATCCCATGGTCATGAATGTGGTGTGCAGAACGGTTTCCGGCCCTTTGTCCATCAAGGGTGACCACAGTGATATTATGTTTATTTTGAATGCGGGCTGGCCCATTCTCTTTGCAAGTACCGTGCAGCAGGTTTATGATTTTAACATCATTGCTCTGAAGCTGGCGGAACAGGTGCGTTTGCCGGTGGTGGTGGCTTATGATGGGTTTTTCACCAGTCATCAAAAGGGTCGTTGTCTGCGATTTGAGGATGATGAGGTTGTAAGAAATTATATCGGACCTAAGGTGGAGGAATATCCTTTTCTGGATTTGGAACATCCCATTACGGTGGGCTCCTATATGAATGAGCCGGATATTATCAATAACCGCTATCAGCTGCATCTGGCCATGGAAAAGGTGAATGAGCTTCTGCCGGAGTTGTTTGCTTCCTATGGGGAGCTTTCCGGGCGTAATTATGGCAAGGTGGAGGGAACCGGTTGCGAGGATGCAGAGAGTTTACTGGTGCTTTTGGGTTCTTCCTATGATACTTCCATTGATGCGGTAAGCGAGATGAGAGCGGAGGGGCAGAAGGTAGGTGCTGCTACTTTGCATGTGCTTCGTCCCTTCCCCGGCAAGGAGCTGGCGGAGCTGATTGGTGAAAGCGCTAATATTCTGGTGGCGGACCGACAGGACAGCTACGGTGCCGGTGGCGGCAATTTGTCTCTGGAGGTGCGTGCTGCTTTGCAAAAAAGTGGCAGCAGCTCGAAAGTAAAAAGTCTGATTTACGGTTTGGGTGGCAAGGACTTTTTCAAAGAAGATGCCAAGACTATGCTCAAATGGGCAGCAGATGAAACCAAGCCGGATTTTGACTATTACGGAATTACACCGGGTGAGGAAAATAAAGCAGAAGGGCAGCCTTTGTTTGAGCCGGTGACGGCTGAGAGAACTAATATTGGGGCCACTAAGGTGGAGCTTGGCGAATCCCTCAAAGTCACAGGCGGCACCTTAAATGCAGTCACTGCCATGCCAGGACGTATTGCTCCCGGTCATGGTGCATGCCCCGGTTGTGGTATTCCCGTGAATTTGAATCTGCTTCTTCGCGGAATCGAGGATCCTGTTGTTTTCTTATTTCAAACAGGCTGCGGCATGATTGTGACCACAGCTTATCCTAGAACCAGCTTTAAGGTGCCTTATCTGCACAATCTGTTTCAAAACGGTGCAGCGACCTTAAGCGGTGTGGCGGAAATCTGCTATCGCAAGCAGCAAAAGGGTGAAATTCCTCCGGGAGATATTATTTTTGTTATGGTCAGCGGGGATGGCGGTATGGATATTGGCATGGGTTCCGCTCTTGGAACAGCACTTCGCGGGCATCGGCTTTTGATTTTTGAGTATGACAATGGCGGTTATATGAACACCGGCTATCAGCTGTCCTATTCCACACCTTTGGGTGCACGGAGTTCCACTTCTCATGTGGGCAAGGAGCAGTATGGTAAGACCTTTTTTAATAAGGATATGCCCCAGATTATGGCGGCTACCGGGATTCCCTATGTGGCTACGGTGGCGGAGTCTAATCCTACGGACTTTATCAAGAAGGCGGCTAAGGCGGCACATTACGCCAAGACCACCGGTACCGCTTACGTCAAGGCAATTTCCGCCTGTCCCTTGAACTGGAATGACAAGCCTGCCACGGAGCGAAGGGTGATTGAGGCAGCAGTAAACAGCTGTTATTTCCCCCTATATGAGGTGGAGCAGGGCGTGACGAAGCTTTCTTATGACCCGGAGAAGACGGGTAAGAAGATTCCGGTTCTCGACTGGCTGTCCATGATGGGACGCACCAAGCATCTTCAGAAGGAAGCGTATGGGGATGTGGTGGAGCGTATGCAAGTAGAGATTGACAGAAGATTTGCAGAATTAAAGAAGAGAGCGGAGTGATTGAAAAAGCCTTCCGGTCGTTTCAGTTTTAAACGATGGGAAGGCTTTTTTATAAATTACATTGCAGGTACTTTCACCACAAGGAAGGAATTGTTTTGGGAAAGCACTTCATATCCTTGGGGGAGGTAGCCGATTTCGCTTTGATGTATCACATAAAGACTTGTCCTGTCTTCAAAGGTCTGGTCCTTCATGTGTACAAAGTGATACCGCTCCGAATAGGGCAGCAGCTGGCGGCCCTGATGGGTCATTGTTTTCTCCTGATAGTACTGCGCATCAATTTTGCAGCTGTACTGGGTCAGAATTTCTGCCATGTCAGGGTTAGTCTGCCAGCCCATGTTGCTGGTGATGTAGAGGGAATCATAATCCTCCATTTGGTCAGCATCCTGGGCAATCTCCAGAAAATCCACATTGAAATATGACGGAATATCCTTGGCAAAGTCCGTAAAATACTGAGTAAAAAATGCAATTCCAAATAGCGTGTAAGATAACAGTAAGCCATTACGTAGTTTTTTACCATGATTACCGCACCAGTCAATTGTCTGCCAAATACCGTATCCACACAACAGAATCAGTGGATAGAAGATGATGTTGATGCGGTTTACATTGACTTCATAGGTGATAAGTCCCACCCAGATTCCGGTAATCAGAAATCCCCAGAGAGCAAGGTCAATGGTCTGTTTTTTCATATCTTTTTCTGCAAAGAGTCTTTTGGTAAAATGCACTATTCCAATCAAAATAAAAGGAATGGATATGTGGTACAGAGGCCCGAAAGCGGGTAAGGTATTGAAAAGTGAATCCGGCATTTGTAAAAATACTTGTTTTATCGTTGCCATGATATTTTTGCCCAGCTGTTCAAAGGAGAAATTCATAAACAGAATATCATTTCCTCGGACGCTTTCCGGAAAATAGGGCATGGTGAAAAGGGGTGTTTCGATGGTGGGTCGGTGAAACACGTTTAGCGCCATTGTGATAATCTCCGGCAATGCCACCGCCATGAAAATCACAATGCTAATCAAAATATCTTTAAAGGGCAGTTGTTTTTTCCAAAGACACCATGCAGCATATACGAATAAGAACACCGGCACACTGTAAACTGCAACTCCGTAACAGTAAAAAGTCAGGCCAAAAGCAATCATGGACAGGTACAGGTAGCGCTTTTTCTCAAGTCCCAAAAGTAACAGATAAAAGCCTAATAGGAACAGGTGAGGAAACAAATTGCAGTCCAGGGCCCAGCGGCTTTGCATGAAGTGCCAGGGATTGATGGCTACCAGCGCCATGATGGCAAGGCTTGTTTTCTCCGAGAAAAATTTCTTGGAAATCAGGTATGTCAGGGCAATCCCCATGGTGCTCATAAGTACCATGGGCAATCGAATTGCATAAATATTGAAGCCCATGATTTTGATAAAGGGAATCATCAGATACGCCAGCAACACGCTCATCTGGCTGTAGCGCCAGGCCGTAAAATGCACCGGCAGAAAGATTCCAAAGCGGTCCGTTCCGTACATGGACAACGCCCAGGCGTCTACGGCACCCATAGCTTCGTCCTGATTGATGCCTCCCGGAATGGTGGCAATTCCAATAATTCGCACAGCAAAAGCTGCAATTAATATTATCCAAAAGTATTTCTTCATAAGTTAATAGTCCTCCGGCTAATACACTATGGATTTTCCCACAAATACCCTATTATTATAACTTTAAATAGGGGGATTGTCTATGGAATCCTCTTTTGTATGAAGGTTTTCTTGTTAACAGAGTGAGCTATCCTGTTAAATATGAAGGTGATAAATTGAGATGTTGGCATCAAAACCTTTTGCCCCCGACATCAAATTTATAAATCTACAGAATCGGATAAAAAAGGAAAAAGTTACGTTTTTATCCTACAATTTTAGTAAAAACAGGGCTTTGCTGGGAGGTTTGGTAGGTAAAATAGGATAAGACTTGTGTGAAAATGTTCTTTTATCTGAGTTTTATGTAGTAGGATTGTTACTACATTGCCTTTTTATCGGATAAAAATTAAGAAAAGTAAATATTTTATCCGAAATCTTAATGTAACTTAAGTTGTTTGCCTGGGCAGGGGCATTTATAATCAAGAGTAGATAATCAAAGTACATTTTAACAGGAGTAGTATTATGCAAATTGCAGTTTTATCAGATATACATGGTAATTACATAGCTTTAGAAAAATGCATAGAATATGCACTAAGTCGTCAAATTACCACATTTGTGTTTCTTGGGGATTATCTGGGGGAGTTGGCCTACCCGCAGAAAACCATGGATATCCTGTATTCTTTGAAAGAAAAGTATGAATGTTATTTTATAAGGGGAAATAAGGAAGATTATTGGATTGGCTATGAAAAGAAGGGTGCAACGGGGTGGAAGCAGTATGATTCCACAACGGGTGCATTATATTATACATATCATACCCTAACAGCTAAGGATATGGAGTTTTATAAAAGTTTGTCTCATACAGATGAGTTGGTTTTTGAGGGGTTGCCGCCTGTGACTATATGCCATGGCTCACCGAGTAAATCAAACAATAAGTTATTGCCTTATGAGGAAAAGGCATTAACTGTTGTGGAAAAAGACCCGAATTCTTTGATTTTATGTGGACACATTCATGTGCAGGGAGTCTTTGAACATGCCGGTAAGACGGTTTTGAATGCCGGAGCCGTGGGAGTTTCCTTACAGGGTCAAGGTAAAGCGCAGTTTGTGATTCTAACAGGAGAAGAGGGAAAATGGTCTCATGAGTTTGTTAGTCTGGAGTATGATGTGGAAAAGGTCATTGAAGATTTGAAGACATCCGGATTGACAGAGTATGCGCCCTGTTGGAGCAGGGTGACAGAACATTTGCTTAGGACAGGGGAAATAGCCCATGCAACAGTGCTCGAGAGGGCGATGAAATTATGTCATGCAGAAACAGGGAAGTGTGTCTGGCCGGATATTCCGGAGAAGTATTGGGAACAGGCTGTGGAAGAGATGATTCCTTAATAAAAAAATATTGTTACATAAATAGTTTTTACATTTCTGCAAATAATATCTCTCGTAAAATTAACGCAAAGCAAGAGTCGGGCAATTGTGCCTGTCTCAGAAACGGAGGATATTATGAGCAATCTTTCAGAATTGGAATTGCAGAACATTCGCCATCTCATCGGTGGTTTTGACACTTCTCATTGCAAAATGCAGGAGTATGCCAAGGAGGCAACCGATCCTCAGGTAAAGCAGTTTTTTGAAAAAGGTGCCAAATCCGCAATGGAAAATAAGCAGCAGCTTATGAAGTTTTTGGGCTAAACTTAGAAGTGAGAGGTGAAAAGTTATGCAGATGCAGGAAAAAACTATGGTTTCAGACACATTGGCAGGTATCAACGGTGAGTTGACCCGCTATGCAGAGATGATTACACAGTGCGAGAACAAGGAGCTTAAGCAGACTTTGAAGCAGTTCCGCAATGCCTGTGAGCAGTCACAGGAGGAGATTTACCAGATTGCCAAGGACAAAAATTATTATATTCCCGCAGCCAAGGCAACTGAGCAGGAAGTAGCACAGGTTAAGAGCCAATTCACAACTGCAAGCCTGTAAGAAAAGAGAAAGAGCTATTCATTTAATTTTCGAAAAGTGAATAGCTCTTTTTGTATACATTCACATATAATCTAAGCGTTTTTGCTGTCCGCAACCTTCTTGCCCTTTTTCCATAAGCCTGTGAAGTAGAATACCACACCAATCCAAAAAGGCGTAAAGCCTGCAACTGCGTCTCCCAGCCAGAAGCCATAATGCTTCATATCAAGAACCAGTCCAAAAAGTATGGCCAGTCCGATTCGCAGGATGATACCGTCTAAAATGGCGGTGACAAAATTGATTCGATGGTTGCCGCTGCCGTTTATTAGGGCGTTCATTACTGCACGCAGGGCTGCTCCGAAGAAGAGAAGAACAGCGATGGGCAGATAGCCTCCGGCAATGGCCAGTACATCTGCATCGCCATCGGTAATAAACAGGCCGAATATCTGCTGAGGGAAAATGCAGATAATCAGGGACAACACAGTGGCAACACCCAAGGTGATGACTGCCAATGTCTTTAGAATCTTCTTCACGCGGCCAAATTCGCCGGCGGCAATGTTTTGGCCCACCATGGTGGAGCCGGCCGTGTTCATTGCATTGGATATGAGGTTTGCAATGGAAGATATCTTGTTGGCAATGCCTGCAAAAGCAGAGACTGCTACACCGTAGGAGTTAATCCAGGAATTTACAAACAGCTTGGAGAACTGGATGGCAGCGGATTTGATTGCCATAGGGGTTCCCAGCTTCAAAAGCTCCGAAAGAAGGTCTTTGTCCCATTTGACAAATTGTTGAAACTTTATATTTAAATCAAACTGTTCTGAATTTTTCGTCAAAAAGATGGCACAGGAGATAAAACTTATTGCCTGGCTGATAACGGTTGCCAAAGCTGCGCCGCCGGGTCCCATGTCCATACCAATCACAAAGACAATATCCAATATCAAGTTCAAAATAGCTGCAATACTGATAAAAATAAAGGGATGCTTGGAATCGCCCATGCCTCGCATAATGGCACTGACAATGTTGTAGCCGTAGATGAACACCAGTCCTACCATACAGATGGTGGAATAGGAGGCGGCGCCTGCGTAGGCCTCTGCCGGTGTATTCATAAGAGTCAGCAGCTGATTTTGGAAAATCAGGCCTAATGCACTTAATAGAATGGCACAGACCATGAGAAAACCGCTCATGGTTCCCACGAAAGTACCGATTTTATCACGTTCTTTGGCACCAATGAGACGGGCAATGATGACCTGTCCCGCACTGGAAAAGCCCATGGCTATGAAGGTCAGAAGATGGGAGACATCACCGCCTACGGATACAGAGGAAATGCCCGCTTTGCCCAGTTCATTGCCCACAATGACCATATCTACCATATTGTACACAACCTGTAGCAGATTGGACAAAAACAGTGGCCATGCGAAGACTATCAGCTGTTTGGAAATGTTACCCTGTGTAAAATCCTTGATGTGTGATTTAGCTACTGCTTTACTCAATTTATAACCTCAAGCTTTCTTTATTTATCATTACAGTTCTTTTGTAAAAGTATAGCATAAAAAATAATTTGCTTCTATTTCAAATATTCAAATATCAGATTTTGTGATATGATAGGAAAAGCATTGAATTTAGAGGATTATTTATGCAAAGTACGAATCAGGAAACAAAATTACAGATTTTTAAGGCATTGGTGACTTTATCAATTCCTACTATATTAGAAGAAATGCTGGCGACGCTTTTGCAGTATGTGGACACTGCCATGGTGGGGCAGTTGGGCCAGAATGCCACGGCGGCGGTCAGTGTGACCACGACGATTACCTGGCTTGTAGGAAGTATTTGCTCGGCGCTTGGTATTGCAACCCTTTCTATGATTTCCAAGGCTGTGGGAAGCGGAGACAGGGAACGCATTCGCAGGATTTCCAGTCAGGTGCTGATGCTGGCGGTAGGATGTGGTGTGCTTGTGGGCGGACTGTCTATGCTGCTCAGCCCCTATATTCCTATCTGGATGGGAGCTGAGGAGGAAATTCAAAAAGATGCCTCGGTGTATTTTTTCATTATCAGTGTGCCCATGGTGTTCCGTGCATGTAATTCTATTTTGGGTGCGTCCATCCGGGCTACCAAGGATACAAAAACCCCCATGTATATTAACTTAAGCGCCAACCTTTTGAATGTGGCGCTGAATTATCTGATGATTTATGCCTTAGGATGGGGGGTTACGGGAGCTGCGGTTGCATCTGCTGTATCCTATACTTTGTCAGGATGCTGTATGTTCATTGCCTATCGCAGGAATCAGCTGCTTCATTGGGAATGGAAAAGCTTTAAGGTGGACGGTGCTATCCTTGCAGATTGTGCCAAGCTGAGTATTCCGGTGCTGGCAACCAATGTGACCTCCTGTTTGGGCTATGTGGTATTTGCCAGTCTGGTGACAGGCATGGGAACTACGATTTTTGCAGCCCATTCCATTGCTGTGACGGCAGAGACGATTTTTTACATACCGGGTTATGGTCTGCGAACCGCTACCTCTGCGCTGATAGGTATCTCTCTCGGGGAGGGGAATCGCAGGAAATTCGAAAATACCAGCTTTATCAGTGTGCTTCTCACTATGGCGATGATGGTACTCAGCGGTGGGGTGTTATATCTGACCGCCTATCCGTTGATGTGTGTGTTTACCAACAGCGAAGAGGTGGCACGTATCGGTGCTGAGATGTTGAAGCTGGTGGCATTTTCCGAGCCGTTTTTTGGTCTGATGGTGGTTATGGAAGGTATTTATTACGGACTGGGCCGCACCAAGTACACTTTTTGGGTCACTACCTTGAGCATGTGGGGTGTGAGGATTCTGTTTACCTGGATATGTGTGGAGCTGTGGAATCAGGGACTTACGGAAGTTTGGTACTGCATGATTGCAGATAATGTGTGCAAGGCGGTGTTGCTGGCATTGCCTATGCTTTCCGGCAGACGGAGGAGGGCGTTGTTTCCGGACGAAGATGCGTTGTAAAAATGATAAGTTGTTAAATCGGAACAGAGGATATTACCACGATAGTAAGGCTGGATTTTAATAGGATTAGGAGAGATGTAGTTTATGACTGGAAAATTGAAAAAAGTTCTTATTCTGATTTTGTTAGTAAATATATTTAACATGTGTGCATGTTACTCATCTAAGATGAAGGATTACTATTCAGATAAAAATAATTTTATAGAGACCACAGGAACAATTACTCATATCGCAAATAATGAAAAAGAAGATGCATTATATTTAGGTTTTTCTAAAGATTTGGAGCCATCATGTGAGGCAACAGATTTTAAAATTGTAGGAAAAAATCATACAATTTTAAAACAAAAGGATATATATGCAAAAATTGAGAAGGGTACAAAAATAGAATTTGTCACAGCACCTAAGTGTTGGGGAGACGGATATGTAATGCCGATTGTTGCAATAACTGTAGATGGTGAGGAGTTGCTGGCTTTTGAAGAAGGTTATGCTAATTTTATGACATGGTTTGAAGAGACGCATTAAAATTATAGTGCGAATATGTGATGGAACCGTTTGAGATACTGTCGGTTCCATCATATAAATGAAGGTAGGAGATAGGGATGAATCGCAAATTTGGGATCGTAGTATTGATCATATTTATAATTATCATTTGGGCATTGAGTTCATGCAAGGTAGTGGATAGTTATGAAGATTTTCATATACGAAGCGTTGATGATTATGGGGTGGAAGATTATTTTAGTGCAGAAGAACTGGATTTTGCAAGAGTAAATAATGTGTTAATTAGACCTGTGATAAAAGAAATAAACCATTATAAATATAGAGTTTATCTTACGGCATATTCTCAAACGGGTTCGGAAAAAGTAACAATTAATAAAATATATTTGGAGAAAGATTCCAAGGTATGTTTGACGAATGAGGAACAACAGGAAGTGCTATTTGATGAACAAGTAGAGAATGTTTATGAAGGAGTTGTAAATGCCGGTGAATTTGTCGATAGAGATATTTCGGACAAAAATACTATGAATATAATTGTTCAGGTTCAAGTGGAGAATGAAACGGAAATAATCACAAAAGATATAAATTTTCACATTGATATTACACAATATAGATCTGTTGTAATGCCAACATAAGTGTCCAAATAACTACAAGTACGACAACAAATGAACTCAACTAGGAAGGGCGAGGGTCAGTTCTTGTAGTTTTAGATTACCATTTTGTTGTGGAGAGATAATTATGAAAAAAATTTTGGTAATATTAATATCAATAATTTGCTTTGGAGGAATATGTGGAATTATTTTCAACAGTAATTTTTATTATTCAAAAAAGTTAGTTCAAGCCATTAGAGCAGAGGATTTAAATGAAATAGAAAGTATACTGGAGAAGAAACCGGATTGTGTGAATACATATCCATCTATTCTACCAAGAGAAGTTTTGTATGGGGTTTTTGATGCAGGACGTGTGAATTATCCTTTGATTGAGGCATGTGGTACAGATAATCTTGAAATAGTAAAATTATTGGTTGCATTCGGAGCAGATGTAAATTGTAATGATGGTCGTACGCCTCTTTCCATTACATATTGTGGTAAGCAGGAAAATTGGTATCAAATTTCAGTATTTTTGATTGAAAGTGGGGCTTCTTTAAATTATAAAACAGAATATTCAGGGGAGTATTTATCTGTTTTAGAAGATATTATTCATCCAAAATCAGGAGAATCCTTACCCGGATATATTCCGGAAAATAGCGAAGAAGTATATATGGCTTTTTGTTATGCAGTAGGAAATTGCAATCTTGATAAAGTAAGTTGGGGGCATGTATTACAGGACGGAGTCTCTTATAATAGACAAAAAATTGTAAAATTTTTGTTGGAGAACAGTTATTGTGATGTAAATACAGTTTTGGGTGAAATGAATATCTTAATGTTTGCAGCAAGAGATGCAAATGCAGAGATGGTACAGCTTTTGTTGGAATATGGAGCAGATAAGGATTATACGACATCAGAAGGGTGGACTGCATATGATTTTGCGGTTCAATCAAAGAATGAAGAAATAGTTACTTTATTATCTAACTAAAAGAACCCCACGCTAGGACGTAGCTTTCGTCAATGGAAGGCGTGCAGTCTATGACATCCGAGAAGTTCCCCGTCTGACAGGGAATAATGGATTTGTAATATCGGAAGGAGTAAATTGGTAATGTATAACATTGATGAAATTATACATATGTTGGATTGGAATCAACCAGAGGAAATTCAGACAAAAGGCCGTAAATTGGCAAGAGATGTGAAATGTTTTCATGTATTTATTCAGCCGGGCTATGCTAAGTACAATAAAAATGTTTGGGATAATTGTGCATTAATTATTGCAGATAAAACAGATGAAGAGCTAAAACCATATTTGTCAGAATTATTTGAATGGATTGAAGATATGAATTGGCCGGGAGCTTTTTGTATTTGGGATAGATTAAAACAGTATGAGGACAAGGAGTGGCTCAACTATATATTAAATGAAAGCATATACAAAGCAAAAGTGCTTAAAAGGACAATGTGGTTGAGTAACTTGCGTGAATTCCAAGGAACAAAAGATTCCATTGAATATAAACATGAGACATTTGTGAGAAGAGTATATGATGCTTTAGTGGAGGACAGTATACAAAACGAAAAAATGTTGAATGAGAATGTACAGATATTAGATTGGATGCCAGAGCGACGAAAAAATAAATTAGAACTATACCAATCTTTGGATGAAAATCAAAAAATTATATTTTTGAAAAGTATTAAAGATGCAAAAGCAAATGCAGTCTACAATTTATTTTGTATGTTGGAAGGATTGGGGAACAAAAAAGATAGGGATTTATTCGAAGTGGAACTTAAAATAAATGGTCTGAAGGTGGATGAGGGACTTGCTGATACTTTTTGGAAAGTTGTCATGGAGAATGATGAGACTTACTAAATAGTGGGTAAAGTTATGTTATGGAATCGATTGAGATATAGTCGGTTCCATAATATAAGTTTGGAAATTTAATCAAGAATTGTAAGAAGTTGTTGCCTTAGAATTCTTGTGCCAAGGCCTAATTTGTGATATGATAGGGGGCAGATGGAAAGCACATAGGATGGAGGGGATTTGTATGAATTTGGTTATTACCATGAGCCGTCGGTTTGGAACCGGTGCAAGTCTGATTGCGGAGGAATTGTCCCAAAAGTTGGGTATACCCGTTTATGACAAGGCTTATATTGAGCATGAATTGCAGGAAAATACCTATGCGTCGGAGACCGAGGCGATACGTAAGCTTGCAGAGAATCCCTGTATCATTTTGGGACGTTGTGCGTCAGAGATTTTGGCAGGACAGGTCAACGTATTTAATGTGTATGTAGTGGCTGACAAGGAGGACCGCATTCAGCGTATTATGGCGAAGGAGAGCCTGAACTATGAACAGGCCAAGGAGATGCTGGAGCAGAACGACAAGGACAGAGCCGCTTATTATAATGAGCACACCGGCAAGCTTTGGGGGGATGTGAACAATTATCATATGATTCTGGACACTACCAAGCTGGGGATTGAGAACTGTGCGGAGATTATGAGAAAGTATTTTGAGAGAGTGGAACTCATCTGATTTGATGTAGGGGGGAATACAAATGAATAAAACTGCACCTAAAATAGTGCCGGTGTTAGTCGTTATTATAATAATTTTATCTTTGATTTTGATGGTTGCTACTGACCTTGCGAAGGATAGGGATGTGAAGGAATGGGATACTGTTCCGGTAACGATTACTCGTATCGAAAGAACTCATGTGAATTCTAATAAAAATAGAAATGAGCGAGTGTATGTTTCGTATGAGTATGATGGTGTCCAGTACTTTGATATATTGCTTAGGGGAGACGGTGTATTAATGGAGTCAGGTGACCAATATTATGCAAAAGTAAACCCTCATAAGCCGACACAAGTGTCATCGGTAAAGAATATACTTAATATTATATCAGATTACAGTTTTGTGGTATTTTTTGCTTTTGTATGTATTACTGTGCTTGTGGTATTTTTTTCAGGAGATAAAAGAGAACCTAAAAAGGAATAAAGGATATTATTTTCATAATATAAAAATGAATTACAGAAATAGCATCTCTAGCGGTGGGATGCTATTTCTTTTTTGACATTATGTTGTATAATAGGGGAAGAATATATGCAGTATAGTATACCGGAACGGAGATTGATGTGAACAATATTGGAAAGAAGTTTATATCCATGGTGGTAGGCCTGGCAGTTCTGGCAGCCATCTTGATATTAGTATACCGAGCTGAATATGCAACGGAAGAGGCACATACTAAGGACATGTTTGCCATGGATACTTATTTTGTTCTGAAGGCATATGGACCGGAGGCAGAAACGGCACTGGAGCTGTGTGAGGCGAAGGTATTGGAGTTGGAGGCGGCACTGTCTGTGACCAAAGCTGACAGTGATGTCAGCAAATATAATAACCGGGAAAGCCGCATGGTTAGTTGGGATACCTATACTTTGGTGGAAAAAGCTTTGCAATTGTGTGAGGAGACGGATGGAGCGCTGGATATCACTCTTTACCCGGTGCAGCAGGCATGGGGTTTTACCACGGATTCGAAAAGGGTTCCCTCTCATGAGGAATTGAAGGAGTTGCTTAAAAAAGTAGATTATAAGGGATTAATTCCATCTGCGCCGGGTAGGTGTCCTATTATTGGTATGGGTGAGCAACAGATAGATTTAGGCGCTGTAGCAAAGGGCTATACGGGAGATTGTCTGCTGGACATTCTGAGGGAACAAGGTGTTACTTCCGCGATGCTTGATTTGGGAGGAAATGTTCAGGTTCTGGGCAGTAAGCCTGATGGCTCTCCTTGGAAAGTAGCGGTGCGCAATCCGTTGGATACTTCCACTGCTATAGGGGTATTGGAAATTTCCGACAAGGCCGTCATAACTTCCGGAAGTTATGAGCGCTATTTTGAGGAGAATGGCAAGAGATACTGGCATATTTTGGACCCCAAGACCGGGTATCCTGCAGATAAGGGCCTTGTGTCGGTGACAGTGGTAGGAGAAAGTGGTGTCAGATGTGACGGTCTGTCCACAGCACTTTTTGTCATGGGGAAGAAGAATGCGGTGGAGTTTTGGCGTAGTGCCGGAGACTTTGAGATGCTTCTTGTGACAGAGGGCGGAGAACTCTATATTACAGAAGGTTTGCAGGAAAATTTTGTATGCAGCGAGGGATGGAATGCAGAGGTCATTAACCGATAGTAATCAGGGCATAAGTCCTGCAAAATTGGATATTGGGAAGCTACTTATAGGGACAGCAGCAAGCATATTTGTGGTGTCTTTGGGGATTAGTCTGTGGATACTTCGTCCTTCCGAGGGCAAGGTTGTGGATATCGTGTCCGATGGAGAGATTTTGTACACAATTGATTTGGCTCAGGCCGAGAATCAGGAGCTTGTAATTTCTTATCATGGCAGCAGCAATACCGTGAAGATTGAGAACGGAGAAATCTGGGTGCAGGAGGCTGAGTGTCCGGATCATACTTGCGTGAAGATGGGAAAGCTGTATTCAGAGAGCCTGCCCATTGTGTGTCTGCCAAACCGGCTGACCATACGCTATGCCGAGTGATTCCCACATGGATTGATTCCTATAGGGAAATGAGAGGGAAAGATTGGAGATTCAATTGAAAAACAGGGATAACAACTGTAAAAACAGTGAAAATACGTATTCCGGTAATGGGAGCAGGCAAAGCCGGACAGCAGAATTGACGCAGTTGTCGCTTCTGACGGCAGCAGCCTTAATATTATATATTATAGAGTCCCGGTTGCCGGCTCCGGTTCCTGTACCGGGAGTCAAGCTGGGCCTGGCCAATATTATAACTGTGGTGGCAGTGTATCGGTTCCGGCCGGGACAGGTTACTGCTTTGGTGGCAGTGCGTCTGTTGCTGGGCAGTTTTTTTGCAGGGAGTATGTCGGCACTGATGTTTAGCGGGGCAGGAGCATTACTGTGTCTGGCAGGGATGGTGATTCTTGGCAGGATATTACCAATTAAATATCTTCCCCTGTGTAGTGTGCTGGGTGCAATTTTGCATAATATAGGACAGATTGCGGTGGCAATTGGAGTGATGAGAGATATAAAAGTAGTGGCCTATTTGCCGGTTTTGCTAGTCACAGGATGTATTGCGGGGCTCTTTACAGGGCTGTGTGCAAGGGCTGTAGAGAGAAGAATTCCAAAAAAATGCTGAAAAATGTGTGAAATAGCTTTTCTTTTCAGGAGAAATACGTTAAAATATAAAGAACCGTGCTCTGACAGAGCAATACCAGGAAGGAGAAAGTAATAAGATGTCTGATAAAGAAGTAAAGAATGAGAAGGTCGTGACTAAGTATGACCGAAAGGTACAGC
>SVFL01000005.1 GCA_015056885.1 Lachnospiraceae bacterium
TGGCATCCGTTACCGTATGCAGCCAGCCGTTCTTGTAGTAAGTATAACGAACGATTTCACCGCCGGGATAGGTTAACGCAATTAAGTTACCGATTTCGTCGTAGCTATACTGAACAGTATTACCCTTTAGGTGGCGTCAAGGAAAATGTTACAAAATTGTTACATTTAGAACAAACTTCAATGTTTGATGGTTATGTTCTCATATATACTTGTTTTCTCTGTTGTATGACAGTTTTTAACCTCCACTAAAAATTCATGGGGTTCATAATAGTTATACTTTTTATATTTATTCTCAGGAACATTCGATTGTGTCATGGTCACTGTTTCTGCATCAATAAAACATAAAATGATTTCAGAAAACATTCGTAGCATTTCTTCGTGGCTCATTTCTCGCAAGTCACCTTCATATACAACATTATTGTAAACATCACTTGAAGTATATGTTCCTTTGGAACCTTCATCAATGAACATTATTTCCACATCATGCGCAAATATAGATGTGTGAATACCATAAAAATTAATAAAGAGATTTTCATAATTCCCATCAAACACTATTGTTCCAATATTTTCCACTGAATCAATTTCAATTTCATCTCCGTCTTCTGATAAATATCTAACCATTTTTTCATCCCACAAGTTTTTGATTAGATATTCTACCATATTTTTTTTAATTTCTTCGTTACTGAATTTCATACAGTATTCTTTATAATTCTCACTCATTGAAATGTTGTTCCTTTCACAAATTGATTTTGAGGATATTTTGTTTGACATCTGGCACAAACCGGTATAACCTCATTGTTTCTTGGTCTGATGGCAGGTGTCATAATAATATTAGCATTCGTATTTCCACCTAATCCTCTGAAAACAATATCCTCTGCACATGTAGCATTACCTTTGTATGTTCTACTATTTTTTACTCCTGCATAGACCTCTCCTGTCCGAATATCCACACCTGCAACAACAGTAGCAATATTGCTTTGCTGCGTTTTACTAAGGCATTGAATTCTTGCAACCTCCGCATCCCTTGCTGCAATAGCCTTGGCAATATTATCATCTAATTTTTGATAATACTCATCTGGTAAGAATAGCTCTGTCTCTCTACCACTCTTGACATAGACTCTTAACTATTATATTTATCCAAGCCGATGTCCCTACCTCGAAAAATGAATACACTTCTCAAAGCTGACCGTTTCATCAACTAAAATTTTACTACATATTTGCCATTATTTCTACATATTTTCGCCAGTATTTTCCGCTACTGGCATGCGGTACTCCGTACCGTTCTTTAACATTCCATAAATGATACTGATTAAGCGTCTGGAAATACAAATCAGTGCCTGCTGGCTTGTCTTACCTTCTGATTTACGCTTCTCATAGTACGCCCGAAAAGCGGGATGTCTTGGTGTACCCTTAGAAGATATCTGCACCATCTGGATTGCAAGGAAATAAATGGTTGCCTGCAATCGTCTGTTACCTTGCTTAGTGGCTACATCTTTCCCCTTACCGCTGGAGGATAAATGAAGTGGTGCAATCCCGGCGAACTGTGCCAGCTTATTGGCATTACTAAAGCGTTTGATATCACCAATCTCTGCAAGAATCTTCACTGCTGTGATGACATTTACACCGGGAATGGTTGTAAGTGTGCAACCCAGCATTTCATACATCTGTTCCAGCATCTTGTCTACTTCTGCCAGTTGGCTGTCATAGTGCTGTAAATCACTGACAATACTAAGCGTCACCATATCCCTTGCATCTTGATAAGCATTGTTTTTAACCTTATCACTGGCTACCGCATCCAAGATTTTCTCACAGGTTTTAGTGGAGCATTTGTTATGACTGACAGGAACAAGTTCTGCTCGCAAATCTTCCACAGACTTACCCTTCAAATACTTTCTGGATGGGTAATGCTCCCAGAAGTACAACGCTGTAGGTCTGCTGATATCATTGAAAAATTGCTTGTAAGACGGATACGCTATATGCAACTGCTCATGTAACTGATTGACCAATCTCGTCCGTTGCTTCATGATGTTGTCTCTTCGATGCACCAACTGTCCAAGTGACCAGTACGCGTCATTGGGGCAGGCGTCCGGCAGTTTATCCAGCATATTTAGAGTTGCAAGGGCAATGGCTTCTGCATCATCACTATCGCTTTTACGATACATGGCACCTCTGTGCTTTGCCTGTCGATGCGAGATAGCGGTGTTTACATCCTTAACCACATAACCCTTGTCAATCAGCCAGACCGCTAAGGCTCTGCCGTAACCATAGGCATTCTCCAAACCATAGACTACTTCTTTTCCATCTGTATTACATTTTTTTACTTTAGTAACCAGCTTAGGAAAATCGGCTGGTCTGTTGGCAAAAGTAATTTCGCCCAGCTTTTGATTGTAGCAGTCAATCATAACTGCTGTGTGGGTCTCTTTGTGTAAATCAATACCCACATAGATAAAATCTTCTTTTGTCATAAAATCAACTCCAATCTCAATGTTTGGCAAAATAGTGGCAATCTCAACTGTTAAGCATCTTTCTCGGAATTACGCATCTTTCAGCAACCAAGTGTGCAAGAGTGGTATAGCCTATCCACTTCTGGTCAGACGCAAAGCATCCCTTAAAGGAACACCGCTGACTTTCATGGAGATGGATACATCCTGCAGAACACAGGACACGAAGCAGAAGAAATCTCCTTCGTGGTGTGTGATGTTAACTCTGAACAGAAAAGGTTGCAAGTCAATTTTTTGATTTTAGAGCAGATTTTTTATATAAACCACTAAAAAATGAGCAGAATAGGCTTTATGCCATAGAGCAAAAACAGAAGAAAAACGGTAATAATGCACAAATTTACTATCTGAGCATACAAAACAGCTTTCTCTTGCCCCTGTGAGAGCCTGTGTTGCCCCTGTGTGCGATTTTAAGACCAAAGTCGAGGTAGTTACCCATAATGGAATATTTAAGCCTTGTTGGGGAAATGTGAAAGAAGTAACTTTTCGAAAATATAAGAAAAATGTTAGGGTCGAAAATAGTGCAGGTTAAAGGCTTTATGCCGCCAAGGACGGCATAAGCCGATGAACACCCACCGGCAGAGCCGTTGGAAGAAATGTGGTATGGCATAACTTTCTCTACTGTTCAGGAATTTGTTATGCTTTGGGACAATTTTATCGGAATTACCATGTAACAGAAAAATCGAGAATGTTCCATGACGGTTGTCGCCAATAAAACATTCCCGATTCTGTGTTTTTGTTTAGGTATTACGAGAACTTTTCATCCCCCTTATACCCCCTGGTAAGTGCCATTGTAACATGGGTGTTTGAGGATAGTCAAGGAAAATGTTACAAAATTGTTACATTTCAATTTGTGTCATCTTCTAACTCATCACAGCTGGCTCTTAATACTTACTATGCAATTTGAGTCTGGATAACTTTAAGTAGAGACATATTAAATATGCTTGCTACTTCACTTTGTAATTTGAACAAAATAACAAGGCTTCATCCAGAGCACTAATCACATCATCTTTTTGCATTGTATCATCATGAAAACTATATATTGGTGTTATCTCTTCTAAATCTGATACCGCTATATCCATTGCCTCAAAATACACGAATAGGTACGGAACATACTGTGAATTAGTCACTGAAAGCTGTGCCATACAATTTTGAAAATCAAAATCAATGATTATCATTGTTTTTTGATAGCATAATTTCGTCTCGGTTCAGGAGCTTTGATAACACCCTTTTCATTCTAAAACTGATGCTTTTATAATCTCATAATTATAATCACTCATAATGCTCCTAATACTGCAACTTATGCGAACATAATCTATCGACAAAATCACCAAAATTAACAGCAATTATTTTTGCATAATTTCTTTCTAGACAGTCCATTGGAATTGATACTATTTCTTCGCTTTTTTTATCAAACGCAAAAGCAATACCGCATCCATCTGATGCAAAAGGAATTAAACCATCTAAATTTTCTATATCTTCATAATAAAAAATAATATCATTTAGATTCCAGAAATCAATATAAAAATCACCTATTTTACCATATCCACCATCTACAGTTTTTAATATTTCTCTATAATCTGTCGGGAAATGCCAATTTATTTCTTTTTCAAAATCTGCAATATCTTTCTCTGACAAACCTATTGATTCATTAGTTTCTATTGTTTTAATTATTTCTTGTATATTCATCTCATTAGTTCAATCCTTTCTTTACTTCGTCTCGTATTTTATTCCACCAAGGCGTTACATATCTTCTATGAACTTGTGATTGAATTGCTGTTTTATTATTTATATCAGTTGGGCTTCCACCCATTTTTACTGGTTCAATCTCGTGAATTTCTAACCCATTATTAGCATAATAAGGATCAGCTGACCTCATGTTTCTATTGAATGTATTTGCTGAATCTCTAGCAGAATTATACTCATCTCCTTCAAGAAATGTCCACACCTTATTTTTGTCAGGAACTGGAACGTAATCATCTGGATAGTTTGACCAATCCTTTATAATAAAAGTACCTTTTTCTTTATCAACTATCTCAACTATTGAAGAACTACCACTCTTTCTCTTAAATGCATCTAGATTAAGATACCCACCATTATTCATTGGAGGTATTTCAATATCCAGTTTTTCCACCAGCTTTGCAGAGTCGTCACCAAACCCTACCGCCGCAAGTGCCGTAGCCGCCACATAGTACTTGTACACAAAATATTCCTCAACGGTATGCCAGCCCATGGGCTCGCCGTTGACAAAATACTTCTGCCACATTGCCTGACCGGATTTAAGGGCATTTGTACCATTCTGGAGAAACTCTACACCATTGAACAGGAAAGAACAGCCAACATCCAGTGCTCTGCCTACCTTCGCCATTTTACCAAATTTGGCACTGGTTGCTGCAAGCTTTCCAATGTTTCCTACGCCAAATGTAACCAGACTTACTGCTGCAAGAGCTGTCATACCTTCATCATGGTCTACAAAGGCATATACTACCAGATCCCATATGTTTGCAAACAATCCAATGGGAGTGGGAAACAGTCCCACTAACGCCAGTATGCCATGCAGCAGCGTCGTATCAGGAGTATCACCGGTATACATACCATTTGATGGTGACAGTCCAAAGGGGTCGGTGTAGCTTACCGGATTACCCTGTACATAGCTGTACCGGTTCAGGCTCTGGCTATTGCTCATGCTGCCTGTCAGAATATCCTGATTCACAAAGCGCTTAATCTCAGGATTATAATAGCGCTGGCGCATGTAGTACAGGCCGTTGCTGTCAGTGGTTACACCACAACGTCCATTGTAGAGATAACTGGTAAGACTGTTGTCACCGCTTAAAAGCTCGCCATATACACCGTACGTGTAAGACGCAATCACTTCTCCCCAACGGTTGGTCAGCTTCATGGTGCTGCCCAGGTTGTTGTAGTGGTGATACTGGTAACTGTCACCGGTATACTCACAAATCAGTCCCTTACCAAATATACGAATGGTAGGTTCACTTACCTCACCGCTCTCACATTCCGTACGTGTACTGGTGAGTACACGGCTTAAGCCGGAAGATACCGTATCCACCACATACTCCTCAAGGTATTCGTAGGTCTCCATGGCGATACGGTTGTTCTCCGCATCGTACTTATAACAGATATCTCCTGCCTCTACCAGACGGTTTCTGCAGTCGTAGACCAGTTCACTCATGACACCGTTCACCGGTCCGTAGGTCATGTTGCCATCGGCGTCGTAGCGGACATCCTTGCCATTGTAACGGATGAGACGGTTCTCTTTATCATAGACCATCTCCGCACTGCTTAAGCGGCTGATGCCCTCCTCCGTCACAGTAGTCTCGGTACCCTCGATGGTGGTTACATTACCGTTGTCATCATAGCTGTAAGTGAACTCCGTCAGGACTTCCTCGCCCCGGACATCCTTCTGGCTTACCAGAAGCCCCGCTTCGTTAAAGGTGCAGATTTCCTCCGTACCGTTGGGACGCTCCGTATGTATCAGGTTACCTCTTGCGTCATAAGTATACTTGGTAACCTTGCCCTTGGCATCCGTTACCGTATGCAGCCAGCCGTTCTTGTAGTAAGTATAACGAACGATTTCACCGCCGGGATAGGTTAACGCAATTAAGTTACCGATTTCGTCGTAGCTATACTGAACAGTATTACCCTTGTAATCGGTATACTCCGTGACACGGTTCAAGGCATCATACTTCCGGCTGATAGTACCCTGGTCGTCGGTTACCGTAAGGACATTGCCGTTGGGGTCGTAAGTATAATGGACCGTGCCCAGCTCGTCCGTTACGGAAGTGACGCGTCCCACCTTGTCGTAAGTGTACGTGGTCGCCTGGCCTCTTGCATTCAGTGACTCTTCCAGAAGACCTGCCGCGTTGTAGGTGTAGCTGTAACGGTTGCCCAGAGGACTTACCGACTCCACCATCTGTCCCATGGAATCGTAGGCATACTCCGTCACACCTCCGTTGGCATCGGTAAGAGTTTCAACATTACCTTGCCTGTCATAGGTTGCCTTCGTTACACCACCCATGGCATCTGTGACAGAATTTATACGTCCCAGCTTATCATAACGAAAGCTTGTGGTATGTTTGCCGGAGTTCAGCCACGTCACACTCTCCAGAAGATTACCCATCTCGTCGTAGTCATACTCCGTATCCACGCCCAGTGCATCTGTGGAACGCTCCAGTCTGCCCATCTCATCATACGCGTTGGTCTGGGTCACGTTACCCTCTGCATCGATGACTTCCACAACATTCCCCAGTTCATCATACTTCACTCTAGTAATGTTGCCCATCTCATCTTTCGTAGAGATAACCCTGCCCAGTTCGTCGTAAGTATAGCTGATAACATAAACCTCACCGTTCTTGGTTCTGGTGTAGGCACTTGTCATACGGTTCAGGGAATCATACTCCATCTGAACTGTAACACCGGCTGCATTGGTCTTGCTGATACAATTGCCGTTGGCATCGTACTCATACGTAGTGGTATTGCCGTTGGCATCTGTCTCTGCTACAAGACGACCATAAATATCATACTCATAGCTCCATGCATTACCAAGCGCATCCCGCTCCTCCGTTACATTGCCTCTGGCATCGTACTTGTAGGAGGTAACATTACCGTCTCTACCCTCCGTGGCGATAACCTTCCATGCCTCATTATAAGTATGGGTAATTGTACTTCCATCGGGATAGGTGGTACAGTACAGGTTACCATTGGGATAATACTGATACTCTGTGGTATTACCATCGGCATCGCTCTCAGAGATTCTTTGACCCAACAAGTCGTAACTGTAGCCAAAGGTACTGCCGTCTGTCAGGGTCTCGCTGATTACATTTCCGGCATCATCGTAAGAAGTATTTGTAACCGAACCGTCCGGGTACTCCACTGAGGTACATCTGCCCAGAGAATCATAATTGTAACTGACTTCACTTCCATCCGGATAAATCTCTGCCAATTTCCTGCCCAGAATGTCATATTCATAGGATGTAGTATTACCCTGTGCATCTGTCATGGACAACATATTGCCCAGATAATCGTAGGTATACACAGTAGTATTACCCTGTGCATCTGTAGTTCTGAGTAAATGGCCCAACTCATCATATTCATTTTCCGTCACATTTCCCTGACTGTCAATAGTCCGAATACAATTCCCCATACCATCATAGGCGTATTCTGTGGTATTTCCCTTGAAATCGGTGACAGAACTGATTAATCCGTCGGAATAGGTATACTCAATACTTCCCAGTCCTTCAATCTTCTCCCGCACCAGCTGTCCGTCTGAATTGTACTCATACGTAGAACATAACCCTGCCATGTCCGTCATGGAGGTCATAAGATTGTTATTGTCGTAGGTATACGATGCTGTACGCCCCTCTGTTGCATCTATGGTCAGTACATTGCCCCTGCTGTCATAGGTCATTTCGGTAGTAAGATTTCCCTTATCCGTAAAGGAAATCATATTGCCGTTGTCGTCATACTCCTTAAACACAGAGTTTCCTGCCGGGTCTGTCTGACTAATCTGATTACCCTGTTTATCGTAACCATACCGGAATACACCACCATCCGCATTGATTACCTTTACAATCCGCCCTGCACTGTCGGTTTCCAGATACTTGGCTCCCCCATCATCAATAACTTCCACCACATTATTGCCACTATTGTCAGTGCTATAGCTCAGCGTCATGACTGCGCCATGGGCATCCACCTGACGAACCACTCTTCCCTGCTCATCATATTCGTTTGTGACGATAACGCCATCCGGACCATTTTCTGACACCAGATGATGCAACGCATCATAAGAGTAATTCACATTATACCCCTGCACGTTAGTAAGAGCTACCAGATTGCCCTCCCCATCATACTTCATATAGATTGCACGGTCATTATCATCCGACACGCCTACAAGCATATGCTCCTTGTCATAATGCAGATACAGTCGCTTCCCTGAGATATCTTCCGTAATGGTAGTCTTATTCTTGTCATGAATCAGACTGAGCGACTTTCCTGTGGTCTCAACCAACTTCGTAAGCTTCCCGTCCTTATCGAAGTAATAACCAAATCCATTAGGCGCAGTCACTGTATAACTGCCATCTTTGTAGCGAACCAGACTGTAATTCTCCATTCCCTCGCTGATGCATTGATAACGCTCTGTAGGGCGGATTGTTTCCGTTGACAGATAAGCCTTTCCACCCTTCACACTGCCATAATATTGATTATTATAGGATGATTCATTTACAAAATTATAATACGCATCCGGACCTGTATAGAACCTGATTAGACCGCCCAGCTTCTCAATACGATATTCGAAACTATGGCTCCAGCCATAACCGGCTTCACCCTTTTTGTCTGCTGACAGAGAATTGTAATTCAAATCCACACTTAACTGTGAACCACCTGAGACAGACAAAACACTAATATCCTCAGTAAAAGAACCGGTAGGAATATGTATGGGATCACCGTAATAACTATAAGAATACTCCTGCTCAAAATATACTTGCCGTGAAACATGAGACTTAATAGGTTCTATTGTAACCTTAACACCTAAATTTTCTCCCTCTAATACTTCTTTAAACGCCTTGATTAATTCATAATAGACTCTGTCCGGGCTATATTTGGAATCCGGTGATTGGCGGAAAGTCTCCTTATAAGTTCCATAGAACGTCTGTCCCGGATAAAGCGTATCAAAGGTAATTCGGTTTCCATCCTGCATAATAATAGTCTGACTGATGGTACTGGGATCAGAACACCTGAATTCATATGATTCCTCAATCATCGTACCATCCGCATCATCTACCATTTGGAAAATCTGATCCGGACTTTCATAACTTCCAATAGAAGTTGTCAGATTATAAAAGGGTCTGTCTGATTCATTAATAATTTGAAATTGAATATAATAATCCTCACCGACATATGCCCTTTCCTCCGGCATAATCTTAATATGCAGACCTTCTCCTGTTTGTACTTCAAATGCAGCCTCGGTTTCAAACTGTGCAGACACCGGCTCGTTAAAAGGCATCAATGTACCTGCAAAATCTGCCGTCAGATTATAGGAACCGCTTTCATCGCCTGCAACTACCCAGCTTACAGATTTACCCGATTGTCCTGGAATAGAACCCATAAATTGTGTCAGTTCCTGCCCTTGTATCGTCTTGGCTAAGCTGAGACCACTCTCCGGCAAATTTAAGGTTGTATTGGAATTTTCTATTACAAACTCATTATCCGCAGCATTAAACACCCCTAACTGAACCTCGTACATTTCCTTCAGCCATGAAACTGACTGAGTGGTTGTAACATAAGCAAGAATCGGCTTATCGCCTCCATACCTATCAACATCCTCTTCTTCCGGTAAAAACATCCCAAGCTTTCCGCCAAATGGGAAAATATACTCATAAAGAGTTGGTCCTCCATATCCTCCTTTACCTCGATTAGTCTTTATTATCTCAACAGGAATCCAGTGCTCCTGCAGCACTACCGTAAACCTAAATTTATAGCAATGCATATTGTCAGGATCTGAGAAATCCACCCCTGCCTCAGCCATCTCAGCCAACGACATCCGATGGACAGAAATATCTCCGACCACCAATTCATCCTGTACAAGATTCACACTTCCGGTCATGGTTTTATAATCACTGATATTGATACTGGTCGTTGTAGGAAGATAGCCATTCTTATAAACTGCCACCTCATGAGTACCCACCGGTGCAACTATGGTAACATAGCCTGTAGCCCCTGCCTGCAGGGACTTATGCCCGTTTCCTTCCCTTACATAAACCGATGCATAAGGCAAGGAATATCCATACTCATCCGTTACCTTGAGCATATACATACCATTACCATCTTTTTCATAAACATGAACAGTAGTCTTGGCTGTATCCTGATTACCGGCAGCATCTGTGACTGTCAGCGTAACTTTATAGCTACCCGGCTCATCATACACATGCGTAGGCTGTGCAACATTCTTCTTCTCACCATCCCCCATATCCCACTGATACTTGGTAATCCGTACATTGTCTGTGCTTCCCATGCCATCAAAGGCAATCTCCATCCCTATCATTCCGGTTATAGTCTCCGGCAGATATGCCTTGGGCTTCTCTGTATCCTTATCATCAGCAAAGCCTTCTACCTCCTCTGAGATAGACACATTACCTTGAGTATCGTAAGCTTTTACCTGATAAATATAAGTCTTCTTGGCAACAACACTGGTATCAACACACTTCTTATCCTTAACACGACCCAGACTTACAAAATCCTCTGAGTCTACTTCTCTTCGAAATACCTCAAAGCAATCGAAGTCCTTCTCTTTCCCACCTTCAATCTCCAGTTGAATTTCAAAATGTCCTGTTTTGGTCTTCACAACAGGCACCTCCGGGGCAGTATTGTCCAAGGTATAAGTAGTCTTATAAACTTTGCTGGCATTATCGCCATTGTCGTACGCAACTGCACGGAAGCTGTACGCTTTCTCCTCTAATCCTTCCGTATTCCAGACAAAGTCTGCCTTCTCACCTCTGCCATTTATGTCAACCCTTCCAACCTCTCGCCATAACTCATTATCCTCTTTTTTCTCTTTATATTCCAAGGTAATATATGCCAAGCCGCCGTTATCTGTTGCCGCCACGGAAATAGTAGGATTCATGCCCACAGCAGCCTTATCCTTAGGCGACATACCGGTAATCTCAGGCTTCTTCACATCTGCCTGAACCGTAACGCATATCTCCTCCGAAAAATCGCTCTCATTTCCGGCAGCATCCTCAGCGGTCACTTTATAAGTATAGGATTTACCAGGAAATACATCCAAATCATAATATTCCTTGGTGTAGCAAGCCGCTTCTACATTTTGGTATATTCCATCCTTATTCTGACGATAAATTTTATAGTGAGACACATCCTCATCCAGACAATTCCATGAAATTCCAACACACCCTTCATCACTGATAATCTCAAGTGTATCGACTCCACTTGGCGTGGTTTTATCTATCACATATTCCTTTACCACAGCCCCACCATCCATTAGAGGTGCATTTACATTGCCTTCTTTGTCATATACCTCAAACATCACATATAGCTTGCCCTCCTGTAGGTCTCCTATGTCCAAGGCATATTCCAGTTCTGCTTCATTTCCCCCTTCCTCGTTATACACAGTAGCTGCAATCTCATAATTTTCTCCATCCAAAGAAGTATGAAATACCGCTCTGTCTATCTGATTATTATCCTCCGCTTCCACCTTAAGAAGCAGAGAATCTTTACAGCTTTCCTCCATGGGATAAACAGCCTTAATAACAGGTGCCACATCATCTGCGGTTGTTGTTACCTCCAGAGACTCCGAAGACTCACCACGATTACCCAAATTATCATAACCTACCACCTGGAAGCAATAGGTTATACCCGGGTGGAGTCCTTTCACATTGTAGCCCAGTGCATTTTCCACCATACCAATTTTCACAAAGCTATTACCCACCAGCTGTTCAATCTGAAAATACGCCAAATCTGTCTCTGCAACATCTTCCCAGCAAAGCTGTACCGCAGTTGAAATTACCTCCGGCTCCTTTAACCGAATCTTGCCAATTCCGGTGTTGTCCACATCATAGTGGCGAGTGAAATCCTCCTCACTCACATTACCGTTTTTATCCACGGCAACCGCATTCAAAAGATATGCTCCATCAGGCAACCCGGACGTATCCCATGCATATACTGCCTGCCCATCCGTTGCAGGAACTTCAGCAATATCCTTCCATTCTGTCTCCCCTACCGCATGATACATCAAGTGTACGCTTTCAACCTTGCGATTATCGGTAGCATTTACACTTATCTCCACGTTGCCGCCAACACGACCTGCATCAGGTGTAATCTTCTTCACCTGTGGAGCCAGACAATCCTGCTCCACTTCTACAGAAAACGGAACTGAATACTCACTTTCGTTTCCAAAGCCATCATAAGTCTTCAAAACATACTCATAGCTTTGTCCCTCCAATACATCTATATCTGTATAAAAATTCTCATACCGTCCTTCTGCCTGTGCACATAAAACATAGATAGCCTTATTTGTTTCAGCTCCTTCTTCCGGTAAGATTCTCTTATAAATATGATAACCTTCACAATCCGCACTCACCGATGCATCCCAGAACAAATTCACAACACCGTTATTGGATTCTGCCGTAAAAGTACCGGGCAATTCCGGAGCCTGTCTATCAATACTATACTGTACAATACGTTCATCTGTATTTCCATCCTGATCCAACAGGGTAATACGCAGAAAGTAATCTTTGTTGCCTTCCAAGTTCTCAATAATCCAGTCATAACGCACACAGAAAGAATTAGCATTATAACGCTTAGGTACAAGATTAGTCTTCGTAAGCGCCTGCCATTCCTCACCTTCAGCCTGCAGCTCAATTTTTACGCGATTTGATAACACATTTCCCACATCATCAAAGGTTACAATAATTGGGATTTCTGCCCCCCCAATCGTGCTAAAATCAGCCGGTGTTACGTCCAGAATTTGTGGCATCACAACCACAGCCTCAACCGTCTCTGACTGAGGAGAAAGATTTCCTGATGCGTCACAAGCTGCCACAGCATAGCGATACACCTTATTTTCTTCTAATCCGGTATCCTTGTAACGTGTATTGCGAATACCTGTAGCAATTTCCACACCGTCCCGATAAATAATGTAGCTCGCAACACCTGCATTATCTGTTGCCGGTAACCATTTCAATGTCACAGATGAACCTGTACACGTGTATAATCCGAATCCATCCGGAGTTTCCGGTGCTGTAGTATCTTCCAGAGTACATACTACCAGCTTTGGTGACTCTGTTGCCAGATTACGGCAACTGTCAAAGGCATACACCTCATAAGTGTATTCTCTTTCCGGCATAAGCCCTGTATCGGTATACACTGTTCTTGATGTAACACCTACATATACACCATCCCGATAAATTTCATAACCTAATATGCCATTCTCATCTTTTGCTGCTGTAAACGTCAAAGTAACGGAATTATCCGTAGCGGTCTTCATCATAATAGCAGCCACAGCCTCCGGTGCAATCTCATCCTCTATTTCATAGACCACTTCATTGGCAATGGTATCCAAATTATTTTTAAACTGATAACCCTCTAAACTCTTGCGCAATACCAAACGATTGAACCGAGTGGTTCCTGCACCAACATTAAAACTAATATTCTGAATCAGTTCAACACCCGACGTAGTACGTTTTCTGGCAAGAATTGTAGTATGATTCTCCGATGCAACAAAGTTCTCATAATCCATTTGGGTGAAATGTCCTCTCAACTCCAAAACACCCTCTGTTAAAAGACCGGAATGGTTTTCCTGTGAAGCAATTACAAAATCTCCACCCACTAAAACAGAACCTGCTGCATCCTGCATAGTAAACTTACCAGTCTTATTAATAGACATGTCTCCTGCGCATACAATCTGACCATTCTCCACATCCAGACTACCATTCAAACTAATGGCATCCGCATTAATGGCGCTTCCGGCAGTTTTCAGATGTGCCTTTTCAGCCACCTCCAATAGACCAACCTGTATATTCTGCGTTAATACATCTATACCGATTTTCGTATTATTCCATTGATTAACTCCTGTAAACTGAACCTTACCGCTCCATCTCCCATCAACTATATTATCTGAGGAAGCAACTCTGACTGCACCGGTTCCCTCAACTGTACCACACTCATCTGTCACATTATTGTAAACTGTTATATCAGAGTTCAGAGTAAGTTCTCTGCTATTTCGGTTAATAAGATAACCTATTTTACATAATGAATCCAGTTCTACTGTCTGTGTCACAGTTCCAGCAAAAATCAATGTATGTTCCTTTGCTCCATAGAAACCGGAACTACCAATCAAAGTGAAATCTCCCCACAATTCTATCGTACCCGTTTCTAGGTATCGCTGCATAGAATTAGCTAACTGAACAACAAAATCGCCCTTCACTGTAATGTTATCTATTTTATTGTTCATCTGTAAGACACCGGAGCTTGCTCCATAACTGTAGCTGTCTGCCTCTCCAGTTCTGCTCTGAATACGATAGTCCCCCTCAACCGTCAGACTGCCACCATTAATATATACCGTACCACCAGTCTGTACCAAATCTCCGGTAACCTTCAGACTATGTCCATTTAAATTCAATGTGTCATCCAGAAGAACTAAATCCCCTTCATATACACTGTCCTCTAACAGAACCCAGCCATACTCCCCTGCCATATTACCAAAACGTAGCTTGCAACCGTTTCGAATCAAGATTCTTCGATCAAAATTAGTATCCGAATAAACACCTTCCGTACTGTAATTAGCAAGTTCTATCGTATCAAAGTATGTACCTGATGCCACACTAATTGACTGCTTACTCTTGCCGGAAAACAAGAAACGATGTCCCCAAGAAGCTTTGAAAATACGAGTAGAACTAAAATCTCCACCAATTTCAAAAGTTCCTGCTGAAAACGCTGCGATTTCCGGATTTAATTTCACATCTCCATGAACATGAATATAGTCCATGCTATTACTCATGTAAACTTTTGAGTATTCGACTTCTTCAACTATGAAATCACCGCCAACCTCTAATTTGCCCTTTTCCATATAAAAGTAACCACCGGTTTGCAGATAATCCCCTTCGACAGTAACCTGTCCTGACACCTCTAGACGAATATATCTATTTAACTCCAGATTCCCTTTAATACACACATCATCATCCAATACCATATCCTGACCAATAGCAATGGAACCTGCAAATTGATTCTTTGCAAAGGTAGTTGTGTCACCCACATTTATGTAACCGGCTACTGCGGAATCTCCATCATCTACAAGTCCACTTACATAAAGATTATTAGTATGATAATAATATCCATCACTGTCAATGGCTGTTTCATAATCAAAAGACACACCATATACACTTGTATTACGAATCTCCAGATTATGCACTCTTGACAGTTCCTCACCTGTACTGCCAAATTTTACCCTTTGTGAAGAATTTCCATTGAGAACAACTGTATGATTCTCTGTAGCAACAAAACTCTTCTGGGAATAGGTGTCATCCACCAACAAATCTCCCTTAATCTCCATACGTCCGTCTGTCAAATAACCGGTACTATCCCCTTGTGCCTCGGAAATATAATCTCCATAAATGCAAACAACATCTCCGGAATCTGTCATCTTCAGATGTCCTGCTGACTTCTCCTCTAATAGATAATCTCCTTCTACTATCAGTTTGCCACCGTGAACAAATACTGTTCCCGATACCTGTACAAAATTTCCTTTTATCGTAAGTGTATGTCCGTTCAAATCCAAAAGTCCTTCGATAAGTGTTAAATTATCTTCATATACGGTATCCTCCTGCAGAGTCCAACCGCAAACTCCTGTCCACTCACCATAGGTAATCTGACAACCATTGGAAATAAATTTCTCACTAACTAATGGTGCTTTTGAATAAATTCCAGCCTTACTGGTATTTTGAATTTCTATAGTCGCAAAAAAGGTAGCTTCCGTAGCATCAATTGTTTGCAACTTATCTCCGGCAAAACAAAAGATATGACTCCCACTGGCCTTTAATGCACCGATGACTGCCAAATCCCCTTCCACAACAAAAGTTCCGGCAGAAAGGTCCTTTGCATACGCATATTTCGTATCGTACAACACATTTCTACAAACGTGTATTTTATCCTGATTATGAGTCATATAAAGCCTGGAATTCCAGTCCCTATGAAAGACAAAATCCCTTTTTACCTCCAGGCTTCCCTCTTCCATTTTCAGAAGTCCTTTGCACTGTTTATAATTACCATCTACTTTTATCTGTCCCGATATAGCCACATTCCGGTTATAAGCGTTTACCTCCATATCCCCAAGGATATGCAAATCTTCCGACAGCTCAATCGCCTGAGTTATAATGACACCTGCTGAAAACTGATTATCTGTAAATGTGGTTGTATCATATATTCCAATCATTCCTGTTACAACAGTTCCATAGTCATTAACATTACCTAATACTGCCACTGGATTAGTATGATAGGTTATATTATCCACAATGCTTGTATCACTATCAAATATAACACCCTCCTCACTTGTGTTAGTAATCTCCAGATTGTTTATTCTAGACAATAAATGGCTACTGGTCTTAAAACGTACGGTCTGTGCATCATCTCCACTCAACAAAAGAGTATGACTTCCTGTTGCAACAAAAGCATTCTTGGTATAGGTACTATCTACCAATACATCCCCTTTTACCTCCAAAACACCTGCAACCAAGGCACCCGTGGTATCTGCTGAAGAATCAGACAAATAACTACCCTTTACACAGACATAATCCGCCTCATTGGTCATTTGCAGTTTACCGGCTGAATTGTCCTCATTTAAGACATAATTCCCCTCTACAATCAAGCTACCACCGTTCACATATACAGTGCCGGACAACTGCTTCAAATTACCTGTTACAGTGAGGTTAAAACCATTCAAATCCAAGGTATCTTCAATCAATACCAAGTCACCCTCATATACCGTATCCTCTGTTAATGTCCATCCATACTCGCCCACCAAATCCCCGTAAGTAATTCTACAGCCATTGGTAATCAATTGCTGCTTAACAAAAATGGTATCGGAATACACACCCTCTTCACTGGTATTCTTTAACTCAACAATTGCAAAATACTCTTTATCCGTAATACTGATAACCTGTCTCATCGCACCGGAAAATAAAAAGCGATGAGTTCCCTTTGCTTTTAAATTGTAATCAGAGGTAAAGTTTCCGCCTACTTCAAAGGTTCCAGCAGTAAGATAATCATTTTCATATGCAGGATGAAATTCTACATTACCACGTACATTTAAATAGTCTGTCTCATTTTGCATTACCAGATAAGACTTTTTGTTCTTGGATATTGTATAATCCCCCGATACATGCAATCTTCCCAATTTCATTATAAGTTCACAATACTCCTGCACCAGGCTTCCATCCACCATTACATCTCCGGACACTGTCACGGTAATTGTCTTGGCATTGGTACCCACAAGCTTCATATCTCCACCAAAGTGTACCTCCTCGTCCAAGGTTACACTTTGCCCTATATAGACACTTCCACCAAAAACTCCCTCTGTAAAGGTAGTAGTCGGTCCCATGGCAATATATCCGGTCACAGCATTGCCCTTATCCTTCACTTCCCCTGCAACATACAAAACATTGGTCAGCTTCTCATCCGACTCGAATACCACACCCTCTTCGCTGATATTGGTAATTTCCAGATTGTTCACTCTGGATGATTTTGCATCACTGATGCCAAAGCTTACCGTCTGCATCTTTGTTCCATTCAGCACAAGCTTATGTGTGCCTGTAGCTACCCATCCGGTCTCTGAATAGGTGGAACTTACAAGCATATCACCCTGCACCTCCATGATACCGGCCGTCAGATAATCTGTGCCGTCCACGCAGGTGTCAGAAATAAAACTACCCTTAATGCATACATAATCTTCTTCATTGAGCATCTTAAGCCATCCTGCACTCTTTCCATACAGATAGGGCTCCTCCCCTTCGGCCTGCTCCTCATTAATTTTGCGGGACTGCATACGGTAGTCGCCCTCTACTGTCAGTTTACCGCCATTTACATGAACAACACCTGAAAGCTGTACCAAGTCCCCCGTAACGGTCAGACTATAACCATTCAAATCCAGTGTTTGCTCCAACAGCACCAAATCACCCTCATAAACAGTATCTTCTTCCAGAGTCCAACCATACTCACCCTCATAATTTCCATATACTACAGGACAACCATTGGTAATTAATTCACTGCTTGCAAAGGGCTCCTCCGAATAAATGCCTTCTGTACTTTCATTCTTAAGCTCTACCTTTGCAAATCGACAGGCATCTCCCACGCTAATGACCTGCTTGGTTCTGCCGGAGAAGACAAAACGATGCTCTTTTTCTGCAAACAATGCACTGTCTGACTGAAAATCTCCTTCCACTTCAAAAGTACCGGCTGTCAAACAATTTGTATATCTGTATGCCGGATTGTATGTTACGTCTCCATAAACATGTACGTAGTCAGCCTCATTAACCATTTTTAAATATGCACCGGAAGAAGGAAGCACCTCATAATCCCCCTTTACAATCAGGCTACCCTTCTCCATACGAAGAGAGCCTGCATTATGATAAAGACTTCCTTCTACTGTAACACCTCCGGATAATGTCACTACTACATTTTTGGTGATTTTTAAATCCCCTCCAATTGTAATCACATCATCTAAAGTTATTTTGTTGTCGATAGAAACACCACCTCTAAAACAACCTTCTGCAAAGCTTGTAGTTGTGCCAATGGATATATAGCCCTGAACCGGCTTGTTGTTATCTGTTACCGTTCCTGCAACATATACTGTCTGTCCTTCCTCCGAAAAGCTTACACCTTCCTCAGAATAGTTGGTAATCTCCATATGATTGATTCTTGACACAGATGCCCCACTGGCTCCGAATAACACCGTCTGCATTGCTGCACCGCTCAACAGAAGGGTATGATTATCCGTAGCGATAAAACCCTTGGTGGAATGAGTACTATCAACCGTGAAATTCCCCTTGACCTCCAGTGTACCTGCTGTAAGATAGGTTTTACTATCTTGTGAAGTGCATACAAAATAATCCCCTTCCACACATACATAATCATCTACATTTGTCATCTGTAACAGTCCGATGCTTGCACTACCTTCCTCTGCCTGATTCTTATAACTACCCTCAACAGTCAGATTACCGCCATTGACTAAGAGAACGCCTCCTGTCTGCTCTAAATCACCATGCACCGTTAAATCATGACCATTCAAATCCAATGTGCCACCCTGTAAAACAAGCTTATTAACCTCCATATCCTCAGTGAGAACATAATCCTCTATAACGTTATACACCTCTTCTGAGGATGCACAATCAATAACATCTACCTCTGTAGACTCCTCTATAGCTATCTCAGATGATTCCTCTATAGATTCTTCTACAGATTCTTCTACAGATGCCTCCGTTGATTCTACTGCAGACTCTTCTGTGGACTCTTCTGTAGATTCTTCTATGTTTTCCTCTGTGGATGCGTCGGTATCTTCTTCAGATTCCTCTGTAGACGTTTCTACTGACTCCTCCACCGCATCCGTAGCAGTAACACTTTTCTCTGCTGCGTATGTCTTTATTTTGAGACATTCCTGTATATCACTGAGGGGCATCAGTGCAACCACAAGAATTATCGCTATAATTCGTCTGATATTTTCTTTTGTTCTTTTCTTCATTTTCTCTTCTCCGTATCATTATCTATTGCTGTTTAAATGTTTGCTTTGCATATTCCGTTATGTATTTTACAATATTTTGAACATACACCTCAATATTCTCTATCTGTACCAAAGTTTCATCAGCATTAAATCCTTCTGTTTGCTCATTCTTGTAAGCTGTATCGATTTGTTCTTTGCCTGACTCCGACAAAGTATTAGCCGCACTATGTTTTTCTTTTTTATTGTCTCCATGCAACTTCTGACCATTGAGAGAATTATTCGTAGAACTGTTTTCCTGCTCAGAACCTGCTGATTGCTGAGATGCCTCTTCCATTATCGAATCCTTTTCCGCATCCCATACTATCGTTTTTATAATGTTGCCATTACTATCATACACATACTCAACCATCCCACCATCATCATATATGACTCTAATCACACGATTCAAATCATCATACACATACTCTTCTGCACATACATTCAATTTCATCCCTTGCGATATCATTGCTACCATACCTATCATGGCTACACATAACAATACTGTTCTTTTCATCACTTTCATTTTTCCTTTCCTCCTGCTACTCGCATGGTCAGGGAAACCTGCCTTGCATGTTTCCCTGACTTTCGCGGTGCTCCTCGAATGCCCATGTAAACATGGCATTCGCCTCGCTACTCGCGAAAAAAATGCAACCAAAACACACCTAAGCATGTTCTGATTGCAACTAAACCACTAATTTTACATTAGTTTACAGTTTTGCGCCCTTATAATATAAGGTTGCCCTCGTCAGATTACTCGACGAGTATAATAACATTTTAAATTGTGCTTGTCAAATGTTTTGTAACATCTCTCGATTATGTTTATTTCACCCAATAAACATAATTTTCCTTGCGCTCTCTTGCCACAGGAATCTCGCAATCGGGATATCCCAGCACACAATGTCCAATTCCCTCATACGCTCCTTCAATACCAAGTTCTTTCAGAATTGCCTTACCTTCCTCGGACTCGAATTCCTCCTTGGCGCGGTGAATCCAACAGCTGCCAAGGCCTTCTGCATGAGCCGCCAGCATCAGATTACCCATCACAAGACTTCCATCATAGACATGAGTGTTCACATTCTTATCTGCCAGAACCACCAACACTACCGGTGCGCCATAGAAAGGATCTGCGCCGCTTCCCATAATCGCAGCATTCATTTGAGAAAGCTTGTCACGAATCTCCTTATTAGTCACCGCCAGAATAATGGGTGCCTGAAGATTCCTACCCGTGGCAGCATATGTTCCTGCCTCACAGATGCGGGCAATCACATCCTCCGGCACCATATCAGATTTATATTTCTTGATACTTCTTCTTGTCAAAAGATTCTGCATTGCATCCATTGTTTTTCCTCCTCTTTATGAGTAATTTAAACCATATGTCCCATGTAGTAGAAGCCATGGCATTCATCCAGTGAAACATTCACAATCTTGCCAATCAAAGATGCATCCCCGGGGAAATGCACCAACGTGTTATTGGAGAGTCTACCGGTCACAAGGCTTGCATCGTTTTCGTTGACTTCCTCCACCAAAGCATCACAAACCTGTCCCTCATAGCGTGCCACCCGCTCTCTTGCAGTCTCCTGCACCGTCTTAAGTACACGGTCGAAATTCTCTTTTACCAGAGCCTCTGGCACCTGTTCCATAGCCGCTGCAGGCGTACCGGTACGCTTGGAATAGATAAAGGTAAAGGCATTGTCATACTGAACCTTCTTAATCACATCAATGGTCTCATCCACATCCTCTTTGGTCTCTCCGGGGAAACCTACGATAATATCTGTGGTGATAGCCATATCAGGAATCTCTCTGCGGATTTTCTCCGCCAACGCCAGATATTGCTCTTTGGTGTAGCGACGGTTCATCACCTTCAAAATCTCTGTGGAACCTGCCTGCAGGGGCAGATGCAGATGTCTGCAAATCTTCTTGGATTCCTTCATCACCTGAATCAGCTCGTCCGATAAATCCTTAGGATGGGATGTCATGAAACGAATGCGCTCCAAACCTTCAATCTTCTCGATTTCCTGCAAAAGCTGAGCAAAGCTTATGGGATTATCCAGATTCTTGCCATAGGAATTCACATTCTGCCCTAACAGCATGATTTCCACCACACCGTCTGCCACCAGATTCTCAATCTCCCTGATAATATCCTTGGGCTCGCGGCTTCTCTCACGACCTCGCACATAGGGCACGATACAATAGCTGCAGAAATTGTTGCAGCCAAACATAATATTGATACCGGACTTGAAAGGATACTTACGCTCTACAGGCAAATCTTCCACAATGCTGTCTGTCCCCTCCCAGATATCAATCACCATATCCTCCTGCTCAAAAACAGAGCACAAAAGCTCTGCAAAACGGAAGATATTGTGTGTTCCAAAAAGCAAATCGACGAAATTATAACTTTTCTTAATCTTCTCAATCACAGAAGGCTCCTGCATCATACAACCGCAAAGAGCTATCTTCATCTTGGGATTGCGTCTCTTAAAGCCCTTTAATTCACCCAGTCTTCCGTAAACACGCTGATTCGCATTGTCACGAACCGTACAAGTATTAAAGATTACAAAGTCCGCATTCTCATTCTCAATAATCTCATATCCTACCTTGCGAAGGATTCCTACAAGCTTCTCGGAATCCCTGGCATTCATTTGACATCCGAATGTCGTGACACAACAGGTCGGCTTGCGTCCCAATTCCTGCGCAAGAGTCTCCACATAACCTGCCGCCTTATCCATAAAATAAAACTGACGCTCTGTTTCGTTCTCAGGGAGCGTCTGAATATTCAAAACACTTCTATCGTTCACTATCTTAATTCCTCTCCATATTTTTGTACAATTCCTGTCAAAAGCTTAACCACCGCTTCCATAGACTGCACACATGCAAATTCATATCTGCCGTGGTAATTCTCCCCGCCGGTACACAGATTGGGGCAGGGCAGCCCCATAAAGGACAGTCTCGCGCCATCCGTACCGCCGCGAATAGGGCTGATAACCGGCTCGATTCCAAGTTCCCTCATAGACTCTGAGGCTCTGTCAATCAAATGCATATGTGGCTCCAGCACTTCTCTCATGTTGTAGTAAGAGTCCTTCATCTCCACCACAACCGTCCCCGCACCATATTTCCGATTCAGAAAATCCGCACAGCTCATAAACAACTCTTTTTTCTCTTCAAAAAGAGTCCTGTCATGATCTCTGATAATATATTCCGCAACTGCTTCCTCCACCGTTCCGCTTATATGATCCAAATGAAAAAAGCCCTCATAACCTTCGGTATACATGGGATTTTGTTCTACAGGCAAAAGACTCTGGAATTCCTGGGCAATCAAAATAGCATTCTTCATCTTGTCCTTGGCATCTCCGGGATGCACACTTCTTCCGTGAATCATCAGCTTGGCTCCTGCCGCGTTGAAGTTCTCGTATTCCAGTTCTCCCAAGGGTCCACCGTCCACTGTGTACGCATAGTCTGCTCCAAAAAGCTCCACATCGAAATAATCCGCACCACAGCCAATCTCTTCATCCGGCGTAAATCCGATTCGAATTTTACCATGCTTAATCTCCGGATGTTTCATCAGATATTCCGCCATAGCCATAATCTCAGCAATACCGGCCTTATCATCTGCTCCAAGAAGAGTCGTTCCATCCGTCACAACCAAATCTTTCCCCACATGCTTTAACAGCCCCGGAAAATCTGTTGTTTTCATAACAATATTTAATTCTTTGTTCAGTACAATATCCCCACCATCGTAACATTCCACAATGCGAGGCTGCACATTTGCCCCGGTCACTGCCGGCAAGGTATCCATATGGGCTATGAATCCCAAAACAGGACTATTTTCATATCCTTTTGACGCTTCTATGGACGCATACACATAGCAATGCGTTTCATCATAGGTAATCTCACATGCCCCCAATTCCTTAAGCTCCTGCACCAGAATCCGGGCCAGGTCATGCTGCTTCATGGTACTTGGCACTGTAGACGACTCCTCATCGGACTGCGTGTCCACCTGCACATAACGCATAAACCTGTCTATCACCGATTTTGACATAAATATCTCCTACCGGGAATCACCATTCCCTAATCATTACAAAATAATAATACTTGCACAATTCAAATCACCGGCAAGGTCATATACTTTACCGGACTGAATGCCTACCACCTTGGGACGCAGCAGATACTTGGGATTATTCTCCACAACCTTGGCCTTCTCGCCGTTGGAAAGCTGTACAATACTGTCCACAGAATACAAAATAACAGATTCCAAAAAGCTGGTCATGGCCTTCATATCCAGTTCTCTGGTCATGGCCATAATCATTTCCACTGCATCTCGCTTAGAAAATGCACTCTTATAAGGCCTGTCCGTCACCAGTGCATCATAAATATCCGCTACGGATATAATCTTTGCATAAGTGTGAATTTTATCCGCCTCTACCCCCAGAGGATATCCTGCACCATTGATTTTTTCATGATGCTGCAGCACACCTCTCATAATTCCGTCCGAAAACATTTCTTTCTCCTTGATGATCTGGAAACCAAACAAGGAATGCTGTTTCATCAGCGCAAACTCATCATCATCCAACCTTCCGGGCTTATTCAATATCTCGTTGGGAATCTTGGATTTACCTACATCATGAAGCAGACCCGCGATACCTATCTCACGAATCTGTTCATTATTCAGACCATACTGCTTGCCGATAACCATTGCTATCGTAGCCACATCCACACTGTGTTTGAAGGTATATTCATCGCTGACCTTCAACATTCCGACATCTACTGCAATGGCATCATTCTCAAATATGGCATTCATAAGCTCATTGGTAATATTAGTCGTCGCTTCTGCAAAACTATCTTCCGACGTATTATTGTAGAGATACTGAATACCTTCACCTACACGCTGGCGCACACTTTCTGACAACTTAACCTTGGTTCGGTCCTCCACACGGGTCTTGGCAATAACCTCCTGAGTATAAAGAGGTATAATGACCTCCTCTTGGTCTTCCTCTCCCTCTCTGATATAGACACCATTCACACCCTTTGTCTGCAAATACTCTATCTGAAAATCATCCAGATAAGCCCCCTTTGCAATCAGAGACCTGCCTGCACCATCCACAATAGCCTGGTCTATTCTCATTCCGTTTTCTAAAAGACGCGTACTGATAAACTTTCTTTTGACCATTCGAATCAGTCCTTAACTGCTTTTTTAGAATTTCACATAATATATAATTAGTATAACAAAATTTATCAGCTATCGCTACAAAAATATCAAGAAAAATCATAATACAATTTATAATACAAATACCAAATTCCTTTCCATCGCTTCAACATTTGCAACAAACAACGCTTTTCCGACAGTACGGTATCCAGCATTTCCTGATTTACAGCATATTCACCATACAGATATTCCTCATAGAAATCCAAAAAATGAAACTCCGGCTTCTCATCCGATTCCTCACTGTCCATAATGGCCCAGGCCCGGTCACGAAGCTCCGATAAGGTTTCGTTATCCCTGCGTTCATAACCAAGCACCGTAAGCATTCGCATATTAGCCTGAACCTCTAACAGGAATCTTTCCTTCAATCCATATCGCTTTACTCTGCGTCTGCGAAGCAGCCAATCCACCCAAAGCACCATGATGGAACCAATGATAATAAATACCACTGTAAGTCCTGCAATTTTCCAAAGACTACCTGATGTTTCCGACGCATTTTCCTTCTCACAAGCCTCTTGTGACTCAGGGTATTCCAAATCTTCCGACTCATCCTCCTCCGTTTCCCAATCCGAATCTGCCTCTTCCAACGTTCCGGCGCCATATCCATCTCCCGGTGCAACTTCTGTGCGAATCTCCCAAGGCGTATAACGAATTGCCTCATATCCCGGAGTAGGCTCAAAGGGAATCCATCCCACATGGTCCACATAGACCTCCGGCCATGCATGGGCCATATCAGATGTCACAACAACCTTATCTATACCCTTCACCGGCACACAAAAGCCCTCTGCATATCGGGCAGGAATCCCCTCTGCTCTGGCCAACAATACAAATGCAGTTGCATAATAAACACAATATCCCTGTCTGCTCTCAAGCAAAAAATAATCCAAAAACGCACTTTCCGAATCCACCCACCCAGGCAGTTCTCCCGGAGTTTTGGTATAAACCATCTGCTGCAGCATATTTTCAATTGCTCTTAATTTCTCAACATCATTTTTAGCATCTTGCGTAACCTCTGCAAGGAGCATCCGCACCTCTTCCGACAACTCTACCGGCTGATTATAATTTTGATATATATTTTCGCGGTGATTGTCCAAGTCAGCCAATTTGTATTTAGTCCTTATAAAATAGTCCTTTTGAATCTCTTTCAGAACCGCTTCTTTATCCTCAAATCCATCTTCACTGACAGATGCAAGCATATCATATACCAGGGGATGATCCACATTTAACTGAAAGAAAAAGGTATTATATGTAAGCCCATATCCCTGCTTGTCATGAAACAGATAATTCCCTCCCACAGACTTGAAATTGTCATCCTCCATATTCTGCAATTTAATTGTCTTTAAAGGCGTAAACAGACACCCTGTACGAAAATCATCATACCATATGCTCAAACGCGTTCGTTCAATGTAATTTGACGCCCCGGACTCATCCAGACAATTTACTGCGTATAAAGTTTCGAACGCATCCAATTGTCTGTCGTTTATATCACTTTCATCCGTAGAAGTCCAACCAACTCCGTCGAATGTATTATAAACCTTACCGGTAAGATACACATTCGTCTTCAAAGATTTCTGTCCCTGAATCACCATAACAGACCGTCCGGAATCCGATATGTTTCCTCCGATTCGACCGCTATTATCACGGAACCCACTGGTCCCGAAGGCAAAATCTTCTCTGTCTGCATCAATCCAGTTACGGCTGATTTGCAAAACAACCTCTCTTACATTTCTATATACATCCTTCACAAACTGCCAGTCATAAGGCTCCTCCTGCGCAGGCATCACCGTCATCAACACAAAATACAATATCCAAAAAGGAAGAATCCGAACCATGTAATATCTGCTGTTAGCAAGTCGCTCCTTCTGCCAGCGACTCTCGTTCCACTCCACATAAATCATTGCTACATACAAAAGCGCACAGACCACCCCCATATGAGGCAGATTCCGCTCTCCCAACAGATCCACTCCCAAAAACCCAAGCACGATAAACGCCGACAACGCACCGATTCCTTTGAATTTTTCTATTAGGAGACTAAAAGCACAGCAAAAAAGACCAATTAGTATTACCGGAATATAATCCCTCACCGTTTCCTGCCAAAGCGCTTCATCTCTCATCATAATTCCAACGCTCAAAACAATTGCGGCTGCCAGAATCATTCGACCTTTCCTTGCAAGCTGAAACCACGCAGCCACAATACCTACCACTGCACACCCGGCCAAATAATATACATACGCAGACTTTTCTATCTCACCCTCTTTTATTCCAATTGACTCTCCCAGACATAAAAGAGTTCCAAACATAAGTAATAATGCAATTGTAAAGCGGTACAGATTCTTTTCTTTCACAACCATAAATCACAGCACCCCTTCCAAATCCGCTGTTATGGAAACAGGAATTACTTTTTGACGGTCTGTATTGTATTTTATATACTCCTCCAGATTATCATCTGTGACAACATATGCAATCACACTGACTCCTGAGGCAACAACCCGCTCTGCCAGTTCCATCATCGCCTCAGTCCACTCATGAAATACGCACACCAACACCTTTGCATCCCAAACAGCCCCTTGGGAAACTACCCATTCCAGCAAAGTCTTAGAACTCTCCTGATTCTGAAAAGTCATATCTGCCGTCCGCATATAAAAATCTTCAAAATCTTTCATTCCTGTAATATCTACTCTTTGCACGTCATTTTGTCGGTAACACACACTAATCTGAGTGTTTTTCTCCGCCCAAAACAAAGCAAGGGCCAGCAGACATTCCAACATTTTACTCTCCAGCGGAAGATACTTTGCCATCTCCTGACTATATCTGCAGGTATCAAAAACAAGCAAGATACCCTGTTTCTCCGTTCCCTTATCTTTGCGCACACAAAGTTCTCCGGTACGGGCAACATTTTTCCAATGTATTTTCTTCAGACTGTCTCCGGGTACATATCCCCGCACTACTACATCCGGTTCATTCTGTGCCAGATAAGACTCTCTCTCCAGATTAACCACCACATCCTCCAGAGCGGACAGACCCAAAACACTCACAAGCCTTGGTTTTACAATTGCCCAAATGGCACCGGGCACAGGATATCGGAAGCGGAAAATACCAAAAAAATCCGTGAGAATAACCTCTTTTACTCCCACCTCATATTCTCCGCGATACTTACATATAATCCTACTTCTGTAAAGCACCTCATCCCCGGGCAAAAGCTCATACTCTACTTCCTCAGCAACATTCTCCACATAGGAATAATCCGGAAACATACGCACCTGTATACTGGCAAATCCCAGTTTGTCCTCATTCCGGAGCACAAAATAGTAAGGCGTCGGCTGTCCGCAAATCACCTGCCTGCTTTCAATTTCCTGATAAATTCGAAAACGCAGATAAACATACAATAGATACGAAAATGACACTACAGGCACCAAAAGAAGGCTCCAGAACAGCCCATAGCTTACTGCGCCTCCATAAAAACTGATTCCCACCAAAGAAAGTATCCATAAAAACAGCCAAATCCATTTACGTTTTCTCATAGACTACTCCGTTCGTATTTTACCCTTCAAAATCAAACTGTACAAAATCTGCGAAACACTCTCCTTACGGATTCTCGCCTCCGGTGTCAAAGACAATCTGTGTGCAAATACCTGAGGTGCCACAGCTTTTACATCATCCGGCTTCACATAATCTCTTCCCTGAAGAAAAGCCTTGCTCTGAGAAGCTCTCATTAAAGCGATCAAAGCTCTGGGGCTTACTCCCAACTGAAATCGCGGCTCCTTACGGGTAAGCTCCACAATATCTTCCATATACGCCAATACCTGTTCTGTAACTTTTACAGCAGCCACCTCTTCGCGAAGCTGTATAATATCCTCTGCCTTACACACCGGTCTGACCTTGTCCACTGTAACGCCGGCAAGGTGTTTTCTTGCCATAGTCATCTCCTGTTCCCTTCCCGGATAGCCAATGGACAACCGCATCATAAAACGGTCCATCTGAGCCTCAGGCAATGGATATGTTCCTATGAATTCTACAGGATTCTGGGTTGCAATCACCATAAAAGGTCCTGGCAGCTCATACACCTTACCATCCACAGTGACACGTCCCTCTGCCATTGCCTCCAACAAACTGGCCTGTGTTTTGGGTGAAGTACGGTTAATCTCATCTGCAAGCACAATCTGATTCATAACCACACCCTTGCTATATTCAAACTCACCGGTTTTCATATTGTAAATCGATACACCGAGTACATCCCCCGGCAAAGTATCCGGTGTAAACTGAATTCTACCCAGACTGCATTCCATACTTGCCGCAAGAGCATTGGCAAGGGTAGTTTTGCCCACCCCCGGCACATCTTCCAAAAGCACATGCCCTCCTGCAAGGAGACAAATCAGCATGTTCTCCACCACCTCTTCCTTACCTACAAAAACCTCGTTAATATTTTCCTCCAGTTTCTTAATTGTTTCATAACCGCTCACGTCCTCATCCTCCTCTATATTGTTTATCGTAATCTATAATCTCCTGACAAATTCCGTTTGGTTTCATACTTAATATCAAAACACCTATCAGATTGGGCACTGCCATCAACCCGTTACAGACATCCGAAAAATTCCATACCATCTCGAGAGAACACACCGCCCCCACAAACACAATAAGCGCATACCCAAAGCGATACCAGATATTATATTTGGTGCGACCCATAAGGTATTCAAACGCTTTTTCGCCCTGATAGGCCCAGGCAACTATAGTAGCAAAGGCGAACAGAATAATACTTACACTGACAAACCTTGCTCCCCAAATACCGTAGGTTCCCTCAAATACCGCAATAGTAAGCTCCGTTCCGTTTAACAGACTTCCGTCAGCTCCGGTACTTCCAATCAGTCCCGAAGATATGAAAGCAAGCCCGGTTACCAGACAAATAATCATGGTATCCAAAAATACCCCCGTCATACTGATATACCCCTGTCTTACATAATCCTCTGTATCTGTAGCAGCTGCTGAAATCCCGGCAGCCCCAAGACCTGCTTCATTGGAAAAAACGCCTCTGGATACCCCCATTCGCATAGCCTGCCCCACCGACAAAGATGCCGTAGCTGTAAGATTTCCAAGAAATCCTCCGGTAACCGCCTCCGGCGCAAATGCCATAACCAGAATCGCTCCTATCCCTACCGGCAGCCTCTCCAGATTCGCCAGAATTACACCTGTTGTACCCACAAGATAAAAAATTCCCATAACCGGCACCAGCACCTGCGTCACCTTGGCAATGCTTCCGATTCCTCCAAGCACTACCAGAATCGTAGCAATCGTAACCACCAATCCTGACAAAGCCACCGGAACATCAAAGGTCACCCTGCACGCCTCTGCAATAGAATTGGATTGCGTCATATTCCCCATCCCCAAAGATGCCGCTACCGCAAACAGTGCATATAAAAATGCCAGAAACCGCCCCGGATACCCTTTGCTATTGCTACTTAATCGAGGAAATGCCGTTCGCAGAATATACATGGGGCCACCAACCCGCTCCCCACATTCATTATAACTGTGATATTTTACTGCCAGCGTGCTTTCCACCAGCTTGGTCGCAAGCCCCAGCACACTGGCAGCCATCATCCAAAACAAAGCTCCCGGTCCTCCCAAAACCATAGCCGTAGCAACTCCCACTATATTCCCTGTTCCTATAGTTGCTGCAAGCTCTGTGGTAAGGGAGGCAAAAGGTGAAACGCCTCTCCCCGAGGCACCCTTGGAAGAAACATCCTTTAACGAATTGTATGACCGCTGCTTTCTCTCCGGTTCCTGACCAAACACACATCGAAGCGCGAATTTTAATCTCCTCACCGGCAAAAATTCCAGTCTCAGCATCAGCCATATACCGGTTCCCAGCATTAGTACCAGTAGCCAGGGCCCCCATATCAATTCATCCAGCTTAGCAATCCAATCAGCCATCACACATCTCTTCCCTTGGAAGCTTTATCTATTGCTATGCCAGAAGTGCATGTACATATTCCCTGCTGATTCTATTATATACTTTGCGAATATACAATTCTTTAGATTTCAGGCTGTGTTTTTATTGATTTTAAGGAAAAATCAATATATTTTTAGACTTCAAACCTTACTTCAAATGCTTATCATCTAAAATTTGCAAATTTAGAACTATACGAAAAAAATCGGCAGTCAAACTGCCGATTCTTACATCATTTACATTACTCCGGTAATAAATATCTCCAATCCAATCACAATCAAAATTACACCACCAAATATGGCTGCTCTTCCTGCAAATTTGGTCCCAACCTTTCTGCCGATAATTATTCCCATCATACAGATAAAGAAAGTAACCACTGCAATAATGAATGCACAAACAAGGGCCATTACAAATCCGTACTCCGCAATAGTAAATCCTACAGACAACGCATCAATGGAAGTTGCCACACCTTGTACCAAAAGTGCCATGATACCCACACCACCGGCCTCTGTATCCTCTTCTTTATTCTTAATTCCGTCTAACAGCATCTTGCCACCGATAAAAACAAGAAGCACCAACGCAATCCAGGGAATAAACTGCTCAAAAGATTGAAAATACTGTACAATCGTATGTACACATACCCATCCTATCATAGGCATCAATGCCTGAAAGAAAGCAAAAACTGCGGCTACACCACACATCTTGCTCCTTTTCATATTCGGCTCATTTAAGCCATTTGCCAAAGACACCGAGAAGGCATCCATCGCCAAACCCACCCCTAAAAGTGCGCTGTTAAAGAAAAACAACATGTTCCACTCCATTTCAAAAAACCTCCAAAAAATATTTTTATTATCCCGATTCTTTTATTTGTGGCTGCAGCATTGTGCAATGTCGATTCGACTCCATATACCATACCACGGAACGTTTCCACTCCGTGAAAAACGCAGCGGTACATAGGGCTGTAAAGTACACAGCCCAAATACCGGCGTTTTTCAAGGTCTCGTGGTATGGTATATGGAGCCGAATCGACTATACATACTCATAGCCACAAATAAAAGAATCGGGAAAGCACATAAAAAAACCAAGTACAGTGTGAACTATACTTGGTGGAATCCTGCAGATAGATAGACTTCATGTATAGTTCATAATACAAATAGAATACTATTCGTAATGTCCGGCTATACATGAGTCTCGCGATTTAAAACAAGCCAGACCTTGCGGCCAGTATGTTGACTTGCTACGTTTAACGCTCGCTACTCCCTCATGAGGTTATTTTATTGATAATATTTAATCATTAATTATTTGTTATGTCAAGAACAAATTCCATTTTTCTCCAAAACGGCAAACAACAGAAAATACATTTAGGCTTTTTGTGTTGCACAAACTACAATAATCGCCGATTCCCATCAGGAACCGGCGATTATATATATCATTATTTACAGCTTTCACACATATCAAATCCGGGATTAAACGCATAAAAATTCTTGGAGTTCAAGCCATCCTGTGTCATGCGCAAAGCCTCTCCAAAACGTTGAAAATGCACAATTTCGCGCTGTCTTAAGAACTTGATTGGCTCACATACATCCGGATCCTTAATCAAGCGAAGAATATTGTCATAAGTGGAACGGGCTTTCTGTTCAGCAGCCATATCCTCCACCAAGTCAGTAATGACATCACCCTTCACCTGAAATTCACATGCATTGAAAGGTACTCCTCCTGCAGCCTGAGGCCACACACCAAGGGTGTGATCCACATAATATTTATCAAAACCACTCTTCTCAATTTCTTCCATAGAAAGATTTCTGGTCAGCTGATGCACAATGGCCCCCACCATCTCGAGGTGAGCCAGTTCTTCTGTGCCGATATCGGTTAAAAGCCCTGCCACTCTTCTGTCCGTCACAGAATATCTCTGAGACAAATATCGCATGCTTGCTGCCAATTCACCATCAGGTCCTCCAAACTGAGATATAATTACCTGAGCCAGTTTAGCATTGGGCTCTTTGATATTTACCGGAAACTGCAATCGCTTCTCATAACTCCACATTATCCACACACTCCTTCCCAAGGCAGAGGCGCGTCGCCCCATCTCCATTTATGCTCACTCTCGGCGAAGTCCAACTTCAGCGGATAATAGGTTTTTGAAAACTCTTTTTTCAACTGCATATTCATGCGGCTGTAGTGGTTAAAATACTCCATTGCACTTTGATCACAGGAATGTGTATCCAAAAAAAGCGCCAGCTCTACCACAGTAAAATCTACAATACCAATGTCTTTGAGCAACTGTTCTCTGTTATTCATTATACACATCTCCTTCCTGTAAACGGTTTGTTCAACTCCGGAAAGATTGTGCCAATACAGTATGCTTTTTCTAAATCTTCGTAAACGCCCTTAAAACACTGCCAGGGCACATACGCCATACCAATGGGGAATTTATCACTCTGCCCGTCGAAACAGCATTCTTCAACTCTGATGTCCTGCATAAAGCCTTCCTCTCATACTATAATTGTTATTAATATATAGTATGAATTTGGGACTATTTTGTGCAGATTATCTGTTCATTCCCATAAAGAATAATGCAATCATTCCGGGGCCGGTATGTGCACCGATAACAGGACCTAAATCATTAATCATAATATTTTCAATACCAAAGCGCTCACGAATCATGTTACGTACAAATGTTGCATCTTCCAATGCATCTCCGTGACTAATCATAACAATATCATTCTTAGGAGAATATCCTGAAGTCTTCTGTTCCATATAATCTACCAGGAAGGTCAATGCTTTTTTACGGCCACGTATCTTATCGAAGTTAAACAACTGTCCCTGATTATCTACATGAATAACGGGTTTTATTCCTGCCAAAGTACCAAGAATCGCAGATGCCTTGCTCACTCGACCACCTCTGTGCAAATGATTCAAATCGTCCACAGTTAAGATATGCACAACATTTTTCTTATTGGTTTCTATCCATTCAGCAACTTCATCTATACTTTTACCCTGATCTCTCATTTGCGCAGCTTTATATACAAGAAGCCCTTCTCCCATAGATGCACAGAGTGTATCTATCACAATAATACGGCATTCAGGATGTTCTGCCATAACTTCTTCTGCCGCCATTTTAGTATTATTGTAACTACCGCTCAGTCCGGAAGAAAAACACAAATGCAAAATCTCATTATGCTGTCGTCCAATTAATCCTTCAAAGAACGTTTTTGCCTCCTGGGGATTAATCTGTGATGTTGTAGGCATCTTACCATCACGCATCATCTTAAAAAAAGCCTTAGAGGATATATTTAATCCTTGACCATAAGTCCTTCCATCCACAATATAACTGAGATTAATACAACGAATCTTATTTAATTCCAAATAATCCTCCGGCAAATCTGCAGTACTGTCCGTAGTCAATTTAAACATATTTTCATCCTCCTTTTCTCCATCATTCTTCTCTTTGTTAATTATATCACAAACCCGCTTTGTATGCAACTCTATTCCTTAAGTTTTATATTATATATTTACAAAATCACTTTCTCTTATTTTGTATCGTCCCGGGCATTCGTTTTCTGAACAAAATATCAGCTAGTTTTTTACTATCAAAAGGTATCAATGGATATACATAACTTCTGTGTGATACAGTCCGATTCAGCAGGATAGACAAGATAAATATTCCTATACCTGAAATATATCCATACAAACCAAATATCGCTGTCAGAATCAGATTCAGAATGCGCATGAATTTAAGCGCATAACTGAGTTCAAAATTGGCCTGTGTATAATTAGCAATGGCAACGAATGCCATATACAACATGACCTCTGCACTAAACCAGCCGGAGTTTACCGAAAATTCACCAAGTACAAGTGCTGCCATAACACTTAATGGAGTGCTGAGCATATTAGGTGTACTGATTGCAGCAAGCTTCAATCCGTCAATGGCAAGTTCCAATATCAAAAACTGCCATAAAAGAGGTATATTGGGTGTCTCCTTCAACATAATAAACTCAAACCCCTGTGGGACAAGCTGCGGATGATTCATCAACAACAGAAAAGTTGGCGTCATCAAATACGTAAGAAGCGCAATTAAAAAACGTGTAAGGCGTAAATAAGTTCCCGTTATCGGCGGAAAATAATAATCATCAGCCTCATCAATCACATCAAAAATAGTAGTTGGTATCACCATTGCCGATGGAGACGTATCTACCAACACTACAATATTGCCTTCTAAAATCTGAGCAGCAGCCGTGTCCGGTCTTTCCGTATATTTAAATTTCGGAAAAGGATTAAACCATTTTCTCTTATAAACAGCCTCCGCAAGGCTTTCCTGATTCATAGTCAACGCCTCTGCCTGAATACTGTTAATCTTTCCTCTCAATTCATTCAGATATTCCTTGTCTACACGGTCATCCATATAGCAAAGTACAATGTCTGTATGAGAACTTTTTCCTACATTCAAAAGTTCCATCCGAAGCTTTTCACTGCGAATTCTGCGACGTATCAATGCAGTATTAAACACAATCGTCTCCACAAAACCATCCTTAGAGCCGCGAAGCGCTCTGTCCTTGGCCGGCTCTTCTACACTTCGGGAAGGATAAGTTCTTGTATCAATCAATATCGCCTGCTCATATCCCTCTACCAATAAAACAAACATCCCCGACAACAAAGATACAAGGATATTGGAATAATCACTCTCTGTTGTAACCTCAATATGAGGAATGTACGACTTTACAAGTCCTGCCGCATCCTTTGGCACATCCTGAGCATTCATATCCATAAAATATTGCAATATTTTCTGTAGCAAATCATCCTTACAAAATCCATCAATCAAATACATACAGGCATCTTTATCACCTATACTCATGGTGCGATGCACCACATCAAAATTCTGCTCTACTCCCAAAATCCGATTCAAGTAATCCATATTCTGAGATAAACTGACGGACACTTTTTCCATAAAAAACCTCCCGAATCACACTTATTTACTTAGTGTCACCCGGAAGGATTCTAATTATTCTGTCTAAAGCTATACACTCGTCGTAGTGCTTCCAAAACCACCGTTTCTCACGCCGTCAGCCTCATCATCTACCGTAATACCATATTCCAGAAAAATTCCCTGAACTACACCTGTACCTGCATTCACATCTACCGTTCTTCCTTCATTGGAATCATTGGTCAGCTTTAAGAAAATATGTCCCTCATTATCAGAATTGAAATAGTCACTGTCGATAATACCCACAGTGTTGTTCATCTGCAAACGGAACTTAAAACCCAAACCACTTCTGGGATAAAGCTTCAGCACCCAGTTTTCATCCATTTTAGCACGGATTCCTGTAGGAATCTTAATGGTAGCACCGGGCGGAAGAGAAAATGCAAAGGGGGCATAAAAATCATATCCTGCACTTCCCTTCGTAGCACGTTTCGGTAAACTTAAGGATTCATACATATCTCTGATATCCTCCTCCGTGTACTGGGGAAAATCCTCCTTCATGGCATTGACAAAATTCTCTTCACTTACTTTAAAAAACTGTGCAATTCTCTGCATACTAATCTCCTTATGTAAATACGTGAATTTACAAAACACAGGATGTAACACCTGCGCTCTTTACAGGCGCATACATTTTAGCATCCCTGGGATCGGAATAATCCGGACAATGAAGAACCGGACGGGTAGGATCTGTCTGTTTCAAGGTTTTCTTCACGTCAATTACACGCTGATTACGACTGCCCTTCCAAAGAAGCTTAACATCTTTCTCCTCCACGTGGAATTCCCCATCCACTACCACATCCACATACTGCATCATGGGATAATGAAGAATATTTTCCCAGCTGTCGCCTGTGTACAGCCAAATCGTTTTATCCGGATACTTCTGTTTAATCTCTTCCATAAATCCTCTTACATCCAGTCGATTGGCCGGATGTAAGGGATCTCCTCCTGAAAATGTAATTCCCGAAATATATGATTTGTCTAACTGTTCAAAAACTTCCGCCTTAGCGGCTTCATCAAATAAAAGTCCTCCGTCAGGATCCCATGTAACAGGATTCTGACACCCCTTACAGCAATGATTGCAACCGGCAACCCAAAGTACCACTCTCAGTCCGTCACCGTTTAACATATCATCCTTCGTTATGTTGTGATATCTCATTCCTACATACTCTTCCTTTCGGCAATCTCCGCCATCTTAGCGTCATTCAAACGTGTGTCACCATGGACGCGGGAATAGGAAAGATAGCCGTTCATTCTGTCAATTTTGGTAAGATTACTGCTTCCGCACTTAGGACATACATCCATCTCCAGCTCCTGGTGACCACAATCATCACAATATGCCAGTGACAGATTTACACCCTCATAAAAGCCCATATCCATCGCTCTGCGAATCAGAGTCTTTACAGCCTCTACGTTATAATCAATCGGATATTTTACATACTGAATCTTACCACCGTTTGCCAAATCCCAGAAACGGTCTTCCAGGTTCTGTTTCTCAATAGGTGTAATATCCTCTGTAACATGACAATGGAAACTATTGGATACATACTCTCTGTCAGAAACACCCTCAACAATACCATACTTTTTACGGAACTGTTTTACCTGTAAACCACAGAGATTCTCTGCAGGGGTTCCGTAAATCGCATAAAGGTTCCCATCCGCTTCTTTAAACTCTGTAATACGCTTATTGATATGCTCCATTACAGATACCGCAAACTCACCATCCTCCACAAGAGACTTGCCGTTATAAAGCTCCTGAAGTTCATTCAGTGCAGTAAATCCAAAGCTTGCGGTTGCAGCCTTAAGCAAAGGCTTAATCTTGTCCGTAAGTTTCAGATTACCCCCAAGGAAACCACCCTCACAATAAGCCAGTGGATTAGTGGATGCACGCATCTCTCCCAAATATGCATAGGTACGAATATGAAGCTGACGAATCAATTCCAAATAATAATCCAAAAGTTCAAAGAAATCTCTGCTCTCCTTGCGTGCTCTAGCCAAAATCATGGGAAGATGCAAGGATACCGCACCAATATTAAAACGTCCTACAAACACGGGCTTATCCTGGTCATCTGCCGGATGCATACCGCCTCTCTCATACCAGGGAGAAAGGAATGCTCTGCAACCCATAGGAGACACAATTCTGCCATATTGCTTGTACATACTTGCCACATAGCCTTTACCGGTAAGACTCAGCCAGTCAGGATACATTGTCTTGGCAGAACACTCAACACCGGCCTCAAACACATCCTCAAGCTCCTTGCCGGGACCATGAAGATTCTCATCATACAAAAATACAATCTTCGGGAAAAGTACGGGCTTCTTATGATCCTTTTTGCCCTGTCCTTTTCTGCGGACATTGAGCATTGTAATCGTTGCCAGTTTGGCAAATCTGCCGGTACCGGTTCCTGCTGTAACTGTGATAAACGGATAATCACCGCGGCTGGATGCTACGGTATTAAACTTATACTCCCATCCCTGGAATCCCTGTTCAAACTCCTTGGTAACATCAGCGTAACTCTCCGCTTCAGCTGTGGCGTCATCTATTCCAAGTCTCTTATACTTCTCATAATTGCGGGCATAAGATTTCTCTGCATAGGGTTCCAGAATCAAATCCACGCTGGGCACGGTAAAACCGCCATACTGCTGGCTTGCGGCACTCAAAACAATATCTCCGATAACATCAAAAGCCACATCCAGACTCTTAGGCTCATTATACCAGATATTACCCATCTCAAAACCACCGGTCAATACATTCTGCACATCAAACAGACAGCAGTTCATGGTGTCACGTCTTGCAGACATATCATGAACATAAATATATCCGTCTCTGCATGCCTGAATCTCTTCCGTAGTCAAGAAAAACTTCTGATAAAGCTCTTTATTCAACTGATTAAAAATCAGACTTCTCTTGGTGGATACCAGCGCAGAATCTGTGTTGGCATTCTCTTTATCACCAATATACATGATGGACTGACTCTTCTTGTATACATCATCCAGCATGCGAACGAAATCCTGCTTGTAATTGCGGTAATCACGATAACTCTTCGCAACTACAGGTTTCACCTGCTCGAGAGCACTCTCCACGATATTGTGCATGATAGGGATGGGAAGCTCATCCACCTCAAGCTCATCCACCTTGTCTACAACAAACTGGCAAATCTTACGCTCTTCCTCTTCCGTAAAACGGGTAAGTGCTCTGTATGCACTCTTCCCTACTGCATTTATTACCTTCTGTACATTAAACGCCTCTCTGCTACCGTCCTTTTTCACTACATAGACGATACGGTTCGGCCGATACTCTACTCCAAAATTAACATCTGTTGAGGTTGTCTGGTCAAAATTACTGCTCATACTACTTTCCTCCCTTATCTAATCCTGTTGCAGGGACATATCTTCACTCTCTATAAAATAACATTTCCCCCTATAAAGACAAAACATGCGTGCCTTTCGCATTTTCCCGGGCACGCTTAAATAATACAATATATGGTGTTATTTAATACTTGAAAACAAGATATTGTGTCGCGCTTAGTTTTAAGTATAAATTGCAAAACCTGTCTTGTCAATGAACGAGGGGGTAAAAAAAGTAACAAAAAAGGTGTATTAATTTTATACACCTTTTTTAAAACTTTTACTTGACGTTTAAAATACCGCTTTTTTCTACCTCATCCAATGCCTTGGCAATCTCTTCCTCCGGAAGAACCAATGCAAATCTTACATATCCCTTGCCCAGTTCACCAAAACTGCTTCCGGGGGTACACAACACACCTGTCCGCTCTAACATCTCCATTACAAACTTTACATCATCTCCATTGAACGCTGCAGGAATCTTACTCCACGCAAACATGGTACCCTGACTGCGCTCAAAGCTCCAACCAAGCTTGGTAAAGCCGTCACAAAGTGCATTTCTTCGGCCCTCGTAGACCTTGCACTGCTCCTTTATCATATCATCCGGTCCGTTTAACGCCGCTACAGCTCCGTACTGAACCGGTAAAAAGGTACCGTAGTCAATCTGGGAACGCAACTTTTTGAAGGTCTGTACAATCTGTTCATTACCCACCATAAAGCCCATTCTTGCCCCTGTATAGTTATAAGACTTAGACAGGGAATAGAACTCCACAGCAACCTCTTTAGCTCCTTCAAAGGACAAAATAGAGCGTCCTACTCTGCCATCGTAAATAATATCAGAATACGCATTGTCATGAATAATCACAATTTCATTTTCCTGTGCCCAGGGAATCAGTTTCTCATAAAAGGAATCAGGCGCTGTCTTACAAATCGGATTTAAAGGATAAGACACAATCATAAGTTTGGCCTTTGCAGCGCTTCCCTTGCCGTATTTTGCAGCAATTTTGTCCAAATCCGGAAGATAATCGTTCTCAGGATACAATTCGTAGGTTGCAAGCTTAGCTCCGGCAAGAGAAGGACCTACTGCAAAAATCGGATAACCGGGGTCGGGTACCAGAACAATATCTCCCTCATCCACAAGGCTTAATCCCACATGAGCAATACCCTCCTGTGAACCGTAAACACTCATAATCTCAGACGCTTTAACCTCCACACCATATCGACTTTTAAATCTGCCGATAACAGCCTGTGTAAGCTCCGGAATATCCTGCAAAGCATACTTATAATTCTCAGGTTTTGAAGCTGCCTCGCAAACAGCATCAATAATATGCTGTGCCGGCTTAAAATCAGGAGTTCCTACTGAAAAATTATAAACCTTTCTTCCTTCAGCCTCCACTTGTTGTTTTTTCTCATTTAATACCTGAAAGATTCCCTCTGCAAAATCTTCCATACGTTTTGATACTGTAATTTCCATGACGTGTTCTTTACTCCTTGTTTTTATCTATAATATTTTGAAGCCATTGCTTATATTTTACAACCGTCTGCTCGGGAGCTACAATCTCCGCCTCTGAACCGATTCCTGCCATCCAGCCGAAAAACGGTCCGCTAACCGCAACTTTGGCACGAATCCTAAAACTACCTTCATCCTGCTTACGCAAATCTGCATCCTTGCCAAAACGATCTAACACAACACCTACCAGACGATTGGGAAAACGCATGGTCACCGTCTCTTCCTCACCGCTGAACATGCTAAAGGTCTGGTTGCTATAGGCTGCCACATCTATTTTTTCAAATATGGCCATCCCCTCTCTTTTCTCTTCCAAAACTTCCACACTACCCATTTTGTCCACACGGTAATGCTTAATAATATTATCCTTGGCATCAAAGGCTGCCAGATAATAATTTTCATCTTTCCATATCAAAGCCCAAGGACTGACAATACGTTTATCCCCCCTCGGCACCAATTTTTTCTGCAGATTCCACTCCAGATATGTAAACGAAATCTGCTTGTTCTCCTGAATCGCCCTGTGAAGGTTATCTATATTGTAATAAATACTCTCATTCTCCGTCTTAATACGTCCGGCTACATAAACCTGACGCTGCAGCTTACCTGCATCATGCTTGCCTGCAATCTGTTCCAGTTTCTTAATCAAATCCCTGGATTTTTTGGTAGTAATAAATCGCGAGGACTGTACTGCATCCACCAAAAGTTTAAGCTCCGCCAATTCAAAATCACGGCTGGCCATATAATAGCCGCCACCTCTGCGATTGGACACCTGCATAATATCACACCCAAAATCCATCAAAGCTGCAATATCTGCATAAATCGTCTTGCGCTCACAGGTAATTCCCTCCGCCGCCAGCCGACTGATAAGCTCAGCTGTCGTCATAGGATGTGCCTCATCCGTATATTCCTCCAAATACTTTAGAATATACAAAAGTTTTAGTTTCTGTCCTTCTGATTTCGCCATATTTAACCCTCTTGTCTCTGACCGTACACCAGTCAATCCCGGTCAAGTGCCAATATATCCTGCAGTTCCCGCAAATGACCGATTTCATAATCCGGTGTGTAGCTTTCATAAACCTTTCGCTCTGCACTATCCGCCAAACAAGTCTCCTGCGGTCTGTACCAGCATGTTGGAATCCCGTACAAAACACCACCTTTGATATCACTGGTAAGAGAATCACCCACTATCAAAAGCTCTTCCTTCTGCAAATCGCCAATAGCATTCATGCAATAGTCAAAAAATCCCTCATGAGGCTTAGGACATCCAATCTGCTCTGAAATAAAAATACCATCCATCAAATCATAAAAGCCGGACAACCGTAGCTTTTTTGTCTGGACAGCCTCCACACCATTGGTTATTACATACTGTCGCACTTTTCCATGCAAACTCTTACAGATTTCCATAGCGCCATCAATATACGCATATGTGTTTGCTAAAATATCCAGATACTGACTTCGAAATAATTCTACATCTACACCCATAATGCCATATTCATCAAACAAATCCGTAAAACGTCTTCTGTGCAACTCTTCTTTGGTAACTTCTCCCAGTTCCAGTTTTTTCCAATAGCCATCATTGATCTGCGAATAGCGGGCGACCATTTCCTCTGTTACTTCTACACCCACATCCTGCAGACACCTTGTAATAGCAATCCGCTGAACACTTAAGAAGTCCAGAAGCGTTCCGTCTACATCCCAAAGCACCGCTTTATATCGTCCCATATCAAACCCTCACGTTATCTGTCTCCTGCACAAAAGCACAAAAGAGCTTCCGCCAAAATAGCGGAAACCCTCCAAATCAATCTGTTATTACACCTGCATGCTAAGACTGAGCGTCTGATTTGCCTGCAAGAGCATTTATCCTTTCTTCCTCCGTATTACGCATTTTACGCATGGTAATACCCAGAAAAATTGCAATTCCAGCCACCGCAACAAACACCAGCATTAATACTAAATATGATAAAAAACCATTTACAAAACCCATATCCGGCTCCTTTCACATCAATTATATCTACTTCAGTATAAATCTTTTGTCCAAAACCGTCAAGCCTGCCATACACCTGTTTCCAAAAACCGTTCCGCACGCTTCATCGCTTCCTCGGTAACCTCCGGAGAGTACCCGATAATCTCCAAAAGACGAATGGCATTTCTTGAGGTTGCCTTACCGCTTAACAGCCTGTACTGGAAGGAAATATCTCCGTCCTTTATCTCCTCCTCGAAATGAAAATTATCATAATCTTCCTTCAGAAGCTCTGTCAGCTCAATATCATGGGTAGCTGCAAAACACATAACGTCCCCTATTCCCAGACTCTTTAAAATCTGCGTGGACGCCGCAATACGCTCCACTGTATTCGTGCCCCGCAAAACCTCATCCACAAAGCAAAGTACTTTTTCATCTCTCTTCTGCGCATCCAGAATTCGTTTTAATGCTTTGATTTCTACAATGTAGTAGCTCTCACCGCTCCCTAAATCATCTCTAAGAGCCATAGATGAATAAATACTCCACATAGGTGCCTTATAGCTCTCAGCCGTACAGGTGTGAACCGTCTGGGCAAGGATGGCATTAATAGCCACTGTTTTTAGAAAGGTAGACTTACCGGAGGCATTCGAACCGGTAAGCAGCACGCCTCGGTCTGCCTTAATCGTATTTTTCACCGGGCATTCCAACAAAGGATGATATCCCTGCGTCATTTCAACCAAACATCCCTCTTCCAGAAGTTCGGGAACACACCAGCCGTTTTCAAGGCTTGCTCTGAAATATCCCACGGAAACTGTCGCTTCCATAACGCCCATCAAACGGATCAATTCATCTATCTGCGGAAGGTTCAATCGCAACTTACCCAGCATCCGGTTAAAGATGATCAAATCCGGATGAAACAACATACGCCCATAATCCATAATAACCTCCAATGGATTACCGCTTTTGGGACCTGCCATGGCAGATACCCAGTAAAAACCTCTGCTGATTCCCTTTAAGGCTCCCAGTATTTTTTTCACCTTCCGAAACTCGTCATCACATACCGGAATCTCCAGTTTACATACCTTTTCTGCCGTGAGAATCAATCTTGTCACATAAGCAAAACTTACAATATAGGACTCTACCTCTGCCTTTATTTTAAAATAACTGATAATACGATATACAGCCAGTACACATATGCCTGCCAACGCCATGGAAAACTCAAAAGGCATCATTGCCAAAAGCACTACGTACAGCGCATTTAACAAATGCTCCTTTACATTGCTGCGCTCTCCGAGATAATCCAGATTCTCAATATAATCATACAATGAGTATTTCCCGGTGTAGCCCAATTCACTCATCACATATTGTATATCCGTCCGTTCATCCTCATGCTCAGCAAACCATTGTACAAGCTCTTCAAAATGATCCAGACTTTCCCTGCTTTGGTTCACACTTCGCAACATGTAATACAGGTATTCTTCTCCGGTGGCAGTATGGGTATAATTCATTCGTTTGAACACATCGTCCATACTAAGATCATTCCAGGTAATATCATCCAGTTGTCCATCATCTTGATGTCTTTGATAATATCCCGGAATATGAATGCTGTTTTCCATTGTGTATTTCCGCGTTGGCAGTTTACCAAAATTGTCCCGCAAAGACTGCCTGAACTTTTTCTTTCTCTTGGCATCCTGCCAGGATTCTCTTATAAACACCAACACCACCAGCCCCAAAAGCACTGCCGTTAAAACCAAATACTCCATAAAACAAATCTGCCTTTATCACTTAATTTATACAGCAAGGAAGAATTTCACAAGGAAAATCAAAGACAATACCATAGTCAGAACAGATACATCCTTTGCCTTGCCGGTAAACAATTTAATCACGGTATATGCAATCAGACCAATACCAATGGCATGTCCGATGGAACCGGACACCGGCATGGAAATCAACATCAATGCCACCGGTACAGACTGGCTATTATCATCAAAGTTAATATTCTTCAACCCGGTAATCATCAATACACCTACATAAATCAACGCCGAAGATGTTGCTGCAGCAGGAATAATTGCTGCAATGGGTGCAAGGAACATACACGCAAGGAACATAATACCGGTAGTCAACGCTGTGAGACCGGTACGTCCCCCCGCCTCTACACCGGAAGCAGACTCAATAAAAGTAGTAACCGTAGAGGTACCGGTTGCAGAGCCTGCCACAGTACCCACTGCATCTGCCAAAAGCGCTTCCTTCATCTTGGTCATCTTTCCGTCTTTGTCCAACATACCGGCACGGCTTGCCGTACCTACCAATGTTCCGATAGTATCAAACATATCAATCACGCAGAAAGTTACAATCAGCGTAATCACAGTAAACCAGCCAATCTGTACAAATCCATCAAAATTGAGCTTGAACAAAGTGGTCTTTGCCATATCTGCAAAAGGCGGAACAAAAGATGCGCCGGAAAGCCCTGCAAAAGGATTGGTTCCAAGGAAAAGTGCCTGCCCTGCCCAATAGATAATACTTGCAACCAACATACCGATAATAACCGCTGCCTTTACGCCCTTCTGCGCCAACACAATAATAACAAACAACCCAACAAACATCGTCACAACCTGAAGTACCATCACAGAATAGCCTGATCCCATACTTGTCTGTGCAATACTGGGTGACAACGCTCCAAAGAAATCTCTCATGGCATAAAAGGGACCACCGTTCTCTGAGTAAACACCTGCATTGGAACCAAAACCAATATTCATCAGCATCATACCGATTGCCGGTGAAATACCCAGACGCACGCCCAATGGAATGGCATCCACAATCTTCTCACGCACATTCAGCAGAGAAAGCGCAATAAACACAATTCCTTCAATCAAAATAATGCAAAGAGCCGACTGAAAGGACTCCAGATAGGTCATTCCCGTCAACGCTACAATATTGGTAACCACAACTGCAAAAAAGCTGTTCAGTCCCATACCGGGTGCCATGGCAAAAGGTTTATTAGCCGCAAAAGCCATCACAAACATACCGATTGCCGATGCAATACAGGTTGCCATAAACACACCATTCCAAAGTTCTGTTCCCTCAGCACCAAAATTGGTCAACAGATTTGGATTCAGAGCAATGATGTACGCCATAGTCATAAAAGTAGTCAAACCCGCAACGATTTCCGTTTTCACATTTGTATGGTTTTCTTTCAGCTTAAACACTTTTTCCAGCATACGTTTTCCTCCTACACACTATTTGATATTCGTTTAAAAATTGCATTACACTTATCATATATACCATCCGGACTCTCGCCCAGAAAGTATTTGCCTTCTTTATATAGTATTTTACCGTTAATCATGGTCATACGTACATTACTCTTACTGCCACTATATACAAGATTACCCACAACATTACAGTCCGGCTGCATATTCGGCTGGTGCAAATCAATCATAATAATATCTGCAAGTTTCCCTCTGGCAAGAGTATCCGCTTTATTTAGACGCATTGCCTTAGCTCCGTGCACAGTAGCCATGCGCAATACCCGCTCTGCACTCAGCGAAGCTGCATTCTGCTCCCTGACCTTACTTAATCCAGCCACCAGAAACATTTCCCGGAACATATCCAGACAATTATTGCTGGCAGGCCCATCCGTACCGATGGACACCGGAATCTTGCGTTTCTCATACTCTGCAATAGGTGCAATCCCACTGGCAAGCTTCAGATTAGATGCCGGATTGGTAATCACATGAAGCCTTCTTTTTCGGAACACATCCATATCTTCCGGCGTCATATGTACACAGTGAAAACCACCACCACCAAATTCAAACATTCCCAGCGAATCCAAAAACATTGCCGGTGTCATTCCATAACGACTCTTACATTCCTCGACCTCTTTAGCCGTCTCTGCAAGATGCGTATAAACAGGTGCTCTATACCTGTGAGCCAACTCCGATACCTTGCACAAGAGTTCTTTAGAACAGGTATACTCTGCATGAAATCCTAATTGATAACTAATCAGTGAATTTCTCTTATTCCACTTTACATATTCCTCCTCCACCCTCTCCGGTGAAGAAACAAAATTATTGAGCCCGGGGACCAGAACACATCGCATCCCCATATCCATACAGGCCTCTGCTACCGCCTCCGGATTCACATACATATCACAGATGGATGTAACACCGCCACTTAAATACTCAAGCACGGCAAGCTTAGTAAGCTCATAGATATCCTCCGGAGTAAGATGCGCCTCCATGGGAAATATCTTCTCATGCAACCACTTATCCAAAGGCAAATCATCTGCATAAGAACGCAAAAACGTCATGGCAGAATGGGTATGTGCATTTTTAAAACCGGGCATCAAAAGGTTGTTTTCACAATCCACCTGAATATCCCAATCTATTCTTGGTGCATTTAAAACATCCCAGTCAGAAGCCAGTTCCTCCTTGGAAGCCACGCAAACAATTTTCTCATTTTTAATCCAGACCTCGCCCTCGAAGACAGATCTGTTCTTCTCCATAGTAAGAATCCTTGCATTATACAATCTGATATTCATCGAATCGAAGCACCTCCGAATCCAAAGGGCAGGAGCTCTTCCAGACAATATTCCTTGTAATCCTCTTGGCTTTTAACAACCAAAACAGGAAAGGCACCTGTGCAAAATTCCATCATTATCTGTCTGCATACACCGCATGGATAGGCATAATCCTCCGGTTCACGCCCAACCATGCCCCCGGCAATGGCAATGGCATCAAACTTTCTATGTCCTTCGCTGACCGCTTTAAAAAAAGCTGTCCGCTCCGCACAGTTTGTTGCACCATAGGAAGCATTTTCAATATTGCAACCTGTATATACCAAACCATCCTCCGTCAAAAGTGCAGCCCCTACTGCATACCCGGAATAAGGCGCGTAGGCATGCTCTCTTGCCTTTAAAGCGGCCTGCACCAGCATATCCTTTTGTTCCTGCGAAATCGTTTTATCCAAACCAACACCTACTTTTTCTACTCTATCAACTGCGTTTTTCATGCAAATTTTTTAACACTCTCCGTCACAAGCTTTTGGAACTTGGGAGCTGCCTTATCCGCTGCCTCCTGTACCTCCTTGTGATTTAAAGGATTCGGTGACAAACCTGCCGCAAGATTGCTGATGCAGGAAATACCACAGATACGCATACCACAATGTCTGGCCGCAATGGCTTCCACCACCGTACTCATTCCCACTGCGTCACAGCCCAAAACACGGAGCATTTTCACATCTGCAGGAGACTCATAGGAAGGTCCGGTCATCTGGGTATAAACTCCCTCCTGCAAATACACATCATATTCCTGAGCCGTATCCAAAATAATCTGAGACAGTTTTCTGTCATAAACTTCACTCATATCAGGGAATCTGGTACCAAGCTCATCCACATTAGGACCAATCAAAGGATTGGGCGCAAAAGCTGCAATATGATCCCGAATCAACATCAAATCTCCTGCATGGAAGGAAGTGTTTACACCGCCTGCAGCATTGGTGAGGAACAAAATTTCTGCTCCCAAAAGCTTCATCAGACGAATGGGAATCACTACATCAGAAATAGCATAACCTTCATAATAATGCACTCTGCCCTTCATACAAACCACCGGCACATCTCCCACATAGCCGAAAATAAATTTTCCGGCATGACCGGGCACAGTGGAAACCGGGAATCCGGGAATATCCGCATAAGACACTTCCGTTTCCACACGAATCTGCTTGGCATAATCGCCCAACCCGGAGCCTAACACAATCGCTACCTTCGGCACAAAATCAGTCCTGGCTCTCACCGCTTCCACACAACTTGTCAGTTTCTCATAAATCGGATTTACACTCATAAGGCACCTCCATCCGCCGATTTTCACCGGCTTAATTTATTCATTTATTTCGCTTAACTTAATCACTACCATATCACCGGCATGCTCCACACTGTGTTTACCCGGCCAGACATCCATATCCTCGGCAAATTCTTCTGCATACGGAATATTTTTGTCAGGAAGCTGCTCACAGTCATAGCCAAGTGTATGCAAAAAGCCGACTACACGCCTTGTGCTCCAATAATATCGGGGCTCTTCCTCCACATCATGTTCAAAAATAGAAAGTCCGATAATCTCTCCCTCAAGACATGCATTATTGCCTTGAAATTCATGACAGCCAATCACAACAATAGGTGTTTCATCCTCGCCAATTTTAGGCTCAAGCTGCTGAATCAAAGCTCTTCCCAAAGCCTCATCCTCCGCATAACGACAAGCATCCGTATAATATAAACGATGGGAAATCTGCATCTGCGAAACTCCCCCCAATATACATACCGCCGCCAATAAAACTGTTTGCCATTTGATTCCGGAAGACTTCTTCGCAGTCTTTTTGGCCCCATCACATCCCAGACATTTCATCAACAAAACATCCACATACAGGATATATCCTGTTATAGCCGGAAGAATCAGCTGGGAACGAACTGCCGGCTCATCTGCACACACTACCGTCATCAAAAAAGGTGTAGTCATCAGCGCCACATAATAAAACAAAAGTGCCGCACCATAACGCTTTATCAGACAAAGCACTGCAATAAATCCCACTGCACACAGCGCTCCAAAGGACACATGATAAAAAATACTGTTTTGTCCTGTTAACACATCTCTTACATGAACTGCAATACTGTATACACAATCCCGGACAGACAACTGTCCCCACTGCACCTGGCTGCTCAAGTAATCCGATTCACTAAAAAACAGACTTGTAACGACACTGTTGCAAATAAATGCTCCCAGAAAAACCCCTGCATAAGGAAACACATCCTTCACTACCGCCAGAATACCCTTACACTTTGCATCAGGCTTTCGCAGAGTATCCAGCAGCAAAATCGTCACTGCCCCATAGATAAACAACACCACAAAAATCTGATACACGGAAAAAGTCAGCAATAACAATGCACCACTCAGCAGAAATGCATAGATTTTCTTACTGCCCTTTTGTGCTTTTCCCTGCCACACCAGCCACAGAGCCACTGCTGTAAGAACCATTCCGATGCCAATCTCCACGCCCTGAAGGGTAAAATAATACTGCTCCACCAAAATCGGATGACTAATCCACAAAAACATACATCCATATGCTGCCCATTTATTGACTGAACCAGTCACCCCTGCAACTTTGTCCCACAACATCACAAACGCTAGCACAGACACTGCCAGCATCACAAGAGTCATCATTTGTGCAAAATAAGGATTATACTCCACGGAACCGGTCAGGTATTTCAAAAGAACAAGCCCCTGTCTCCCGGTATTCAACCACCCATCATAAAAGGGGCTTCCTAAATGAATCAAATCCTCTGTATCAATTCCCACATTATTAGTAAACAATTTGGCACCATGAACCATCAGCACACAAACCGCAGCCCACAATCCATGGCACTTATATTTATTCAGACACTCTTTCATCCGATATCTCCAGCCAAATATTAGCAAAATTTAAGAAAATTCTTAGTAGAATCTTAAATTGCATATAATACAATCAATATTACATTCATTATACAAAACATATGTCTAAAATGCAATTCATTTGTTTTCTACTAAAAATCATGGTAGAATGAAAATGATGACATAAATTTACAGGAGTTACAGAATATGACCCATGCAAATAATCCTAAAATCAACAACCGTGAAATACCGGTTATCATCTTATATTTTGCTCTTTATTGTATCATTGCGCTGTCTCTTTTATTCCGACAGCCCTTCGGCAATCCGCCGGATGAATTTAACCGCTATCTGATTCCTCAATATATCGCAGAACACGGAACTCTGCCTAATGGCTATGACGAATCCATCCGTATCCCTGCCTATGGCTTTTCCTACGCGTTCCAGCCCATCTTGCCCTATATGGCGCAGGGCTATGTCATGCGAATCGTACAAAATTTTACGGACAATTCCGATATTATTTTCTACTCTGCCCGTCTGGTAGATTTTGTATTCGGTTTGGTCATGGCACTGTATGTATTGCTTCTGAGCAAGGAATGGTTCAAAGACAAACGTCTGCAATACCTTTTTGCCTTCTTGACTATGTTCCTACCCCAGAGTATTTTTCTGCACACCTATGTAAATACAGACTCCTGTTGTATGATGTCCATAGCCATCATGCTCTATGGACTGACCCGTTGTCTGAAAAATAATTTCAAATATACCGATTGCCTCACAATGTCCGTGGGAATTATTCTCTGCGCGCTTTCCTACTACAATGCCTACGGATTTATTTTAAGCTGTATATTATTATTTATTGCCCACTTTCTTTCTGCCAACGACGGCAAAATCACTCTGGAGTGGAAGCCCTTTTTGCAAAAAGGTGTATTTATCAGTGTTCTTGTACTTTTGGGCATCAGCTGGTGGTTTATCCGCAGCTACATTCTCTATGACGGAGACTTTCTTGGAATGCGCACCAGAGATTTGTGCGGCGCCCTTTACGGCAATGAAAACATGCGCCCCGATGTGCGTATCACGTATAAATCCATGGGATATACCATCCCTTCCATGGTTTTAAAATCCGACTTTTTGGTATTGTCCGTCAACAGCTTTATCTGTATGTTTGGCCCAATGATTATGACTACCGCCACATGGATTTACCGTTTTTACAAATTTTTATTTATGGGCGGTCTGTTCCTTAATATGATTCCTTTAAAATTAAAGGGACGTGAAGAGCATTTTATTACAAGACCTGTTTTGCGTGTATTTTTCCATGCAAATATGATAATGTGTATTCTGATTCCTTTTATATTGAGCATCACGTATTCATACAGCATGGATTACCAACCCCAGGGACGTTATCTGATGCCAGCACTTCTTCCGTTGTGCTACTACTGTATCAAGGGACTGGAATTTGGTGTCTGCTTTGTGCAAAATATTATAGGTGCCATCAATAAAGAAAAACCTGTAAGCAAATGGATTACCCACCTGCTCACAGGCCTTAGTGTTGTGCTGATTGCACTTTTTGTAATTGCTATTCTGGTTACTGTATATGGCTATGCATATCCCTACTATGCAAGCCTGTAGCTTTTTGACCAACACAGTCATTTTGTTTAAATGATAATACACACCATACCGCCGTTTGAATCATTTACAATCTTCTGCATGGTATCCTGAAGCTTTAACTGACTCTCATCACCAATAGCGGAAACCTTGGCGGTAATACCGTCATTAACAAGCTGTTCTACCGTTTTGCCGAAGATATTCGTATCCCAGATACTTTCATTCATGTCGGCCTGATTGATATAGCGAACCAAATCCTCAGCCTGCTGTTCACTACCCACGATGGGTGCGATTTCCGTCTCAATATTGGCGCGAATCATATGAATAGACGGGCTGATTGCTTTTATTTTGACGCCAAATTTGTTGCCATGGCGAATCAACTCCGGCTTTTCCAAATGAATCTCTTCCTTTTCAGGAGTTACCACACCATAACCCTTGCCACGCACCATGGAAACAGCATCCAATACCTTGGAATACTCCTTCTGCATGATTGCAAATTCCTTCAGCTTTTCAATCAGCTGATACTCATCCTGAATCGTTTCCCCAATCATTTCAGAAAGCATTTCATAATAATAGGCATCATCCACATCCAGCCGAATCTGTACCACACCATTATCCAAATGAACGCCATCCGTCTTGCAGCGCTTTACATACTCACTGGAAAACGCCACCGGTTGCTCCAACACATCCCGAATCCGGTCATAATCCTTCATCAGATTGCGAACACACTCTATCATATCCTGTTTCATACAATTGTCTGCAGGCAACATCTCCACCCATTTCGGCATATAGAACTCCATTGCCGACAAAGGAAATTCATATAAAACATGCTCTAAAATCTTGTTGATATCATCTTTCTTGAGCTGTTCGCAATTTACCGGAAGCACCTTCACACCATATTTTTCCATCATTTCCGTAGCAAGCCGCTTGGTATCCTCCGAATAGGGCTTCTGACTGTTTAAAAGCACCAGGAAAGGCTTATGTAAGCGTTTCAACGCAGTGATCGTCTTTTCCTCTGCATCCAGATAACTATTTCTGGGAAGCTCTGTAACACTTCCATCCGTGGTAATCACCAGACCGATAGTAGAATGTTCATTCATTACCTTATCCGTTCCTACCTCTGCCGCCTGAGTAAAGGGGATTTCATCTTCAAACCAAGGAGTCTTTACCATGCGTTCTTTTTCTTCCTCCAAATGGCCTGCAGCTCCGTCCACCATGTAACCCACACAGTCAATCAGACGCACCTTCAGCTTCACATCCGGATTCAGACGGATTTCTGCCGCTTCATTGGGAATAAATTTGGGCTCTGTAGTGGTAATCGTCTTTCCTCCGGCACTCTGTGGCAATTCATCCATCGCCCTCTTCAGTGCATGTTCATCCTCCATATTGGGCAAAACCATTTCATCCATAAACCGCTTGATAAAAGTAGATTTACCGGTCCGAACCGGACCAAGAACGCCAATATAAATCTCCCCTCCCGTTCGCCTCTGTATGTCAGAATACAAATCGTATGTATGATTCGATGCATAATCCATAACAAAACCTCCTGCCGATACTGTTACAGTATACGCAGGAGGCTTGTTAATCATGCCAATTATTCCATAACGATTCTCTTGAAATTCTTTTTACCGCGCTTAACTACAATACCTTCACCGGCAAACTGTGCAGGCTCATAGGTCATCTTGATGTCGGAAACTTTCTCTCCGTCTACGGTGACACCACCCTGCTCTACGGCACGGCGCGCCTCAGAACGGGATGCAGTCAGGCCGGATGCTGCAAGAACGCCTAAAATGTCAATTTTGCCATCAAGGAAATCGGACTCTTTCAGATTATAGGTAGGCATTTCAGCCGCGTTACCGCCGGTAAAGAGTGCTCTTGCGCTCTCCTGAGCCTTGTTCGCCTCTTCTTCACCGTGAACGAGATTGGTAAGCTCATAAGCAAGGATTTCCTTAGCCTGGTTGAGCTGGCTACCCTCCCACTTATCCATTTCTTCAATCTGCTCCAGAGGAAGGAATGTCAGCATACGCAGGCACTTAAGTACATCTGCATCACCCACATTTCTCCAGTACTGATAGAACTCAAAAGGAGTAGTCTTGTTAGGATCAAGCCATACAGCACCCTTCTGGGTCTTACCCATCTTCTTACCTTCGGAATTAAGCAACAGGGTGATAGTCATTGCATAAGCATCCTTACCAAGCTTTCTACGAATCAACTCCGTACCACCCAGCATGTTACTCCACTGGTCATCACCACCAAACTGCATGTTACAACCGTACTTCTCGTACAGGCACATAAAGTCGTAGCTCTGCATAATCATGTAATTGAACTCAAGGAAGCTAAGTCCCTTCTCCATACGCTGCTTGTAGCACTCTGCGGAAAGCATACGGTTTACAGAGAAATGAGCACCGATATCACGGATAAACTCAATGTAATTCAAATCTCTCAGCCAGTCTGCATTATTTACCATGAGCGCTTTATCCTCACCAAACTCGATGAAACGGCTCATCTGCTTTTTGAAACACTCACAGTTGTGGTCGATAGTCTCGGTAGTCATCATGTTTCTCATGTCGGTACGTCCACTAGGGTCACCAATCATAGCAGTACCACCGCCAATCAAAGCGATAGGCTTGTTGCCTGCCATCTGCAATCTCTTCATCAGGCAAAGCGCCATAAAGTGACCTACATGAAGACTATCTGCAGTAGGATCAAAACCGATATAAAAGGTAGCCTTACCATTGTTGATAAGCTCCTTGATTTCCTCTTCGTCGGTTAACTGTGCCAGAAGGCCTCTCGCCTTCAACTCGTCAAATACTGTCATTTTCTTTCTCTCCTTTTCTCATCTTAGATTTTATGCGTTTACTAATCTGATACCCATTTAAGCACCTTCGCCCGATATCCGATACCCATTGGGGTATATAGGAAAAAATTATCATCCTATGCCCAAAATTTTATAGTTTTATCGAAATATCGGCTGTAAATAAAATCAAATTAACATTTTAACGTACTTTTATCGCCATATCATTTATCTATGTGTGTTAATTTGATATTTCGGGGTATTACAGCGAATTTTTTCTGCATATGCCCATTTCCACGCCCTTTACACTTTTCTATAATCAAGCGAAGAACAAAAAACTTGTCAATAGGGTTCTTATCCAGAAAATTAAAAAACTCATCCTCATTCATATCGAATGAAAAGGACGAGTCATCTCGCGTTACCACCTTTTTTTCCATAAAGCTCACACTTTACGGCTCAGCAAGTATCTATCAATACCTCGGCAGATATCGGTGCCCTCCGTCAAAGCCTACTCTGAACCTATCCTGCAATACATACAAAATAAACATTTCGGTTTGCTGCTCCAAGATGTATTCCCATTAAGCTCTTCGCGCCTCTCACCAGCCGGCAACTCTCTGTGAACAGTGGTTTAACAGTACTTCTTCTCTTCAACGCATTGTTTTAATATTCAAATCTGAATGTATTATACAAGTAGTTGTGCGAAAAGTCAACTACTTATTGTCTCGAACATATTATCATTTGACTTTTACAAAACATCCCTATCCTTCAAAATTTGAATGACGCTCTCATAGTTTTCCGGCTGATGGGGAAAGGTACAATTCGTACAAATCTTAAGCTCCCTCCCCTCTTTCTCGATATACTTTGGTGTCCCGGGGCAATGCTCCATATGATAGAGCGGGCAATAGCAGAACAAGCAATTCAGTTCATCTATACCCTTGTGACAGGGATAATATTTACATTCCTTATTTTGAAAAAAACGATAGGAATTTTCCATATATTCTACCAGCCCTTTCTCTTTTTATAGGTCCTCGCCTTATCTACAAAACGTTTCGCAAACTCCGGATTGGACGGATAATACAAATGAGAAAATCCAATCCAGCAATTTTCATTCGTGATGTTGCAATCATAACTTCTTCCGGAAACCGGCTTTACTGCCACACAATCCGTTCCATTCTGCTCGCTGTCAAAATAGTGAAATTCGTGCCCTTTGATACTCATGTTCCCAATCCAGGACTCATCCTTCTCCCAAATTTCAACATATCCAAAACGCACCAACTTCCCTGTATAAAAACATTTTCCGGAAAGCACACCTGCCATTGCATAGCATTTTCCTTCTTTATCCTCAATCGAAGAATGCAAATACATAAATCCACCGCACTCTGCAACAACCGGCACCTTATTCTCTACCGCCTCTTTTATGGCAGCCAGCATATTTATATTCCCACTGAGGGTTTCTGCATATAATTCCGGGTAACCGCCACCCAGCAAAATACCACAGCACTTATTCGGCAACTTTTTGTCATATAACGGCGAAAAAAATTCCAGCTTCGCTCCATAATCCTTCAACATCTGCAAATTATCTTCATAGTAGAAATTAAAAGCAGCATCACGTGCTACTGCAATAACCGGAGCATCTGTTTCTTCGCATGTTTTCTTCTCATTATACAATACTTCTTCGCAACAATCCAGTTGCTTTGCATTCTTCGCAATTTGTAGCACTTTCTCCACAGAAACTGTCTTTCGCAATTCCCCTGATATGTTATGTAACTGCTCCTTTATATCTTCCAACTCATCCGGCATCACAAGTCCCAGATGGCGGCTCCCAATTTGAAACTGCTTGATTTCCGGAAAATAACCCACAACTTCAATACTAAGCTCCTGCTCAATAAGCGGCTTAATAAGCTCATAATAAGACTTGGACATCCGATTCAAAATAACACCCTTGATAAGCTTATTTTTATCATTGGCCAAAAATCCCGCAATCAATGGAATAACCGAACGCGCCATTCCCTTTGTATCTACCACCAAAATAATAGGCGTTTGAGTGACCTTTGCCAGCTGATAGGAAGAACCCTCTTCCCTGATACCACCCAGACCGTCAAAAAGTCCCATAACGCCTTCCAGAACAGCAAAATCATCCTCCGTTCTATTTCTCAAAAAAAGGCGTCTTGTATCATCATTATCAGTAAAAAAGGTATCCAGATTCTTGGAAGGAATTCCAAGGACCTTCCGGTGAAACATTGGATCAATATAATCGGGACCGCATTTATAAGAAACTACATTTTCCCCCTCGTCTTTCAACGCCTGTAACAATGCACAGGTAATCGTCGTTTTCCCACTTCCGCTTTTGGGAGCTGCTATCATGATTCGATTAATCTTCACCCCAAAGTCACCTCTCAATCCATTAAAATCGCCCCTTATCCGGCAAAATCAAAAGCACATATCCAAACCGGATTTTCCGCCTGCATCAGATGATATGCCCCTGCACTTTTTGCTCTGCTGACCTGCATCTGTACTATCTCTTCATGCCAAACAGAAAACATTTTCGTAACCTCTTTCAGTTCGCATATAGTCTCCATGCTAATGGCATTTATCACAACACGCATCTGCGGATTCATCTGATATAAGCTTGTCAATATGTCCTTTAATTTCCCACCACTTCCGCCAATAAAAGCATGTGTAGGCACAGGAAGCCCCCGTAACCCTTCCGGTGCATCTGCTTTAATAACCTGAATATTTTCAAGTTGAAATTTAGTTTTATTGTTCGTAATCAATTCGACCGCTTCGTTCTTTTTTTCCACAGCATACACCTGAATCCTATCCGAAAGACCTGCAATCTCAACTGCAATAGAGCCTGTTCCGCTTCCGATATCATATACCACAGCTCCTTCATGTAGCTTGAGCTTACATATACTGACCTCACGCACCTCCTCCTTGGTCATGGGCACTTTTCCTCTTAAGAATTCTTCATCTGCCCTTCCATGAGTCAGTCTGCTTTCCGCAACCTTGGGATTCTTGACACAACAAACATACAACCCTTCTTCCTGCCGTTCCATGCATTCTTCAGGCAAGAGCTCCAATATCTGCTCCTCCGGATAAGACAATTGATAACCAACCGATACCGTACAATCCCTCAAACCTGCTTCTATCAAAAGCTTACCCAGCTTGTTAATATCCTTCACCCCTGACAGTAATAAAAACATCTTACCTGCCCTGCTTATTTTACCCGGCAAATTACTAATTTCTTTTCCATGAATACTGTATATCGCGGCATCGTGATAACTCTCACCAATGCATGAAGCCAGATATGCTACAGAAGAAATCCCCGGCAAAACGGAAATCTTTGCATCCAGTCTTCCCGCTGTGACCTCTGCCTGCAATGCATGATACAGTTTCTGACATCCACTGTAAAAACCACTGTCTCCCGAAAAAAGCACCACTACTTTCACACAATCAGTGTCCCAAACCCGATTCTGCATCTCCTCCAGATAAGGAATAATTTCGTCCGCTTTATAAAAGGACTTCTTTTCCAATTTGGACTGATACCCGGCTATCATACGCTCTGCTCCCAGCAGAATATCTGCCTCATCAATCGCCCTATATACCGCCTGTGTCAGACTGTCTTTATTCCCCATACCAACACCCGCAAGTACAATCTCAAATCCAGTCTTTCGATTTATATTCTTTCCACAAACTTTTTCCAGCTTATGACAAATCTCTGCAAATGAATCCCCTTCATCTCCCTTAGAGCATCCTATTACATATACCGGAATTCCTGCCTTTTCTGCCGCTCGTAGCTTTTCCTCATAACCACCGGCCTTCCCACTCTCCTTGGTCACCAGACATTTTATCCGGTATTGATGCAACATTGCCTCATTCATCTCCACCGTAAAAGGGCCCTGCAACGCCAGAATCTGCTTGCCGGCTATTCCTTGTTCCATACAGAGCTGCAAGCTTTCAATCCCCGGCAAAACACGTACATACAGACGCTTCTTTACTTCCTCCGAAGAACAATAAACTGCCAGTTCCTTACTTCCTGTGGTTAGCAAAATATTACCTTCTGCTTCTTCTAACGCCTTGGCACATGCCTCATTGCTTCCAAAATAATGAACATTTCCACAAGCATTACCTGCCTTAATTTCTCTCTTCAAACGCAGATATGGAATCTCAAGGTCTCTCATAGCGGACTTAATATTACAGGTCACCACCTCCGCATAGGGATGGGTAGCATCCACCACTGCCGCAAAGTCATTACTGACAATATACTCTCTGATTTCCTCCCGATTCATTCTGCCCTTGTGCACAGACACAAGGGGATGTTCCTTCAAAACAATCTCACCATATTCCGTAGCCACACAAACTGTATGTGCAACTTGTGCTTTTGCCAAACACTCAGATAATTTTCTTCCTTCAGTTGTTCCCGCAAAAATCAGTACTTTGTTCAATTTGATACCCTCGCTTTGTAATCAGCTTACCGTTTATAATTTCCGAGCCCGAATTTCCCACAAATACGGTAGTGAACATATTCACCTGCGCTTCTCTCAACTCTTTCAAAGTACAGGTCTCCGCCCTAGTCCCCTCTCTACCGATATTTTCCACATAACCACAAGGCCTTTTTTCCTCAATCACACGAAGCAATATATCGCAGGCCTTCATCAGATAATCCTTCCGCTTGCGGCTTGATGGATTATAAATAGCTATTGCAAAGTCCCCTTCTGCAGCCGCAATCAGACGTCTTTCAATTTTTTCCCACGGCGTTAGCAAATCACTCAAACTTATAACGCAAAAATCATGGTTTAAGGGTGCTCCCAGCACAGCAGCTCCGCTGCTGGCTGCCGTAATGCCTGCCACAACCTCAAGCTCTGTTTCCGGATAATCCTTCCCCATCTCATACATCAAAGATGCCAGACCATAAATTCCTGCATCACCACTGCAAATCAAGGCCACTCTTTTGCCTTTTGCAGCTTCCTCAAAACAGAGCCTGCACCGTTCCGTTTCCTGCCGCATGGGAGTGGTCAACATTTCTTTTTGGGCAAATCGCTCTCCCAACAGCTTTACATAAACTGTATATCCGATGATGACATCAGCGTCCTCCAGCGCACGGATTGCCTCTCCGGTCATCATCTCTTCCCTACCCGGTCCAATTCCCACGATATAAATTTTATTCCTCATCAAATTTCACACTCCATTCTCTTCGGGCAATGGCAATGGTCATTCCATCCTCTGCCTGCTTGTGTAAAATCAATCTGCCATCCTTCCCACAAGCTCTCAATGCAGCCCTTTCACATACGTTGTCCACCCCTACCTGTTCCTTCACAAAGTCAGAGGCTTTAAAATCTCCTTCCACCGCCTCCAGTTCTTCGGCTGTATAGATTCCAAAAGGTACATTCGCATTGCGACACCATGCAATCAAACCTTCCTCATCCTTCTTCTTGTCTATGGATGCCAATGCATAGACCTGTTCCTTGGAAATCCCCACCATATCCAGTTTCTGCTGAATATAATCTGCTATTTTCTCTGGTTCCTTTCCTCTCCTACAACCCATTCCAACAATATATTCCCTTGGCCTCAAGCACAATCCTCCGGCATTTACTTTCTCTTCCGCAGTTATTAAAATATCTACCACTTGCTTTGGCGGATAAGAAACAATTTCTATACCCTCCGGTATTCTGCTGCCTTCAACAACACGCCCCCGCTCTACAGACAGAGTAATGGTTTTTCCAGCCAAAACCTTCGAAGATACCGTTGCAATTCCATCCTTGTTCACAATATGTAAACCGTTCTTTTTAGCAAATACATCCACCGCAAATTTATGATTCAAATCCGTAGCCGTGGTAATCACCGGTATGGCTCCGGTCTTCAAAGCAATCTGCATCGCAATTTCGTTAGCTCCGCCCATATGACCTGCGAGAATGGGAATGATATACTCGCCGTTTTCATCCATCACAAGTACCGGACTGTCATGCAGCTTATCAGTAATATACGGGGCTATGGCTCGGACAGCGATTCCACAGGCACCGATAAAAAGCAGTGCATGCTTTTTCGCCATCTGTTCCTGTGCCCATTGTCCTACACCTTCTTCCACATATTTTATAAAATCAGTTCTATCAGCCTCTTTTATCATAGAACATTTTGTAAATACAGACACAGTTTCATCATCCAAAGTCTTTACAATTTTTTCCGAAAGCTGCATACCTCTTTTGGTGAAACTGATGATACTTATACTCATCACACATCTCCCTTAGCCTGTCTGAATTCCGTGGAGAAATCAGGTGCATATAATCTGGACTTTTTGTAATTCTGATGAGTAATTACTTCTCCCACCAATATCAGTGCTGTTTTAGTAATGCCATGCGCCGCAGCTGTTTCCTGCAAGCTTTCAATGGTACACACATAGGCTTCCTCTTCCGGCCAGGTTGCCTTATATACAATTGCCGCGGGAGTTTTCTTCCCGTAGCCTCCTGCAATCAGTCTTTGACTTAATTCATCCAGCATTCCTGCACTTAAATAAATCGCCATGGAGGTTTGATGAGCAGCAAAGCTTTCAATGCTTTCCCGTGTCGGCACCTTGGTTTTGCCTTCCATTCGGGTAATAATAAGTGACTGAGAAATATCCGGCAAGGTATACTCCAGATTAAGAGAAGCTGCCGCTCCAAAACAAGCACTGACTCCCGGACAACTCTCATAAGCAATCCCCCGCCTGTCCAGTTCATCCATCTGTTCCCTGACTGCACCATAGATACTCGGATCTCCTGTATGAAGCCTTACTATGATTTTTTCCTGCTTTTCAGACTCTTCTATAATTGCAATCACTTCATCAAGCGTAAGGCTTGCACTGTTATGAATCTCACAGCTTTCCTTTGCGTAATTCAAAAGCTCCGGATTCACCAAAGACCCTGCATAAATAATCACGTCCGCCCGCTGTAACAGACGCATTCCTCTGACTGTTATCAAATCTGCGGCTCCTGTTCCTGCGCCAACAAAGAAAACCATTTCGCTGCCTCCTTACTTTTTGCCAATTCTCCAAACCCATTGGCATACATGATACAATCTATCTGCATTTGACCTTTTGCACGTTTATTCAAGTAATAACAAATCCGCTCCATGGCCAAATCCATTACCTCTTGCTTTTTACCGTTCTCTTCCAAAATTCTTACTGCCTCTTCGGTGGTAACACATTCCAGTAACTGACATACCTTTTTATCATTCACTCCACATCGGATTGCAAATGCAGCCAAAAGCTCCATTCTGCAATCTCCCTCTTTGGAATGGGTATTCATAATACCGCCGGACACTTTAATCAACTTTCCGATATGACCTGTAAGAAGCATTTTGCGGAAACCGGCCTCAACTGCCATATCAATGGTATCTCCGATAAAATTACTACATTTTACACTTCTGTCCAAATCGTAGCCATAGTTTTGTTTCATAAAATCCAAGCCGTAATTACCGGGAGAAACCGCCACATAATCATAGCCACTTACTTTTCTCTGATTGAGTTCCACCCGAATTGTATCCAGAATCGCCTGATTGCTCATGGGTTCTACAATACCACTGGTTCCCAGTATGGATATACCACCTACAATACCAAGTCTGGGATTGAAGGTCTTCTCCGCCAATGTTTCCCCCTTCGGAACTGAAATTTCCACCATCAGACTTCCCTTGTAATCCGCAAGCGCACATACCTGCAAAACCTCTCTCTCAATCATCTCTCTCGGCACATGATTAATCGCTACATTCCCCACCGGCTGGTCAAGTCCCGGCTTGGTAACCCGTCCTACGCCTTTCCCGCCATCAATGAAAATCTGTGGAACATCCTGCTCTTTCTTTTCAAGCTTTCCATAGGAAACCTTTGCATAGATAACTGTCCCCGTAGTGATATCCGGATCATCTCCCCCATCTTTCTCCACTCCGCAGCTTACCTCATTTTCTTTACAATCAATATCCATAATCTCTGCCGTATAGGAAATACCTTTGGGTGTCTCGATGGTAATTGTTGTTTTCTTTTTGCCTGTTAACAACATGTACGCCGCGGCTTTGGCCGCTGCAGCCGCACAACTGCCTGTTGTAAATCCATATCTCATCATTCACACCGCTTTCATCACATCTTATTTAATCCCGACCCAATTCATATAACAAAGCATTACAAATAGCCGCTGCTACATTACTTCCACCCTTCCTTCCGCGATTGACAATATAGGGCACATCTGTCTCCATAATCAGTTCCTTTGCAGCCTCCACATTTACAAAACCCACCGGAACGCCTATTACAAAAGCCGGTCTAAAGCTTTCCATCTGCATCATTTTATATAACTGTATCAAAGCGGTGGGAGCATTTCCAATTGCAAAAATAATGGGTTTGTCCAGCTTTGATGCCATCTCCATGCTGATGGCTGCGCGGGTAGTTTGTCTCTCCTTTGCCAAGTGAGCAACCTTTGCATCCGCCATAAAACAATGTACTTCTCCGCCAAACTTAGCCAATGTTTTCTTATTAATCCCTGCAAGTGCCATATTAGTATCCGTCACAATATGTGCACCATTACGAATCAGTTCCTTTGCAATCTTTACTGCATCCTCGGAATATGTAAGTGTCCGAGTATAATCAAAATCTGCACTGGTGTGAATCACCCTCTTTGTAATCATTGCCTCTTCCTCCGGAAGTGTGATTCCCAGATGCGCAAGCTCCTCTGATATAATTTCGAAACTTCTCTTTTCTATTTCTTCCGGAAGTAGATGTTCAATCAAATGTTCCATTCCCTCCAATGCACTCACCTATCACCTTCAATAATATTTCATTTTCCTGTCTGCTTTTTACCGCAATCCGGTAAAAACATTTTGCCAATCCTCTAAAATTCTCACAATCCCTGATTAATATTCCTTGATTTAACAACTTCTCATACAAGGGCTCTGCACTGTAAACAAGCACAAAATTAGCCTCTCCATGAAATACACGAAGCCCAAGTTCTCTAAGCCCCTTTTCCAAATATGTCCGTTCTCTTTTTACAAGCTTAATCGAATCCTCAATATACGATGAATTACCTGCACATGCAGCTCCTGCCACCTGAGCCAAAACAGATATATTCCATTCCGGAAGCTGTCTTCTAATCTTTTCCAAAACAAGCTCATCACTACAGACCAAATACCCCAATCTCACGCCGGGTATGGCATAAATCTTAGTAAATGCCCGAACCAGAATCAAATTACGGTACTTCTCTATCTTAGAAAGCATAGAGACCTTCCCCTCGCAAAATTCAATGAAACATTCATCCAAAACCACATAGATATTTTTCTCTCTGCATATCTGTAGCAGACGTTCCAGATACTCCCGGCTCACTAATTGACCTGTTGGATTATTAGGATTTGCAAAGAATAAAATATCAATCTCATCTGTCAATACATTCCATAAATCCTCATCCGGCTGAAAATCTTTTTCTTCTTTCAGAGGAAAATAAATCACTTCACTCCCCCCAGACTTAGCCGCGTATTCATATCCATAAAAAGAGGGAATGGGAAGTAATATTTTCTTCGGTCTGAGTCCATGCACAATCCCCATAAAAAGCTCCGATGCACCATTTCCAAACAACAAATAATTCTCCGAAACCTCTAACATATCACTAACTGCTCTATGCAATTCCGAGGACCTGATATCCGGATATTGCTGACAGCTTGCCACCGCAGCATGCAACGCTGTTTCCACTCTTTCAGGCATTCCAAGAGGATTAATATTCACCGAAAAATCCAGATTTACTTTGTTTCGATAGATATCACCGCCATGTATTCCCTGCATTTCATTTATCCCTTCCAACATCTTATCTTAAAATGCTTGCAGTCATCAACAACAGGCACAACAATTCGCCCAGCCAGGCCGTCAGATACATCAAGCGATTCGCCCTCTTAATATCCTCTGACTCAACCTTTCGGTAAGCATCTCCTATATAAGGTTTCTTTACGATTTTGCCGAAATAACTGGCATCACCAGCCAATTGTATCCTCAATGCCCCTGCACAAACAGCCTCCGTCTGTGCGGAATTGGGACTGGCATGCTTTCTGTTATCCCTTTTGTATATTTTAAAAGCATTCCTGCCGTCAAAGCACTTCCCACTCATAAAAGCAGAAAAAATCATTAGATACGCGCTGATTCTTGCAGGTATGAAATTGACTATGTCGTCCAGCTTTGCAGCTGCCCTTCCAAAATACAGATATTTATCATTCTTGTAGCCAATCATGGAATCCATGGTATTGACCGCCTTATAGAGAAAACCAAGCACCGGTCCGCCAAGAGCAGTGTACAGCATAGGTGCAATCACTCCGTCTGAGGTATTTTCCGCCACCGTCTCAATGGCGGCCTTTGCCACACCCACTTCATCCAAAGTCGCCGTATCTCTGCCGACAATCATGGAAACTGCTTGCCTTGCCGCCTCTAAATCCTCTTGCTTTAGGCATTTATATACCCTCATACTCTCCACCCTCAAAGATTTCGTAGCCAAAATCTGAAAGGTCATAATCGTCTCTATTAATCCTCATCCACTCCTTCAGGCACTTCCTCGCCCTCCGGCACCACCAAAAGCTTTGTGCCATCTTTTACGGTAAGCATTGTATAGCCACCCTCATAATAATCTATAGAAAAATTCTCTGCATACTGCAGTTCCATGCTACTTACATATACAAGTTCCTTTGCAGCATCTTCTGCCTGTTCCACCAAATCCACAGTCACAACGCTTCCCATAGAATCGGAAGAAGGACTACCACAGCTACACAGCCCCAGCAGTCCTGTCAAAAACAAGCAGCATATAGTTACTCTTTTATTTCTTCCTGTCATATGTTCGTCCTCTTATTCCGCTACTTTAAGGGTATTGGAATGGAATGTAAGTGTGTACTCAATTTCGCGAGGCTTACTCATTGCCACAGTATCACCTATCACAGCAAGCTCTGTGTCAAGAGCAACTACCGGAATTTCAAAAACAGAATTTCCCTCGGTATTCACAGGCAGATATTTCTCTCCGTCCACAAGCATATAATCATAGTTGGGGCTGCTCCACTCAATTCGAGCAACCATGCTTCCACCGGAAACAGTGATGGTTGCAGGAGACAAAACAGTGGACTTACCGCTTCCGCCACCTAAGGTTACGTCAATGCTGTAGGTACCATCCGTAACTTCTGTTACAGATGCGGTTGCACTATTCTCTGTTGTGCTAGCTTCTGATACATTTCCTTCATTCTGTGCGCCGATACTTGCAGACAAGAAGGTCAACTGACGGTCATACCACTCTTCTTTCTTGTTACTGAATGCTGCACAATCAATAGGCTGATCCAATGCTGCAACAGGAATGGTATAGGTATATGCCCCGTTTGCATCCTCTACAAAAGAAATATAATCTGCTTCGTCTGCAGCCGCAGCAGCCTCCGCAGTACCCATATAAAGCTTTCCGTAACCGGTTCCGCTAAGGGTAAGCACTGCGGATATTTCCTCGCCTGCAATGGTAAGTTCTGCCTTTTCAATTTTAAACATGGAAGAGCTGGATTCTACCTGCACACTATATGTACCATCCGCAAGCTCTATCACTTCGCCTTCTGCTTCTGTCTTCTCAACTCCCGCAAATGCAACACCTGCATCCATTGCAGATTTAAGATGTTCTACATACACATCCTGAACAGCCTCAATCTGTCCCAGACCTTCCAGAATACACTCTACCTCATAGCCTTCCTGTTCCAAAACAGATTTCCATGAATCCGCTTCTGCACCTGCCATATCATTGTTAGCATGGTCTCCGGCTACTACCATCAAGGGCTCCAGCACCACCTTCTTATAGGTTCCCTTCGCCTTCAACGCAGCTACTACATCATCCAAAGTAGGTGCACCCTCAACAGTACCCACATAATAATTTTCATAACCACCTGCGGTCAGCTTATCCTGAAGAGTTGCGTAAACACTATTTGACTCTGCCTCTGTTCCATGACCCATAAAACAGATTGCAGTCTCTCCGTCATCATAGGAAGCAGTCTTCTCTGTAATCGCATTAACAACCGCATCAAAATCTGCATCACTCATCAAAAGAGGCTCTGCCAGCACAATCTTGTCAAACTTATCCAGATAATCGGTCAGCTCTGCCGCAAGATCATTATACTCAAAGCCGTTCATTAAATGAGTAGGCTGCACAATCAGCTCTTTCACACCGTCTGCCACCGCTCTGTCCAGTGCCTCGGTCACATTGTCAATCTCCAGACTGTCACGCTTCTTCAAAACATCAATGATAATCTGGCTTGTGAACGCTCTACGCACCTCATACTCGGGCTTTGCCTCAGCAATTGCTTCCTCAATTGCTCCGATTGTAATATCTCTACTGTCATTGTAGCTGGTTCCGAAGCTCACAACCAAAATAGCTGTATCACTCTTCTTTTCCACTTCTGTTTCCACAGTGCTCTCCTGAGTCTGATTGGTAGGTTCCTGAGACACCTCTGTTGTGCCACAGCCTGCCATGCAACACACACTCATCATTGCTGCAATCATCATGGTTACTACTCTTTTTTTCATAAATCTCCTCGTTTCTGCAATATACTGCTTTTTATTTCTCAAATATGTATTGCTGCAAAAACGAATGCACAAACAAGCCGAGAAACAAAATACTTGTTCCTCGAAAAAAAGAAAACCCTCTTCCTGGTTGCAGGTAAAGGGTTTTACATTTAGCATGAATCTGTCGGATTTATAATAAAAGACTTGCTTTTTAACAAGCGTTTTCATCCTTCATATCACATGTACAACCAGTTACTCGTGGCTTGAAACAATCGTTTCTGTACAGCATTCAGGCAGGTCTCCCGGCTTAAAGATCATCGCATCGGCCATCTTCCCAGTTTCCCAGTGATATAGCGGCTTCTACTCCCTAATTACGGTGACGAGTTCGTACAGGATTTGCACCTGTTTCCCTTTTCACCGGAGCCAATCACACATCATGCAATTGCTCCGACACCTGTTGCTACATATTCAATTCGATTTAATATATCATACTTCTACAAAAAGTGCAATCTTTTTATTCCGATTCCTGACGAATGATTTTCAGACTAAATTTCTCTTTTTACATTTTAGTCTGCGTTAGTTGATTTGAGAAAAATCCAATTGCGTCTCTCCTTTTAGCGGAAGTAATGCAAAATATTTTTTATTATTAACCTCAAAATAAGAATAAACGCCGCATTCCATGCTTGTTCCATCTTCATATGGAAGTGTCACGATAATATCCTCTAACTTTTTCCCCATAAAATCCATAGTACGTTCTCCTTAAACTATTTCTTTTACTTTTTAATCTTACTATTTTAACAGACAAATTGTCTCTTCATGTATCATCACATATGTGCAGATATTCTTACTCAAAACTTCAAATTTCATTTTTAGTCCGCCATGCATCATTCGGAATCCGCCCTTCTTATCAGCAGCACAATTCCGAAAAAGGACTAACAATATAAAGAGTCTTCCACATAAAAAAGGTGCCGCCTACATCAAACAAATCGTTGATACAGTGACACCTTTTCATTATAGATTCTCCAAGAAACTTCTCACAAAAACCTACTTCACAACAATATTGATAATCTTGCCCTTCACATAAATCTCCTTCACAACAGTCTTGCCCTCAATAGCAGCCTGTACGGAAGGAACTTCCTTAGCCTTGGCAATGGCGGAATAGCTCTCCTCATCCACACCAACCTCAACGGTTCCTTTTACCTTACCGTTAATCTGGATACCGATTACCACATTGTCTTCCTTCAAAGCGTTCTCATCATAGGTAGGCCACTGCTCGTAAGCGATGGTATTGTCATGGCCGAGAATCTGCCACAACTCCTCACCCACATGAGGACAGATACAGGAGAACATCTTCACGAAGCCCTCTGCATACTCCTTAGGACACTTGCCGGCCTTGTAAGCTGCATTCATGAAGATCATCATCTGGCTGATAGCTGTATTGAAACCAAGCTGCTCAAAGTCATCCGTAACCTTCTTAACGGTCTGATGGTATACCTTGGTAAGTGTATCATCATTCTCAGCAGTAAGATTCTCCTCGTTGGTGAAGAATGCCCATACACGGTTGATGAATCTTCTTGCACCCTCAACACCCTGAGGATTCCAAGGCTTAGAAACCTCCAAAGGTCCCATAAACATCTCGTACAATCTCAGTGTATCTGCACCGAAATCATTTACTACATCACTGGGATTTACAACAAACTCAGGGAAACGCTTACCCATCTTAATACCGTTAGCACCCAGAATCATACCCTGATGAACCAGCTTCTTAAAAGGCTCCTTTACGGGAGACAATCCCTTATCATACAGATAACGGTTCCAAATTCTGGAGTAAATCAGATGTCCTACTGCATGCTCAGGACCACCAATATAAAGGTCTACAGGCAACCAGTGCTTAAGAAGCTCCTGATTGGCAAACTCGTTCTCATTCTTAGGGTCAATATATCTCATGTAATACCAGCTGGAACCGGCACTACCGGGCATGGTAGAGGTCTCACGAACACCCTTTACGCCATTTTTATCATACTGCTTCCACTCAGTTGCATTCTCCAGGGGAGCCTTACCATTCTTGCCCTTATAATCCTCAAGCTCAGGCAGAATCAAAGGAAGTTCTGCATCATCCAGCACATGAATCTGTCCGTCCTCAGTGTGAACCACAGGAACAGGCTCACCCCAGTAACGCTGACGTGCAAAAATCCACTCACGGAAGTGATAATTTACGGTACGACGTGCAACACCCTTACTCTCAAGCTTGGAGGTAATAGCCTCCTTTGCTTCCTCAACAGTAAGTCCGGTGAACTCCTCGGAATTCATCAGTTTGCAGCCTTTGCCAAGATACTCACCCTTCTCAAAAGCCTTCTCGCTCACATCCCCGCCATCAATTACCTGAATCATGGGGATATTATGTGCAATTGCATATTCGAAGTCACGCTGGTCATGGGAAGGAACCGCCATAACCGCACCGGTACCATAGCTTGCAAGAACAAAGTCACCGATATAAAGAGGTACTTCCTTGCCATTTACAGGATTAATCGCATAAAGTCCCTTCAAAGGACAACCGGATTTAGTCTTGTTAAGCTCTGTACGATCCATATCGTTTTTCTTCAAGGTCTCGTCGATATAAGCCTGTACCTCGTCCTTGTTCTCTACTCTGTCAAACAGATCCTTTACAATCTGTCCGTCGGGAGCCAGAACCATGAAAGTAATACCATAAATGGTCTCAATACAAGTGGTATAGATGGAGAACTTACCACCACCTACAATCTCAAAATCAACCTCAACACCCTCAGACTTACCAATCCAATGTCTCTGGATATCCTTGGTAGACTCGGGCCAGTCAATCTCCTCAAGACCTTCCAAAAGCTTCTCAGCAAAAGCAGGCTGATTGATAACCCACTGCTTCATGTTCTTACGAATAACAGGATAACCGCCTCTTTCACTCTTGCCGTCAATAACCTCATCGTTGGACAAAACGGTTCCCAACTCCTCACACCAGTTTACAGGCATATCTACATACTTTGCATAGCCATCCAGATACAACTGCTTGAAAATCCACTGGGTCCACTTATAGAAATCAGGATCGCTGGTAGCAATCATCTTGCTCCAGTCATAATCAAAACCAAGCTCTGTGAGCTGCTTGGAAAAAGTCTTAATATTGTCCTGGGTAAATCCATTGGGATGATTACCGGTACTTACCGCATACTGCTCTGCGGGCAGACCAAAGGAATCATAACCCATGGGATGCAGTACATTATAGCCCTGCATACGCTTCATACGGGACATGATATCCGTTGCAGTATAACCTTCGGGATGACCTGCGTGAAGACCTACTCCGGAAGGATAAGGGAACATATCTAATGCATAATATTTAGGCTTGCTGAAATCCCAGACATCGGTCTTAAAGGTCTCATTCTCGGCCCAATAGGTTTGCCACTTCTTCTCAACTTCTTTTGGATTGTAAACTCGTTCCATTTTCTTGCCTCTTTCTGATTTGTTTATTTAAATTCTTCAAAAATTCTCTTGAATAATATAAAAACCCATCCGTCTCAACATCCTACTCTTTTTCAAGGAAAATGTCAATTGAATTTCAATTGTTTTTTCGACAGTTTATTGGCTTCTTTCACTTGATTACAGTATATGGTGTAGTCTGTATAGCCGGTCAGTTCCCTTAATTCCTCAAAACGGTAACAATATTCCATGCTGAATACAAAGTGCATTTTCTTATGTACCTTTGTAAACAATTTGCCGATATTGTTCTCCTCTCCTGCCTCCAAATTAAACACCTCAAAGAAACGAAGCGATTTCTTAATAAACATTTTGTCTGCGGAGTTATTGACAAGCTCCATGCAATAACAATCATTCTTGCCAAAACAGGGCTTACAGAGAAACTTCTTATTCCCTGCGGAAACGAACCACCATCTGTCATGTTTTATCACATAATCTTGATTCTCTACTTTTCTTGCCAGATATACCGGAATAATAATATCCGCTCCGGCATCCCCTATATAATCCAGCACCTTTTTGGGCACCTTCGGGCTTATCACAGGAATCTCTCTGTCAAATCCTTTGAAACGCTTAAAAAAGGGCTTTACATAAATATTCTTAAAATAACGAATAGTGATATAAGCCTTCTTAAAAAGCAGTACCGCTACAATAAAGAACGCTCCAAACACTACCAGAAACAGTGCCGGATGAAATATCGATAAATAAAACAGAACCCCTATACCAATCGTCTTTAACAGTTCTACTCCAAAGGACGATAATCCCACTACCGAACAAACGGGCAAAAGTATAATATCAACAAAATAAATAAAATAACTTACAAAAAAGTATGTAATAAAAACGCTGACCAACAGTCCAAAACACATTATGGCAGTAAATCCACTCTGCACAGCATGCCCTGTCTGCATACTGTTTCCGGCCGCCTGAACAGTTGTCTGTGGTGCAATGTTTGCCAGAAACTGTGTCGCTACCACAAGTATGGTTACCACAGCCCCAATCTTGGTCTCTACATCCTCCAGAATCACTGCCGTGGTACGAGTCAACTCATTGCTTTTTAACAACTTGGTAATCACAAACCATACTACACAGAGAACACGAAAGAAGTTATAATCAATAATTCCAAATGAATAATCCGCAAGTCCCTCCAGACCATCCACATCAATAACCTCTCCCACCTTTGTCAACGCACTTTCCGGTATGTGATCCAATGCAATGGATATACCGCACAATATGGTTAATACTGTGGGTGTATCAATACCACTCATATAACCTTCTGCCACCGGCGCAAACACGGTACCAAACTCACCACCCAGCGTGCTGACTGTTTCGGTCATTGTCACTGTCTCGCTTGCTCTGGTCAAATGCGCATTGCCATATGCCAACATCGAGAACACAAGGCATATACTTACACAAAATAAAATAAATCTCTTATTTTCATAATAAAACTCTTGAAAAGCCTGTTTATACGTCATATTTCCCCCTCATCTACAGTAATTTCCTAATAACAGTTTACTTCTGTTCAGCTTTCTTCTCCGGAATCAAAAATACAAATATCATTGAACTCAACAGCAACATATACGGATACAACAGATTTGGTATAATCTCAAAAGCCGAAACTACACAGCCAAGTTCCGCAGCCACAGAAACTGCCACCAGCATCTGCGCACCATAAGGAATAATCCCCTGAAAAATACAGGAAAAGGTATCCAGAATAGATGCTGCCTTTCTGGAAGAAATTCCATAATCCTGAGCCATTTCCTTGGCGATGGGATTGGCCATAACGATAGCAACTGTATTGTTGGCTGTAGCAATATCCATCGCACCAACCAACAAACCCATGCCCAACTGACCTCCCTTTTTACCCTTAAATACTTTTTTTATCAGATTAAGCAACGCAGCAAAACCACCATACTCCTCTATCAAAGCACAGATGGCAGCTACCAGAATTGCTACCATGGAAGTCTCAAACATACCGGATACACCACCACCCATGTTGGCAAGCATCTCCATTGGCGTCACCACACCATTTGACAGCATAATCACAGCACCACTTATAATTCCAATCAAAAGCACGATAAACACATTGATACCCACTGCACCGCCTAAAAGCACCAAAATATACGGAATAATCTGAATCAGATTATACTCCTCAATCTCAGGAGTACCAACCTCCATTCCCAAGGTTTTAACAAAAATGACTGCCATAGTCAACAGTGCCGCAGGCAAGGCTATTCCTATATTTTCTCTAAACTTATCCTTCATGGCACAACCCTGACCATTACATGCCGCAATGGTAGTATCCGAGATAAAGGACAAATTATCTCCAAACATGGAACCACCCACCACAGAACCAATACACAAGGGAATCCCAAATCCTGTACTGTTAGCCACTGCAATAGCAATGGGTGCAATCAACGTGATTGTACCAACAGAAGTACCCATAGCAAGAGATACAAAAGCACTTACCACAAAGAGCACCAACACCGCAAACTGTGCAGGAATAAAAGAAAGTACAAAGTACGCCACACTTTCCGCACTGCTTCGTCCCACTACACCTACAAAAATACCTGCCACCATGAATATCAACACCATAGTAATAATATTTTTATCACCCACACCACGGGCCATTACCTGAAATTTATCATCCAGAGAAAGCTCCTTATTCTGTAAGCACGCCACAAACAGCGCTATCAAAAACACCACTACAATAGGGATACTGTAAAATCCCATGGAAATCTTCAAAACATACTCAAATAAAATACCCATTCCAAGGTATAGCACTAAAAATACACCAATGGGCAATAACGCCCTAAATTTCGGTTCCTTCATTTTCTATCCTCCATAGTTCCACTTGATTTTCTTCCGATTCCGTTATCGTTTCCGTAACATAGGATGCTGCTTCATCCATCACAAAAAGTATACTTCCATGAACAAACAGCAAAAGACAAATACCTAACAGTCCTCGAATCAGTGGCACTCTTTGCTTCCGACCGCCATCCAGCTCAACATCATCCCGATATTTACTACAATCTCTTTCGTCCCAATACTTGCGCATCATGCACAACCAGCTAAGTACCATCACCAGATAAACCAACAATCCACCAATCAAAACTTGCTTTATAGAAAAGAACTTAACCACAAAAGAAAAAGCTCCCATAAGAATCCCACATGCCATACTGTAAATTTGATACTAACCGATATAACACCTCTGTTTTCCAACTGTGCAGCAACACCGATTAATACTGCAAATAATGTTAATAAAATCGCCAGATTTCTATAGAACATTCTATCTTGATGGTCATATCGAATCCGGCAAACAGGATTTCCTAATTTCTCGATTTCTTTTGTTTCCGTTTGCCTCCGCATGCAAAACACACCCGGTACCAAAACCAATAGCAATATTACCGGTATCGTTGCACCCAGTGCATCGAACATTTCTGTCATTATCCGTCAATCTCCTCTTCCAACTGTGCCTGTTCCCTTGCAGAACAGACACATTGTATCCCTTGGTCCATAACCAAAACACATAGATTGCTAACCAATATCATCGCAAGAATAAAAGTAAAACCAGCAAGAAAATGTACTCTGATTTTTAAGTCTGACTGTATATTTACATCATCCCGATATTTACTATTCAACCGCTGAATCCAATAACAATAACCTATAACCATCCAACAGATAAACATAATTCCAAAAAGGACCATACATATCTTAACCATATCTTTTATAACTTGATATTCCAACCAAAAACCAATTGCTGTTATAAACACCCCTGCAGCAACCAGCCAACAAAGAACAGCAAGCACGACACTTTCCCGGTTAATCTCATTATGCAGTAAAATTCCTTCCTTGCGCGGCAAATTGCATACTTGCATATTATAATCTTTCTTTTTCCCAGGCACTTCATAACCATTTCTTTTCAGACGTTTCAAATAACCCAGACACTCAAAATAAACTAACCACACAACAAATGTAAGAAAACCTGTCGCCAAGGAAAGAAACATACAAAAGTCCCCTGCTTCCACAGCCAAAACACCTTCGGACGCCAGTAACATTCCAAGCACAACAAACAATTGGACAACAGTAACCGCGACAGCGACTCCAAGAAGACGTTTTTTATCCCTCTCATCATACTGTATGATAAATGCGCGTCCCTTTTTATCTTTCGGGGTTAAATGCTCTTTAATCCCCCATACAAAGACCACTCCTATCAAAAGAAGCATTTCCATAATCTAAAACTCCTGTTTTGCCTTTACTCCTATCAATAGTAACCGGCTTCCTCTCTGGCGGCTTCTATATAATCTGCCCCCAAATCCATAACCATAAATACTGCTCCGGCTGCAATAGCAACTCCCACAAGCACTCCCAAACCGGCAGCCAAATGCACTCTCTTCTTTCTGTCGTTATCAAACTCCACATCATCCCTATAGCGGATATACTGTCGCTGTCTCCAGTAAAAAATACCACAAAGCACCCAGACAATCAGAATCATCCCTATGACTACCATACAAAGATTTACAATATCCTGCACTACCGCATGCTCTGTTGCAAATCCTATACCACCAATTATTGTAAATACCGCAGCAAGCCAGTTCAAAACTGCAAGTGCTACACTTTCTCTACTAACCTCTGGAGACTTGAGAAAATCTCCTTCTACTTTGGGAAGCCGTTCTAAATGAACGTATTTACTCTTATCCTCAGGTACCTCATAGCCCCATTTTTTCAAACGCCTCAAATAACACAGACAGTCTATGTATACCAACCAATTAATCACGACAAGTAGCAAGACTACATTTTGTAATTGAAGCATAATTAACCCAATCCATTCCAACCCATCAATGAGCAAAAGCAAGAACTCCACTATTATACAAACTAAATAGAGCAATGTAAGCCTTATAGATAATTTTAATTGTTTTTTCTTAAACTTCCTGTCATAGCTTATTTTCCGTCCATCAAAACGTTTTACATACTTTACCGGTTTGCTGGAAACGAATTGATTGGCATTCTTGACAAGCAGAATACAAATTAGCAATAATATATATTTTCCATATCTAAAAAGGAAAAAATAAATTGTCTCCATATCTTATCTCCTGCCATTTGTTTCTTATTTATTCACCATCAGCTTAATCATGGCCTGGTTCAGTCCATCCACCGTCAGCTTATACATGGGGAACAAAGCTTTCACAGCAGTCTCTGCCTCACGCCAGGGCGCATGCCCCGGTGCCATCTTGGGATTGAGCCATACCACCTTTTTGTAATGGCGCTTCACAAGTTGAAGCCATTCATACCCCGACAAACCACCATTGGGTCCTCTGTAGTTACCCGTAGTGGAATACAGTTCCTCAGGGGCCATAGCCGCATCTCCCACAATGATTACCTTGTAATCGCTGTCTACGTTGCGGAACAGCCACTCCGTATCAATCCAGTCACCGTTCTCACATTCCGGCGTTTTATAGAGCTTAGAATAAATACAATTATGAAAATAATAAGTCTTTACATCCTTATAGTGATTGGACTTGTGCACTGCCTGAAACAGGTCATTCAACAGATTACTAAAGGGTATCATGGTACCGCCGGAATCCATAAGCAAAAGTAATTTTACTGCATTTTTACGGGGCTTTTTCATGACAATCTGAAGACATCCGCCATTGTTACAGGTCTTGTCCACCGTGCCGTCAATATCAAGCTCCGTCTCAGGGATATCAAGCCTTGAGGAAAACTGGCGAAGCTTACGGAATGCCAATTGAAACTGCCTGTTATCCAGCACTCTGTCATCTCTGAAATCCCGATATTTTCTGGCACCAACCACTGCAAAGGCAGACTGGTAGCCGGTTTTGCCGCCCACACGGACACCACCTACATTACCACCCATGTTACCAAAGGAGGTCTTACCCATGGTGCCAATCCAAAAGCTTCCGCCGTTATGCTCTTCATTCTGGTCCTTTAAACGCTGCTTGAACTTCTCTTCCACGTCCTCTTTGTCCACCTGAACCTCTTCCACCTGATTCAAATGATTTCTCGCCTCCTCATGGGCAAGCTCCATCATCTCGGACTTATCGAGCCAGCGCAGCATCTCAGCACCCACCTCTGTCTCACGCTCAGCAGCCTTAAAGCACTCTTCAAAAGCCATATCAAATTTATCAAAATCGGTCTCGCTCTTAACCAAAATCATACGTGCCACATAGTAAAACTGAGTCAGCGAACTGCCGCAGAGTCCCTTATCCAAAGCCTCCTGCAAGGTCAGCCACTCCCCTAATGTCACGCGCAGTCCCTTAGCGCGGAGTGTCTCAAAGAAATTAGTGAACATTTAAGTCTCCATTTCTACAATAAATTGCCGGAATGTTTTACAAGCTCCATATCCTCATCCTTTTTCACAACCACACCGATAAAAGGCAATGCCGACTTAATGGTCGCCGTAGGAATCCCACCAATCTGCAATGCATTCACCCAATCGATCAGTTCGGATGTACTGGGCTTCTTGCGGATATCACGCATGCCGCGGATTGCATAGAACACCTCCATGGCCTGCGCCAATAAATGCTCCTCCACATCCGGAAAATGCACCTTTACAATCTCTGCCATAAGCTCCTTATCCGGGAAATCAATGTAGTGGAAAATACAACGACGAAGAAACGCATCCGGCAATTCCTTCTCCGCATTAGAAGTAATGATTACAATGGGACGATGCTTCGCCTTAACAGTACGCTTCGTCTCATTGATATAGAACTCCATCTGGTCCAGCTCCCACAACAAATCATTAGGGAATTCCAAATCTGCCTTATCAATCTCATCAATCAAAAGCACCACCTGCTCCTCGCTATCGAAGGCCTCACCCAGTTTACCCAACTTGATATAACGGGCAATATCATCCACGCCCTCCTCACCAAACTGGCCATCATAAAGTCTCTGAATGGTATCGTATACATACAGACCTTCCTGTGCCTTGGTGGTAGACTTAATATTCCAGATAATAAGCTTCTTATTAAGAGCTTTGGCAACCGCCTCTGCCAGCATGGTTTTACCGGTACCGGGCTCTCCCTTGATAAGAAGGGGTTTCTTAAGCGCCATGGCAATATTTACACTGGCCATCAGCTCCTCACTTGCCACATATTCTTTTGTTCCCTGAAATTCCTGATTACTCATAAACGACCTCTCTTTTCCTAGTTTATGCATCTTGCATTTATACTACACTATTTATGGGGTAAAAGCAAGAATTTCGACAAAGTGGATTGGTCTTGTAACTGTTCCGTTTTCGTGTTAAAATTGACTCCAGAAAATCGTTTTTCACCCAAAAAGGAGATATCTTATGGCTAACACATCCCGTTATCACCAGACTCTGTCCTTTGAAGTATTCCCTCCCAAAAAGGAGGATGAATTCAAAGCAGCATATGACGTATTAAACGAGCTGAGCAAATTAAAACCTGCCTTTATCAGCGTAACCTACGGCGCAGGCGGCAGCCGCTCCAAAAAGACTATCGATATTGCATCCTACATTCAAAACACCTTGCATATCGACGCATTGGCACATATGACTTGTGTAGGAAGCAAGCGTGAAGACATTATACAAGTATGTGAAGCTTTAAAAGCCGTAAAGGTAAATAAAGTGCTGGCTCTTCGAGGCGACCGCCCCAGGGATATGACCGACGAACAATTTAATGCGCGAGACTTCGCTCATGCCAGTGATATGATTGGTTTCTTAAAAGAAAATACAGATATGGAGATTGCAGGTGCATGTTATCCCGAAAAGCACCCGGAATCCTTTAGTTTGGAAGCCGATTTGCAATACTTGAAACAAAAACAGGACATGGGAGCAAACATGTTTATCTCTCAAATGTTCTTTGATAATGACTATTTTTATCGTTTCCGAGATAAAGCATTGCAAAAGGGAATTACACTTCCCATCCACGCAGGCATTATGCCCATCACCGCAGCTAAGCAGCTGGGAACCACCATTACACTTTCCGGTTCCAGTGTACCAAAATCTTTGGCCGATTTGATTGCTAAATACGGTGACAATGCTGAGGATATGCGCAAGGCAGGAATTGATTATTGTGTACGCCAGATTCTTGATTTGAAACAAACCGGTGTAGACGGCATCCACATCTATTCCATGAATAAGCCCAAGACTACGGCAGAGATTGTTAATGCTATCCAATAGAGCCTGTTCGTTTAAAGCTATCGAATAATTGACAGTAACTGTTCCGCATATTCCTTGGGTCTACTGGCTTGAAGACCGCCGTGTCCAACACCTGAGACAGTGTTGTATGTAGCGAAGGGATAGACTTTCTGCAAGCGTTTTTCTGATTTGCGGGCGGGTTCTTTTTCAGCGTAGAAAAAGATAAATTGTTTTTGAATCTCTGTCAAAAATTCAGGAAGTTTGCATGCATAGCAGGTCTCTACCACATTTGCAACCGTGGCAGATGTCACATTACCCGCCACGGTCGCAAAATCGGTCATCATTGCTTTATAACCGGAAGCATTTTTTCCGATAAGCCACTTCTGCTCCCATAGAGGTACCCTGCAATAATGCAAGCTCCTCTATTTCGTTATCATGAAGATACTTCAGCATGGCTTCCGCTTCTTTTTCCTTGGAAATATAATCTGCTGAACCCGGATAGTGACCGGACATGGTAGGCACAATTACATAGTATTCATCTTGCAGGTATTTCGCAAAATGCTTCACAGAATCTGCATTACAAAACATTCCATGAACCAGCAAAACTGCCGGTTTCTTTTTATCTCCTAATACCTCAATTTTCATAAGCATCTCTCCTATAATTGATCAATTGAACTGTCTACTATTGCTATGATTTTGTTTACAACCTCTACACTCTCCGGCGGAAGCTTTGCAATTTCAGCATTTATCTGCTCTAACATATCCGAATGAATCTTCCTGTGATAGTCAAAAACAGTTTTTCCCTTCTCACTCAGTGATATATATACCTCATTGCCTCGTTCCAACGAAGGATTCTTATGAATCATAGTCTTATTCATTAATTTATTAGTGGTCTGGGAAACAGCACCTTTCGTAATTCCCAGCACCTGCGCCAGCTGTGTCGTGGTAATCTGCTCATAAGAACCGATTACCTCAAGCATATGTACTTCTGCTACATATAACAAATCATCTGTACCATAAGTCCTTGGCTCTTTACCCTTTTGATTGTATTTATTAATCAATCGATAGGTGTTCTCAAAAAATGAAATATTCATATTGCGCTCCTTGTTTAGCTACTAAACAATAGTATAAAAATAAGAAGCCTGATTGTCAAGCTTCCTATTCTGTAAATTCATAATTCACTTTAACGGAACAATTCTAACAACATTTTCTCAATATCGGCAGACACTTCGCCCTTTGTAGCCATAATGGTCGGTTCTTCATCCTCCATAACATATACATCTCCATTGTAATAGATAAAACGCTGCTCCATCATGGCAATACTACCTGTACTCTGGTCCTCTATCTGAAACCAAACCTTGTAAATCCAACGACTTTTTTCCACACTATACTCGTCAGGTGCAAAGAATACTTCCTTGATATACCACTTGCTTTGATACAATGCATCTAACTTTCCTCTCAACACATCTTTATAAGCAGACTTTTCCTCTTCGGTGTTTCCCTTTTCAATTATCAGATACAAACCACTTCCATAACTTGCAACTTCTTCTCCTGCAACCAATTTGTCATACTGATTAGAGGGTGCATGGCGCAAAGTAATATCGAGCAGTACATCATCATAACCCAACAGATTACCCACAAATGTAGGACTGTCATCATAAACTTCCTCCCAAACTTGAAACTTCTTGGGGGTAACTTTACCGAAATCCATTGTATATATTAGTTCATCCCCCTCATAAAACCCAATTATAATTGCAGTGGCTGCTATATTATCTGCCGGATTTTCCTCATATGGAGTAAGCCATATGCTTTCTATTTTGACATCAATATCCTTCCCCTTAAACCGATAAGCATATGCCTCATCCATAGACCGCTTTAACTCTTTTTTGTAGTTCTCAAAATCATCATGTAAAAGCCCCGCATTTCTCACTTCATAAACATCTTCCAATCGAAATGCGATTACATCTAACAGTGCCTGTGTATCTCCTTCAACTAAAGATTCGCACACACCCTTCAGTTTAATTGCATCTGCCAGTGCCGAAAAGCTCATTCCCCGGTTAGTCATCTGTCCATAACTCAAAATACCAATACACACCATCACTACCAACAACACAAGTCCTAAGAAAACAGCAACCAGTTTTCTGCGAAGCAGGCTCTTCTTTACCTTCTTCATCGGTTTTAAGGCAGCTTTATTTTCCTCTGTATAATCTGCTTTATGCGCTATCTCCTCGTTTCCAAGTTCTTTTTTTAACGTTTCCAACTGTTTTGCACATTCAGGACACTCCTGTAAATGTTTCTCCAGTTCCTCCTTACTTGCGTCTGAACACATACCTTCCACATACAGTGTCATCAAGTCTTTTGCCAATTCACATTTCATATCACTCATTCCTTTCCGCTTAAAGTCATCCTTAACATTTCTTTACCTCGAAGATAGGTCACCCTTCCCCACACTTCGGATTTCTCAAATATTTCTCCAATTTCACGAAAGGACAATTCGCCATAATGCCGCAATAAGAAAACTTCCTTATATGGCTCCGGTAGCCGATGAATCAACTTACGGATTTCCTGCGCCGACTGTCTGTTGATAACTTGCTCTTCAAAGGAATGTCCGCTGTCCAGTTCCTCCGGCAATTCCTCTATAGGGTGATTTTTCTTCTTACGCCAGGTATCATAATATGTATTCTTGGCAATCTGACACAACCACGTGGTAAATTTGCATCGATTGTCAAAGCTGTCCACATTCTGCATAGCTTTCAAGAAAGTATCCTGCAATAAATCCTCTGCCAGATGAGAATCTCCGCAAAGCCGTAATAAAAACTTATAAACCTGCTCCGCGTGCTCCTCATACAACACATTAAAATCCGCATGTTTCACACCGACTCACCTCCTTTCACTTGGTATGACGTTTTGCATTATAGAAACGTTACAAAAAAATCAGAAATTTGTAAAAAAAGGAACAAACCTTACATTTGCTCCTTTCCTATCCTTTATTCAGCCCAACCTTCGTCAGAAATCTCTATCTTCTTGTCTCGAAGCATCAAATCCTGCACTGCCTGATCTGCATTTTTGCCCTCAAACAACACTGCATTTACCTGCTCAATAATCGGCAGCTGCACATCATATTTTTTCGCAAGTGCCATGGCAGCCTTAGCGGAATATACGCCTTCTACTACCATGTTTACTTCCTCCATGGCCTCTTCCATGGTCTTACCCTGACCGATTAAAATACCTGCACGTCGATTTCTGGAATGCATAGAAGCACAGGTTACAATCAAATCACCAATACCGGACAAACCGCAGAAGGTTTCAAATTTACCACCCATGACAGTACCAAGTCTTGCAATCTCCGTAATACCTCTGGTAATCAATGCAGCCTTAGCATTATCGCCATAACCCAGACCATCTGCAATACCGGCAGCCAATGCTACAACATTCTTAAGAGAACCTCCCAGTTCAATGCCCAACACATCCGGACTTGTGTATACACGGAACACTTCACTCATAAACAGACTCTGAATATACTCCGCAGTCGCCTTGCTTCTGGCTCCAACTACAATTGTAGTAGGAAGCCCTCTGCTAACCTCCTCTGCATGGGTAGGACCGGACAGAACTGCCACATCTGCCTGAGGAATCTCCTGCTCAATAACCTCAGAGAGAGTCATCAGTGTGCTCTCCTCAATACCCTTTGCCACATTTACAACCTTCTGCTTGGGAGCAATCAGTTTACTGAAACGATTCGCTGTGGAACGGGTATAAGAACTTGCAACTGCCATTACAATCAAATCCTTACCCTGTACAGCCTCCTCATCATCTGTAGTAAATACCATATCATCTGCCAGCTTGACACCGGGAAGCATTTTGTGCTCATGAGTGCCTTTCAGCATCTCTACTTCCTTCTCAAGTGCAGACCAGACTGTAATCTCATGTCCATTATTACTAAGCAGCACTGCAATTGCAATTCCCCATGTACCGCCACCCAGAATACTTACTTTTGCCATGTTTCCTCTTTTCCGTGGTTTCCCACCGTTTATTTTTGAATATTCAGCTTATTTTTCTTCTTTTTTCTCTACATCCAGCTTATTTTTCTTGGTAAGGTAAGTCTTGCGCTCCTCACCACGCACCAAACGCTTAATATTCTCTCTGTGACGCCAAAATGCCATAGCTGCCAATGCAAAAGCCAACACATACATCTCAATCAATGTTTCCTGAGATGCCGGCTCAAACACACCCAGTTGCCCTAATATAATTGTCTCCACAACCACTCCTACATAGAGAAGAAGTGAACCCAAAGACACATAATGTGTAACAAAAAATACTACAAAAAACAAAGTTGCACACACAGGGATATAATAAGGATGCAACGCTACAACCATTCCTGCTGTAGCTGCAATTCCTTTACCACCCTTAAATCCCATATAAAAAGGAAAATTATGCCCCAAAATAGCGCCGGCTGCCGCATACAGACTCAGCAGATATACAGTATCGGGATGACTTTCCCCAAAAATCAGTTTCGTCACCCAGACTGCCAGTGCACACTTCAACAAATCGCCTAAAAAAACAATCAGGCCTGCTTTCTTGCCAAGCACACGCAGCGCATTGGTCGTTCCGGAATTACCACTGCCGTGCTCTCTGATATCGATGCCATGGGCTTTGCCGTAAATAAATGCAGTCTGAAAAAGACCAAACACATAACCGATGGCTACACAAATTAATCTTTCCATTATCAATCTCCGTATATTTTATTTTTCTTCATTTCTCTCTCTGATAATAAATCTCAGTGGTGTACCCTTGAATCCAAAAGTATCACGGATTTGATTCTCAATATATCTTGTGTATGAAAAATGCATCAGTTCCTTGTCATTCACAAAAATAACAAATGTAGGGGGCTTCACCGCAACCTGAGTGATATAGTACAAACGCAGTCTCTTACCTTTGTCTGATGGAGGTTGCTGCATAGCCACTGCCTCTGCCATAATCTCATTAAGCACACCGGTGGACACTCGCATAGCGTGATTCTCACTTACCATATCAATGGTCTCAAAAAGCTTGGGCAGACGCTGTCCTGTCTTTGCAGATACAAACAAAATCTCTGCATAAGGCATAAAGGACAAAGTATTTCTAACCTTCTCCGTGAAACGATAGATGGTCTTATCATCCTTCTCCAAAGCATCCCATTTATTTACTGCAATAATAACAGCCTTGCCTCTGTCATGGGCAATGCCAGCAATCTTGGCATCCTGTTCGGTAACACCTTCCACAGCATCAATCATCAGCACTACAATCTCCGCTCTCTCTACCGCACTGACGGTACGAACAATCATGTAACGCTCCAGTTCTTCCTTAATCTTGTTCTTACGGCGCAAACCTGCTGTATCAATAAAGACATACTCTTTATCATTAAAGGTAACCTCAGTATCTACCGCATCTCTGGTCGTGCCTGCAATATCAGATACAATCAGTCTGTCCTCACCAAGCAGCTTGTTAATCAGGGAGGACTTGCCTACATTGGGCTTACCAATGATGGCAACACGGGGACGCTCATCCTCCTCTTCCTCTTCACTGATATCAGGGAAGTGAGACACTACTTCCTCCAGCATATCCCCCAACCCCATACGGTTTGCCGCAGAAATTGCATGAGGGTCTCCAATACCCAGATTATAGAACTCATAAACATCAGCCATATACTTTTGGAAACTATCCACTTTATTAACTACTAATACCACAGGCTTGTGAGAACGTCTCAGCATATCCGCCACCTTGGCATCGGAATCCTGTAATCCCTGTTTTACATCTACAAGGAAAATAATTACATCTGCAGTCTCCATGGCGATTTCCGCCTGCATACGCATCTGGGACAAAATTACATCCTTGGAATCGGGCTCAATACCACCGGTATCAATCAAGGTAAAATTCCTGTCAAGCCAGGTAACGTCCGCATAAATACGGTCTCTGGTAATACCGGGAGTATCCTTTACAATTGATATATTCTCTCCTGCCAATGCATTAAACAATGTGGACTTTCCTACATTGGGACGGCCAACCACTGCTACAATCGGCTTGGATTTTCTGTTTGCCATTTCAAATCTCCTGTTCTGTTGCTTCTGTTAATCACTACGTCCGGACTCTACTCTAACACTTCGAGTACGGCCTCCAAAAAATCATATCCACTAGATTTTACAATATAAATCGGAACTTGTAAAGTTTCTTCCAACTCAGATACGGTCAAATCGTCCAAAAAGACGGTTTCACCACTGCGAAGTACATTCTGGGGCAGATATACCCGTTCACCTAAATCTTTCTCTTTAAGCTGTGCAGCAATATCCTGGCCTGTCAGAAGTCCCGACACAGTAATCCGCTCCCCAAAGAAGTCATTACAAATTCCATAAACATGAATGTCCAACTGAGGAAACTGCTCCATCACAGCATCACACATACGCTGAATATAAGGCAGTGCCAAAAGGCCTGTAACCATGGAAATTGTATGCTTCTGCATGGCATCATCCGTTTTACAACAAAACTTTGCAGCCTCCGGACATACTTCATCCAGACGCGCTAATCCATCGTTAAACTCATCCAACAGAAGCCTTAACATACCCACGCCGTTTTCCAGCTGCAAATAGCCGTCATATCGTTCTTCCTCCGGTAGTTCCTCTTCTGCAAGCACATACCATTCATCGCTGGCATGAATAAAATGACAACCATACTTTTCAAAGCATTCCTGTTGATATCTGTGAATCAGTTCCAGAACCGCTTTGGCATCTTCCTTCTCAAAAGGCTCCAAAGGATATAAACCATCTCTATATTTTGACAATCCCACCGGAACGACAGACACGCTCTGCAGATTAGGAATATACTTCATAAGCTCCTTGATGCTATACTCCAACTCTGCGCCATCATTTACCCCCTTACAGAGCACAATCTGCCCATTCATAACAATGTCCGCTTCATTCAGTCTGTCCACTTTCTTCAGCGCTTCTCCTGCAAAACGATTGTTTAACATCTTACAGCGAAGCTCTGGATTCATAGTCTGAAAAGAAATATTAATGGGCGAAAGATGGTATCTGCAAATTCTCTCAATATCATGGTCAGACATATTAGTCAGGGTCACATAATTGCCCTGCAAAAAGGAAAGCCTGGAATCATCATCCTTAAAATATAAAGTCTCCCTCATTCCCTTAGGCATCTGGTCAATAAAACAGAAAATACATTTATTATGACACCTGCGATAATCATCCATCAGTCCGTTATCAAATTCAATGCCCAAATCTTCATCCGGGTCCTTGTCGATTTCTAAAAGCCACTGCTCTCCGTCCGATTTCTCCACGAGCATCTCAATATAGCTGTCCTGAATAAGAAACTGATAGTCAAAGATATCCTCTATTTCCGTATTATCGATTGCGAGAATTTTATCTCCGGCTTCCAACTCCAGTTCCTGTGCAATACTGTTTTCTTTAATTGATTTTATAATATGTTGTTTCTTCATTTTAATCTCCTCACTATCTACAATAATACAAGAAATTCCTTGACGTGTCACTAGCAGAATGTTATAAATTATATGGTAGATTTTATTTTTCTACTTAAATATATACATTTCTATTACAAAATACCATTTGGAGGAACATCATGCCCAATTTACGAGAACTGGAAAATGCAATGCCTGTAGCCCCTTTAAAAATTGTAGCTCTGCCTTCTGCAGAGAAAATGGGCCGCAGAATTAATGATTATATGGTAAATTTCCGTAAAAGCATTAAAAACGACAAAGTAAAAAATGACCCTGCATTTCACGGTTATATTGAAGAAAATTATATTGCAGATGTAAGCATTCCCCGTTTTGGAAGCGGTGAGGCCAAAGCAGAATTCAACGAGTCCATCCGCGGTAAAGATGTATTTGTTTTGGTTGATGTCTGTAACCATAGCATTACATATAATATGAACGGCTACACCAATCACATGTCTCCCGATGATCATTATCAGGATTTAAAACGTGTTATCGCAGCATGTAACGGCAAAGCTCACCGAATTAATGTAATTATGCCCTTCCTGTATGAAGGCAGACAGCACAAAAGAAGTGGCCGAGAGTCCCTTGACTGTGCATATGCATTGAAAGAGCTTCGCGACATGGGCGTATCCAATTTCATCACCTTTGATGCTCACGACCCCAGAGTAGCCAACTCTACCCCTTTGAACGGATTTGACAATTTCACTCCGCCTTACCAGTTTATCAAGGCATTACTTAGTGCCGAGGATGATTTGATTATTGACAAGGACCATCTTTTGGTTATCAGCCCCGATGAGGGTGCTTTGGACCGCGCAATCTACTTTGCAACCGTTCTTGGTGTAGATACCGGTATGTTCTACAAACGCCGCGACTATTCTACTATTGTAAACGGCAAGAACCCTATTGTAGCACATGAATTCTTAGGTGACAATATCGAAGGCAAGGATATCATCATTATCGACGATATGATTTCCTCCGGCGGAAGCATGTTAGATACAGCCCGTCAGTTGAAAAAAATGAACGCACGTCGCGTATTTATCTGCTGTACCTTTGGACTGTTTACCGACGGTTTAGATGCTTTTGATGCAGCTTATGAGAGAGGCGATTTTGATAAGGTGGTAACCACCAACCTGACCTACCTCGACCCCAATCTCTACACCAAGCCTTACTTTATCGAGGCTGATATGAGCAAGTTTATCACTTCCATCATTGACTTTATGAATCATGATGTATCTCTCTCCAACGTACTTGCTACCACCGAGAAAATCCATGGCATTCTTGATGCATATAACGAGCGCAGAAATAATGTAGAAGCATAAACTTCAGGGCAGACGCCAAATGGCATCTGCCCTGATTCTTTTACTCCATATTGTCTAACAATTCCTGATAGAATCTGGAATAATCCTCTCTCTTATCTCCCATGAACTTAATCGCAGCGGAAGGATGAGAATTCAGCACTCCGGTAAGCAGATAAGGAATATCATATCCCCATACACTGCCTTTCTCCTTCTCAGCCTTAATGTACTTCTCCACAAAATCCATAACAGGCACCAAATTGTACTTGGGATTTCTAAGGAACGCCAGCAAAGACTCCATATAGCAGTTACCTGCACCACGACCCATACCGCTTACAGTAGCATCCAGAAGGCTTGCGCCCTTACTTGCTGCCTCAATAGTATTAGCAAAAGCAAGTTGCTGGTTATTATGTGCATGAATGCCGATTCTCTTGCCATGCTTCTCAGCAATATCCATATATTTATCAGTCAGTCTGCGCACCTGTTCCGGATAGAATGCCCCAAAGCTGTCCACCAGATAAATCACATCTACATCACTCTCTGCAAGAATCTCCAAACCATTGTAAAGCTCTTCCTCACGCACCTTTGAAATAGCCATGATATTTACTGTAGTCTCATAACCTTTCTCATGTGCATCCTGAATCATCTCAATTGCAGCAGGAATCTGGTGAATATAAGTTGCGGTACGCACCATATCAATGACACTGTCTTCCTTCTTCAAAATATCATTCTTATAATCTGTTCTGCCCACATCCGTCATTACAGAAATCTTTAAATCAAAATCATTATTTCCAACAACCGCACGGATATCCTCTTCCTCACAGAATTTCCACTTGCCATAGTCTTCCTTTTTGAAAATCTCCTTGGAAGCCTTATAACCAAACTCCATATAGTCAACACCGGCCTTGATATTGGTACGGTACAAATCCTTTACAAACTCATCTGAGAATGCAAAATTATTAACCAGTCCACCATCACGCAGTGTACAGTCAACCACCTTAATATCCGGTCTGAATGCAATTAAATTACCCTTGTTCTGTTCCATAATATCCTCCAGGTATACTTTTATATTATTTCAGGCTAAACGTTCGGTCTTCTAAAACATTCGTTGTACACGGCGTTTGGCAGCCTTCTGTGTGCTTACCGTCATGTTCTATCGCGCTTTAAACCGTTACACTTTAAAGCCTTAAAGTGTTTATATATTACATCTTTTATTCATAGTTGTCAATATGCTATGGAATTTTTTATTATTTTATCTTTATCAGGCAACACTGCTCTAAACAGAAAAAAATTGAGGATTCGGGCATAGGAGCATATTTTTCCTATGCCCAAAAACTATATAAAATACTGTTTAAAAATGTTTAGTGCCCACAAATTAAAGCCACCTTAATGGTGGCTTTAATTACTGTTCCTAAATATACATAGCTTATCTTTTATACAACACCCTGAGCAGTCATAGCCTCAGCAACCTTCAAGAATCCTGCAATATTAGCGCCAGCAACATAGTTGCCCTCCATGCCATACTTCTTAGCAGCATCATCAAGATTGTGGAAAATATTTACCATAATGGTCTGAAGCTTAGCATCTACCTCCTCAAAAGTCCAAGAAAGTCTCTCGCTGTTCTGGCTCATCTCCAAAGCGGAGGTAGCTACACCACCTGCATTTGCAGCCTTGCCGGGACAGAACCATACACCATTTGCCTGAAGGTACTCAGTAGCCTCCATAGTAGTAGGCATGTTAGCGCCCTCACAAACAGCTATTACGCCATTAGCAACCAATGCCTTAGCATCATCCAGATTCAACTCATTCTGAGTTGCACAAGGAAGTGCAATATCAACCTTAACAGACCACTGATTAGTACCCTCAGAAGCCTTATCATGATACTCCGCAGAAGGTCTTGCAGCTGCATACTCAGTCAGTCTTGCACGCTTAACTTCTTTTACATCCTGAAGAAGTGCTACATCGATACCCTCAGAATCATAAATCCAACCGGTGGAATCAGAGCAGGTAACAACCTTAGCACCAAGCTGCTGTGCCTTCTGAATAGCATAGATTGCTACGTTACCGGAACCGGATACAGCAACAGTCTTGCCGGCAATATCACTGCCGTTGCACTTAAGCATCTCAGCAGTCAGATACAACAAACCATAACCGGTTGCTTCCTTTCTAGCCAGGGAACCGCCGTAAGACAGACCTTTACCGGTCAGAACACCCTCATAAAGTCCGGTCAGTCTCTTATACTGTCCATACATGTAACCAATTTCTCTTGCACCGGTACCGATGTCACCTGCAGGAACGTCAGTATCAGCGCCAATGTATTTGTAGAGCTCAGTAATAAAGCTCTGACAAAATGCCATAACCTCTCTGTCAGACTTGCCCTTGGGATCGAAGTCAGAACCACCCTTACCGCCACCGATAGGCAGACCGGTCAAAGAGTTCTTAAAAATCTGCTCGAAACCAAGGAACTTAATAATACCGAGATTTACAGAAGGATGAAGTCTCAAACCTCCCTTGTAAGGTCCAATTGCGGAATTGTACTGTACACGGAAACCATTATTTACCTGAACCTGACCCTTGTCATCTACCCAGGGAACACGGAAAACAATCTGTCTCTCAGGAGTAACCAGTCTCTCCAAAAGAGCATCCTTACGGTATGCCTCCTCGTTAGCCTCGATAACAACTCTCAAAGACTCCAAAACTTCCTTTACTGCCTGATGAAACTCCGGCTGTGCAGGATTCTTCGCAACAACTAGCTCATAAACCTCATCTACGTATGACATTTTATATGTCCTCCTTTAAACTAAGTGTAAATCTTGCGTTTTTAATTATATACTGAAATCAAAAAATGCACAACCTACTTTATCGCTCTAAATTATAAAAGTTTTTTATCTGTTTTCATGCATTTTGCACAAAAATTATACATGTATACAATCTTATAAATAATCCTGCAAGTTCTTGATACTCTTCTGTTGAAACTCCATTAATTGTCTTGCTAATGCCCGAGGTTTCTCTCCTGCCTCCTCATTGTTTCTAAGCACCCTTTCTAACTGTACTCGTCCCTCATTACGCTCTCGAATCATTAATTCTGCAATTCTACCGGTACTGGTATTCAAAAGGGTATTATAATGTATAGCCGCCTTCAATTTCATATCTGCAAGCTGATTACTTCTGTAAGGGGTTGCATTCTCATCCAAAAGCGCTTGCATGGCTTCCCCGCGAATCTGAGCATATTTCAAAGATTGTCTTGATATCTGCAAAGACAAATCTGTATCATACACCTTGTCCCATACTGTCTCTATAGCAGTAATTGCATTTTCAGCATTCCGCTGTATTTCCCTGTAAACGGCTTCTTCCTGCGCCTTCATAGAATACCTCCTTGATAAACACAATTATGCAAAAAGGCTCCCTGTATCCACAGGAAGCCTTCTTCTTCTTGTCTATTCTATTATACGCAATTATTTTGGATTTATTCAATCCATACAGTTACTGTACAAACTCAGCCTTTACATAACCGATTACGCCGCCAAACTTAATTTTGCACCAGTCGCCTTCTCTGCCAATCAGTTCCACACTCTCACCACCAAGAAGCTTACCAAGCTTCTCTGCAGTCTCACTGGCCTCTGCACGCACATTGACATTGGTGGTCGCGGTAACAGTACCCGTTACCTCTACACCTTCTGCACTAGGTTGTTGAACGACTTCTTCCATCTGCAAAAATTCAGATTTGATATAACCTTCTTTACCTTCATAAACAAGCTTTGTCCATCCATTTGGACGCACCTCAAGCACTTCCAGTCTGGCACCTTCCGTAACTTTGCCCAGTTTATCAGCCTGCTGACTGTCAGAACTACGCACATTAACAGTTGTAGTTGCAATCGCATACATCGGTCCTGTAGGCACATTACCACCGGACACATCTCCACCGCTCACATCACCGCCACTGACATCACCACCGGATACATCACCTTCCGCCGCGCTCTGCATTTCAGACCATCTCACGCCGACCGTCATATTAACCTGAGTCATAACCTCCTCAGGATAAGACGCAAGCTCCGGATAAGACTCCTTAAAGGCATCATACTCCGCAATAACACGATTATTGAACTCTACAACATCATCCTGAGCACACACCATACTGGTGTAATTGTTCAACTCTTCACTGAAATTACCTCTCTTAATATACAGAGAGCCATCCTCAGCGGTACACACATAATGTGAAGTATATCCCGGAAACTCTTCTTCGTGATTTACAAAAGTCATCCGATAATACACATATACAATCGTCTCGCCCTCATTCATACCCTTCTTAGTATAAATTTCAATGGCAGGATAGTACTCGATATAATTGGCCTTCTCTTCAAAAGAAAGCATATCCAACTCAGAAATCTCATCGCACAAGGTTTTCAAAGTCTCTAAATCACCGATTGCCTGTGCATTGTAATAGTTCATAATCAGTTCCTTGATCGCAGCATCTTCATTCTCTACCAACGGAACATTTGCAGAAACATCAACTTCTGTTTCTACACCGGCGGAAGACTCCGGCATAATATCCTCTGCCTTACGACTGCTTACAGCCCCCAATGCCGCAGAAACCGTAATCGCTACCGCCAAAATACCTACAAGCGGAAATACAATCTTATTGTTCTTTAATATAAAGTCGCCCACAAGGCGCATTTTATCTTTAAACATAAATAATCCTTTCTACAAGTCAGGGTGATGTAAAATGCATCCGGTAGGAATCGAACCTACATTAAAGGCGTCGGAGGCCTCCGTTCTATCCATTAGACTACGGATGCAAAAATGTTACAATTTTGTTACATCACCCTGACTATAATATCATAAAAGTTTTATCCTGTCTACCTTGATTTTGTGAAATAAATAAGAAAATTAGAACTTACATATTCTGACATGATTCGCCAGACGGTCATAGAAATAAACATTATCAGAAAGTACTTCTTCCGGTGCAACCTGCGTAAAATTAATATCTTTCACCATATCCCGCATAATATCCACCGGGCTTGCTGCATGCTCCGGCAATAAAATAATCTCATGAATAGAACTGGGTAAAATATAAAAATTTTCCTTAAACATTTTCCCTATCGCCCCAAGAGCGTCCGGATACAAAATTGTTGCCGCACCAAAAGTCCGCTGCTTGTTACTCATAACATACATGGGAAGTTCCACAGCCTCCTGCATCCCGGACGAAAGCTCCTCCAGCAACTCTCCCATATTAATAATATCCTTCACATAAATACGCGGTGTATTCACTTTTGCGCAATCCAAAAGCTTCTCCACATTGCATCTCCAGATATCCATATGATTGTTATAGATAAGAATAGAACCGTCTCCCAAGGTAACATCCTCATATGAATAGAAAAAGCAAATACTCAAATCCAGAAAATCAATATGCGGAATACGTTCCAGAAGGCTTCTGTTCCGTTCTCTGCTGATTACACGGTAGCAGATTCTGTCTTTAACCTTCTCAAAATCCCTGAAAAAATTCATATTTACACTCTCCGTAGGCAAATCTCTATTGTAAATATCCAGAATTCTGGCAACAATATCAGCCAACGGTATATCGTTCTCATAAGCCTCCAGAAATGGATTCAGATAAATTGTGGGGGAAAGATTACTTCTTCCGTTCAAGATAATCAGTCCCTGCAAAACAACTCCGTTGTTCTTGATAACTTCCTGCAGTTTCACCTGTGAGTCGCCTCCAAGCTCCTCTGATACAGCCTTGCAGACTACCTCTGCAAAACGGCGGATATCGGTACAAATAGTTTCCTTTTTTCTATTGTTCATATTTTTCCTCTCTTCTTTCTTTCTGTTTTACGCCCCTGCGCTGCCGCGCAGGGCTTTCGCGGTGCTCGTCAAACAACCTCTAAGCTTTTCTTTTTACGTGCTTCGCACGCCCCTGCGCTGTCGCGCAGGGCTTTCGCGGTGCTCGTCAAACGATCTCTAAGCTTTTCTTTTTACGTGCTTCGC